>NZ_WBMR01000062.1 GCF_008923365.1 Actinomadura montaniterrae
GCCCGGCAGGGCCGCGGGCCCGCGCCCACGGCCGGGCCTTGGATCGCTCCCGGCGGCGCGGCGGCATGCCCGGGTCCGCTCGCCCGGCGGGTCGGCGACGCACCCGCCCCCGACCGTCCTCACCCCTCAACACCAGGCCGAACGAAGAGGGAATTAGCTCATGAGCCGAGGAAACGGCGAGTCGACCATCCCGCTGGCCGACCTGGTGCGCACCCACCGCAACAGAGCCGGCCTGACGCAGCAGGAGCTCGCCAGGAAGGCGGGCATCAGCGTCGCCGCCCTCCGCGACCTGGAGCAGGGCCGCCATTCGCGCCCGCGCCCCGGCTCGGTGTCGGCACTGGCCGAGGCGCTCGGCCTCGACTCCAGCCAGGCCGCCGAGCTGGCCTTCAGCTCAGCCTCGCCGGTGCGCCCGGCCGCGCGTCCGGCCGCCCCCGCCCGGATCGAGCACGACCCGCCGCCGCAGGAGCCGGTCAGGCAGCCGCGTCCGGGACGGCCGCAGCAGGGGCTGTGGCTCGGCGTCCTCGGTCCGCTGGAGACCTCGCTCGACGGGAGGCCGCTGAACCTCGGGCCGCCCAGCCGGTGCGCGCTGCTCGGCCTGCTGGCGCTGGAACCGGGCAGCGTGGTGCGGCGCGGCACCATCATGGAGGTGCTGTGGGGGCAGTCGGCGCCGAGCACCGCACCGAGCCTGATCCAGGCGCACGTCAGCCGGCTCCGGAAGCTGCTCGTGCCGGACGGCAACGGCACCAAGGTCATCGCCTCCGCCGTCGGCGGCTACCGCCTCCAGGTGCGTCCCGAGCAGCTCGACCTGCTCACCTTCAGGGCCCTGGTCGCCCGGGCCGACGCGGCGCACGCGGCCGGCGACGACCACCGGGCGTGCGACCTGTACGAGCAGGCCCTCCGGCTATGGCGCGGCGACCCGCTGGCGGACCTGGAGGTCCTGCACAACCAGCCCTGCGTGGCGATGTACCGGCGGGAGCTGTCCGACGTGCTCGTGCGCAGCGCCGAGATCGCCTGCGGCCTCGGGCTCCACGACCGGGTCCTGCCGCGGCTGCACGCGCTCGCCGCGGCGGAGCCGCTGAACGAGCGGGTACACGCCCGGCTGATGATCGCGCTCGCCGGGAGCGGCCAGCAGGCGGCGGCCCTGCACATCTACGAGGACCTCCGCACCCGCCTGGACCGCGAGTTCGCGATCTACCCCGGCGAGGAGCTCACCAGCGCGCACCTGCGCGTCCTCCGCCAGGACATCCCGCGCGCGCGGCTCGCGTACGAGCCGCCGGCGCTCGTCCCGGCGGTGCCGAGGCAGCTGCCCGCGTCGGCGCGGTACTTCACCGGCCGCGACCGCGAGCGGGGGCTGCTGTCCGGCCTGCTGGGCGAGGACTCGCCCGAGGCGGGCAGGGTGGCGGTGGCCGCGCTGACCGGGATGGCGGGCATCGGGAAGACGGCGCTGGCGATCAGCTGGGCGCACGAGGTCGCCGACCGGTTCCCCGGCGGGCAGCTGTTCGCCGACCTGCGCGGGTTCTCCTCCTCGGGGCCGCCGGTGGATCCCGCCGAGGTGCTGAGCGGCTTCCTGACCGCGCTCGGGGTCCCGCCGTCCGAGACCCACGCGGACACCGCCCGGCTCGCCGCCCTCTACCGCAGCACGCTCGCGGGCAGGCGAATGCTCATCGTGCTGGACAACGCGCGGGACGCCGAGCAGGTGCGCCCGCTGCTGCCCGGCTCCCCCGGCTGCCTGGTGCTCGTCACCAGCCGGCACCGGCTCATCGGCCTGGCCGCCGGGAACGGCGCGCACCTGGTCACCGTGCCCGGCCTGACGGACGAGGAGTCCCACCGCCTGCTCGCGAGGGCGCTCGGCACCGAGCGGGTGGCCGCCGATCCGGGCGCCGCCGGGGAGCTGATCGCGCTGTGCGCCCGGCTGCCCCTCGCCCTGTGCAACGCGACCGCCTACGCCGCGGCACATCCCGACCTTCCGCTGGGCGCGCTGGTCGCCGAGATGAGGGACGAGCAAGGCCGCCTGGACGCGCTGGAAACGGGCGAGCCCGCGACGAGCATCCGGGCCGCGTTCTCGCTGTCGCAGGCCAAGCTGAGCGACACCGCCGCGAAGGTGTTCCCGCTGCTCGGACTGCATCCGGGCCCCGACTTCTCGGTCCCCGCCGTCGCCGCCCTGTGCGGGTCGGGCTGGTCGCAGGCGCAGGCGGCCCTGGACGACCTGTGCGACGTGCATCTGCTCACCGGGCACGCCCCCGGCCGCTACGCCTGCCACGAGTTAGTGCGCGTCTACGCGGCGGAGGCCGCCGAGCGAAGCCTCGGCATCGCCGACCGGCGCGCCGCCGTCTACCGGCTGCTCGACTACTACCTGCACAGTGCGAGCTCCGTGTCGGCCCTGCTCTTCCCCCACCTCGCCCAGCAGAAGCTGGACGAGCCCCGGCCGGGCGTCGTCCCCGAGAGCATCGGCGACGCGCAGCAGGCGGTGCAGTGGGCCCTGGACGAGCGGCCCACCCTGCGCGCCGCCATCGAACTGGCCGTGAAGGGCAGCTACTACCCGCACGCGTGGCAGCTGTCGCGGGCGGCGGCGTGGTTCTTCAACAGCGAGGAGCACTGGGAGAACCTGAGCGGCCCGCAGTGAGCCGCGCGCCGGAGGCCACCGCTACTTCGTCTTCAGCGCGTTCAGGACGGGGACGAGCCGTTCCTCTTCGCGGTCGAGGTGCGCCTCGATCTCCGCGGTGAGCCCGTCCACCTCGGCGAGGACCGCCGCGGAACCGCTCGTCTCGTCGGCGGCGAGGTCCTGAAGCCGGCCGACCAGCTCCGCCAGCCGGCGATGCTCCTCCCGCAGGCCCCGCACCGCGGCGGCGAGTTCCGGGTGGAGCCGGTCGATCTTCGGGAAGACCTCGTCGTCCTCGGTGACGTGGTGGCGGTGCAGCATCGCGCAGGCGGTCAGGCAGTTGACCCGCAGCTGCGCGGCGAGCTTCGGCCCGCCCGCCGCGATCTCCTCGCGGATCAGCGCGAGTTCCCGGCGGAACCCGTCGTGCACGGCCTTCAGCTCGTCTCCCCACGGTTCCGCGGCGAGCCGCGCGCGGGAGCGGGTCCGCAGCGCCACGATCGGGACGGGCTCGGCCAGGAGCCTCTGCTTCTCGTGGAGCCCCGGGGTCACCTCGGCCAGCTGGGCGTACACCGTGTCGCGCTCCCATCCGGTGAGGGGGCGGGCGTCGGCCTCGATGACGGCCGTGCCGGTCTCCACCGAGACCCGCGGGTCCGCGAGCACGTTTCCGTACCATTCCGGCAGGGTGCCGTCATCGGCGGGAACGGCGGCGAGCAGCAGGCTCCCCTTTTCGCCGTAATGGAAGGCGACGGGCTGCACGAGTTTCCCGCCGGCCGCGCCGCGGCCGGTGGTGAGGACGACGATCCGGGCGCCTGCGAACGGCCCGCCGAGGCCGCCCCGGCTCGCCCGGAACTCCGCCACGGCCCGCTCATTGTCGTCGAGCGCCATTGTCGGGACTCCTCACGGGATGGCCGGGCGGACGCCGGCGAATTGAGCGGGAAGGTCGCCGTGCCGAGTGTAGATGTGCGGCCGCGAGACCGCCCGATCCCGTTCCGTCCGGCGAACTGGCGGAGGCCGTGGAGGACGCTCAACTGATGCAGGAAAGCAGTTGAACAGCCGACTACGTCATCACCGGCCTACTGTCTCACGCGAATGCCGTTCAGACGTTCCCGCAGGTCATTGCCCATGATCCAAGCGGATCCCAAGGCGTCGAGCGATCATTGTTCATGATCGCCGAGCCGTGCCCGCAGTGCGACATCCGCGCCGGCGCACCACCGGACGGCTGTCAATGCCCGCGCCCGGGCGAGGCGCCCGCCGGCGGCGTTGACCTTTACCGGGGAGGCTGCGAAAGTCGGCTTTATGCGGGTCTTCGGCGGCCCGGTTTCCACAGGACTCTGCGTCATTCCGCATACCTGAATTCATCCGATCCGGGAAAGGAAACCCATGCCAAAGCTCGACACGGCGCCACTGACCGAAAACGGGGGGACCCTGGTCTCCGGGAACGGCGAGGATCTGCTCGACCTCTCCCGCGACGACGTGCTCGCCGCCTTCCGGGAGTCCGGGGCGCTGATGTTCCGCGGATTCACCGGCGGGGTGGAGAGCTTCTGCTCGTTCGCGGAGCGGTTCAGCACCCGCTTCCGCAGCCACGGCGGGTCGAACCGCGACAAGATCGACGGCAAGGACACCCTGCAGACGGTCGTCGCGGGCACCGAGCGCATCGGCCCGCACTCGGAGCTCCGGTACATGCCGTTCTCGCCCGACGTCCTGTGGTTCTACTGCGTCCGTCCGGCCGACGAGGGCGGCGAGACGACGCTCTACGACGGCGCGCGGACGGTGGAGGGGCTCAAGCCCGACTCGCGGGAGGCATTCTCCGCCAAGCCGCTGAAGTACAGCTTCACCGCCCCTCCGCGGATCTGGACCCGCTTCCTCGAGGTGTCGTCGGTGGAGGAGGCCACCGCGAAGCTGTCCGGCCCGGACCCGAAGGTCCCGGAGGCCGAGCACGCCTTCAGCTTCGACGGCGACATGCTGTCGCTGGAGTACACGATCCCGGCGTTCACCCGGCCGCGCTCGGGCGGCGAGCCCGTCTACGCCGGCTCCATCGCCCGCGGCTACGAGCACGACCGCGTGGCGTGCGCGTTCGCCGACGGCACGCCGATCCCGGACGAGCTGCGGCAGGACATCATCGACGCCGCGGAGCGCGTGGAGATCGCGATCCCCTGGCGGCCCGGCGACGTCGTCATGGTCGACAACTCGCGCGTCATGCACGGCCGGCGCCCGTTCACCGGCGACCGCGAGATCTACACCCGCTTCGCCTACGCCAACTTCGACTGACCGCACGGTCTTCGACCGACCGCACGGCCGCCCCGCCGACGCCCTGCCCGTGGAGCGCCACCGATCAGGTGGATCGCCTCAACGGGCGGGGCGTACGCATGACCACGGCGGAATGGAGCGCCTGCGCGGCCCCCGGGCCGAGCACCGAAAGCCCGCATCGGGCGATGGCGGACTTCTCCATCACCCGATGCGGGCTCCGCGGGGCGGGCGTCGCTCAGTTCCCCGGCGCCGGGGGCGTGAGGGACGAGGTCGTGTGGGTGCCGACGCGGAACGCCGGGCTCGTCACCGTCTCGGCGAGGAACCCCGCCGTCGTGGCGATGCCGGGCCCGCCGATCCGGAACTCGGAGAGCGCCCGCGCGGACCTGGCGATCGCCTGCTCCCGGTCGGGCGCCCACACGATCAGCTTGGCGATGAGCGAGTCGTACGCCGGCGACACGCGTCCGCCCTGGTAGGCGGCGGTGTCCACGCGGACGAACGGCCCGCCGGGCGGGACGAACTCGGTGAGCGTGCCCGGCGCGGGCGCGAAGTCGCGCGCCGGGTCCTCGGCGTTGATCCGGCATTCGATCGCGGCGCCGCGCCGCTCCACCTCGCCGAGGGCCAGCGGTTCGCCCGCCGCGACGCGGAGCTGCTCGGCGACCAGGTCGATGCCCGTCACCAGCTCCGTCACCGGGTGCTCCACCTGGATCCGGCAGTTGACCTCCAGGAAGTGGAAGTCGCCCGCGTCGTCGACGATGAACTCGAACGTGCCGGCGCCGACGTACCCGGCCGCACGCGCGCCCTCGACGGCCGCGCGGCCCATCCGCTCGACCGTCTCGCGCGGCAGGCCGGGCGCGGGGGTCTCCTCGATCAGCTTCTGGTGGCGGCGCTGCACGGTGCAGTCGCGCTCGCCGAGGTGGACGACGTTGCCGTAGGAGTCGGCGAGGATCTGGATCTCCACGTGCCGGGCCGCCGCGACGTAGCGTTCGACGTAGACGCGCGAGTCGCCGAACAGCGACAGCGCCTGCGCCCGGGTCTCGCGGTAGGCCTCCGCGAAGTCCGCGGAGGCGCGCACCACCCGCAGCCCGCGGCCGCCGCCGCCCATCGCCGCCTTGATGATCACCGGGTAGCCGATCTCGTCGGCCAGCCGGTGGGCGGCGGCCGCGTCCGCGAGCGGCTTGAGGCTGCCGGGCAGCAGCGGCATCCCGGCGGCGCTGAGCAGCTCGCGGGCGTGGGTCTTGTCGCCGAGCGCCGCCACGACGCCGCTCGGCGGCCCGATGAAGGTGAGCCCCTCGCTCGCGACGGCGGCGGCGAAGTCCGGGTCCTCGGACAGGAAGCCGTAGCCGGGGTGGATCGCCTCGGCGCCCGTCCGCCGGGCGGCCTCCAGGATGGCCGGCGCGTACATGTAGCTGCGCCTGGCGGGGGCGGGCCCGATCGCGACGGCCTCGTCGGCGAAGCGGACCAGCAGGCTGTCGCGGTCCTCGGTCGAGTGGACCGCGACGACCCGGACGCCGAGCTCCCGGCAGGTGCGGGCGACCCGGAGCGCGATCTCGCCGCGGTTGGCGATGAGCACGGTGCGGAACATGGTCACGCCTCGATCGGTTCCAGCGCGAGCAGCGGCTCGCCGTACTCCACCGACGCGCCGTCCTGCACGAGCACCGCCGCGACGCGCCCGCGCCGCTCGGCCTCGACCGGCAGGAACAGCTTCATGGCCTCCACGATCGCGACCTGCTCCCCGGACTCGACGACGGTGCCGACGTCCACGAACGGGGCGGCGCCGGGTTCCGGCGCCCGGTAGAAGACCCCGACCGTGGGCGCGACCACGTGGAGGAGCCCGGCGTCGCTCTGCTGGGGCGCCGACGGCAAGGCCGGCGGCGCGGCGACCTCCGCGCCCGCGGCGACCTCCGCGCCCGCGGCGACCTCCGCGCCTGCGGCGACCTCGGGGGCCGCGGGGGCGTCCCAGGTGACCTCGATGGCCACGTCCCGGGCCTGCACCCGCAGCGCCGACGGCAGCCGGGGCAGGTCGGCGAGCAGCCTCGCCAGCCCCACCCGGACCTCTTCGAAAGCCTCCTCCGCGGCGGTCCCCCCGGTGGCCGTCTCTTCCGCGGCGGTCTCGTCTGCGGTCATCGTCCTGCCCTCGTCGTCTGAACGTCGCGCTCGACGCGTGGATCGTCCATGTCGGGCGGGGTGCCGAAGCTGCGGAACCGCTCGTGGCGCTGCGCCAGCAGCTCCCCCGCCGGGCGGCCCAGCAGGGCCGCGAGTTCACCGGTCAGCGCGGCCCGCAGGGTGCGGGACGCCTCGCCCGGCGCCAGGTGCGCGCCGCCGGGCGGCTCCGGGATCACCCCGTCCACGATGCCGAGCCGCAGCAGCTCCCGCGCGTCGATGCGCAGGTTCCGCGCGGCCTTCGGGGCCGCCGCCGTGTCCTTCCACAGGATCGACGCGCACCCCTCCGGGCTGATGACCGAGTAGGTGCCGTTGGAGAAGATCAGGACCCGGTTCGCCACCGCCAGCGCGAGCGCCCCGCCGCTGCCGCCCTCCCCGGTGATGACCGTGACGATCGGCACCGGCAGGGACGCCATCAGCCGGATGTTCTCGGCGATCGCCATCGCCTGGCCGTGCTCCTCGGCGGCCAGGCCGGGGAAGGCGCCCGGGGTGTCCACGAGCGTCACGATCGGCAGGCCGAGCTTGGCGGCGAGCCGCATCAGCCGCGCCGCCTTGCGGTAGCCGGCGGGCGTCGCCATGCCGAACCCGCGCGCGGTCAGCTCCCGGGGGTCGTGGCCCTTCTGGGTGCCGACGGCCATGACGGGGACGTCGCCGAGCTGGGCGAACCCGCCGACGATCGCCGGGCAGTCGCCGCCGAGGCGGTCGCCGCGCAGCTCCAGGAAGTCGTCGAACACCGACGCCAGGTGGTCCAGGGCCGTCGGGCGGTCCAGGTGGCGGCCGAGCCGGACGGTCTCCCACGGGTCGTGCTCGGGCAGCCGGCCGGGGTCGCGGACGACCGGGGCCTCGCGGACGGCGACGGCATCGCGGACGGCCGGCCCGCCGTCCCGGGCGGGCGTGCCCATGCGCAGCAGCCTGGCCAGCGTCGGCCGGACGGCGGCGCGCGGCACGATCCCGTCGATCAGGCCGTGCTCCAGCAGGAACTCCGCGGTCTGGAAGCCGGGCGGGAGCGACTGCCGGATGGTCTGCGCGATGACGCGGGGGCCCGCGAAGCCGAGCCGGGCGCCCGGCTCGGCGAGGATGACGTCGCAGAGCGTCGCGTAGGACGCGGCGACGCCGCCGTAGGTCGGGTCGGTGACCAGCGAGACCGTCAGGACGCCGGCCTCGTCGAGCCGCGCGAGCGCGCCGCTGGTCTTGGCCATCTGCATGAGGGACAGCGCGCCCTCCTGCATCCTGGCGCCGCCGGACGCCGAGACGATCAGCAGCGGGGTGCGCTCCTCCAGCGCCGTCTCGGCCGCGGTGGTGATGGCCTCCCCGACGGCCGACCCGAGGCTGCCGCCGAGGAACGCGAAGTCCATCACGGCGGCGATGACGGGACGGCCGTCGATCAGCCCGCGCGCGCACACGATGGCCTCGTCCTGGCCGGTCGCGCGGCGGGCCTCCTTAAGGCGCGCGGGATAGGGCTTGGAGTCGGTGAACTCCAGCGGGTCGGCCAGGACGTCCGGCATGGGCAGCAGCTCGGCGGAGCCCGGGTCGAGGAGCTGCGCCAGCCGGTCGGTGGCGCCGACCCTGGCATGGCGGCCGCAGTCCGGGCAGACGCCGAGCGCGCGGGCGAAGCGAGGCTGGTACAGGATCGTCTGGCAGCCTTCGCAGATGTGCCACAGCGAGGTGGTCATCGGAGTCGGTCTCCTCTTCGGTTCATCGGCCGCCGGTGGCGTGGAAGCCGCCGTCGACGTGGACGATCTCGCCGCTGGTACTGGGGAACCAGTCCGACAGCAGGGCGACGCAGGCGCGCGCCGCGGGCTCGGCGTCGGTCACGTCCCAGCCGAGCGGGGCGCCGCCGTGCCAGGCGGCCTCGAAGCCGGCGAAGCCGGGGATGCTGGTGGCCGCCTTGGTCCGCAGCGGCCCGGCGGCGACCAGGTTGACCCGGACGCCGCGCGGGCCGAGCTCGCGGCACAGGTAGCGGGTGGCGGACTCCAGCGCGGCCTTCGCCACCCCCATCCAGTCGTAGCCGGGCCAGGCGGTCGAGGCGTCGAAGTCCAGCCCGACGACGGACGCGGGCGCGGCCAGCACGGGCAGGCAGGCCGTCGCGAGCGCCTTCAGCGAGTACGCCGAGACGTGCATCGTCGTCGCGACGTCCGGCCACCCGGTATTGAGGAACTCGCCGCCGAGCGCGGACCGCGGCGCGAACGCGACGGCGTGCAGCACCCCGTCGAGCCTCGGGCAGTGCGCGGTGACCCGGTCGGGCAGGGCCGCGAGGTCGTCCTCGCTGGTCACGTCCAGCTCGATGACCGGGGCCTTGTCCGGCAGGCGCGCGGCGATGTGCCGGGTGATGCGGGCGGCCCGGCCGTAGGAGGACAGCACGACCTGCGCGCCCTCCAGCTGGGCGCGGCGCGCGACCGCGTAGGCGATGGAGGACTCGGTGAGCACCCCCGTCACCAGGAGGCTCCGGCCCTCGAGGATCCCGGTCACGGCGCCGTCGGGGCGAGCTCGCGGGCGCGGCGGAGCGTCGCCATGCTGTTGCCGCCGATCGACCGGCGGACCAGCGCGGCGGCCTGCTCGACCGTGCCCTCCGGCCCGAGGATCGCGGTGATGGCCTCCTCCTTGAGCACCACCGTGTGCTTCGCGACCGCGCCGCCGTCCTCGCGGACGTGCCAGGAGCCCACGTGCGCGTGGAGGAAGTCGGGCAGCGTCGTCTGCTTGTAGACGATCGTCTCCGGCGGCAGCAGGACGCGGACCGAGACGGTGGTGTGGACGTCGCCGCCGGTGCTCGGCACGGTGTCCATCTCCAGCCGCTGGACGCCGGCGGCGTCCTCGTGCAGGTCGACCCTCGCCACGTGCGGGATCAGCGTCGGCCACTGCGCGGCGTCGGCGAGGAACCGGAAGACCCGCTCCTGCCCGGGGCCGACGGCCACCTCGTCCTCCCAGTCGACGAGGAGGTGCGCGCGGTTCGCGGCGTCGCGCAGCGAGTCCAGCTCGGCGCGGCTGTTGTGCTCCACGACCTCCTCGATCCTGTCCAGGACGTCCGCGTCGTCGTTCTCGGCGGAGAACCAGTGCCGGAAGACGACCTCGCTCCCCTCGCCGGACGGGACGACGTGCCACTCGCCGCGCATCGCCGCGACGGGCCGCGCCGGGCTCGTCTGCCGGAACGCGACGCGCCGGGCCACCGGGTCCAGGGTGCGGTGCGAGACCCAGCTGCGGACGGCGTCGCCGGCGAAGGCCCAGATCCGCAGCCGCTGCTCGGCCCCGGCCTCCCCGGGCAGGTACTCGACGTGGACGGTCGGGGTGAAGATCGCGGGCCACCGCTCGGCGTCCGCGATCAGGCGGTACACGGTGCCGGCCGGGGCCGGGACCGTGATGGCGTGCTCGGTCTGCCG
This sequence comes from Actinomadura montaniterrae, assembly GCF_008923365.1. Taxonomy (GTDB): domain Bacteria; phylum Actinomycetota; class Actinomycetes; order Streptosporangiales; family Streptosporangiaceae; genus Spirillospora; species Spirillospora montaniterrae. Next base: position 10,381 of record NZ_WBMR01000062.1, read on the forward strand.
GATCTGCATCGGTGCCTCTCAGTAGTTGCCGAGTCCGCCGCAGACGTTGATCGCCTGCGCGGTGATGGAGTCCGCGGTGTCGGTGGCGAGGTAGCCGACCAGGCCCGCCACCTCCTGCGGGGTCGAGTACCGGCCCAGCGGGATCTTGGCGAGGAAGCGCTTCAGCACCTCGTCCTCGGTGATGTCCAGGCCCGCGGCGTAGCCCTGCCGCACCGTGACGGCCATGGGCGTCTCCACGTATCCGGGGCAGACGGCGTTGACGGTGATCCCGGTCCCGGCCAGCTCCAGGCCGAGCGCCTTGGTGAAGCCGACCACGCCGTGCTTCGAGGCGGAGTACGGGGCCGCGTACACGACCCCCTGCTTGCCGCCGGTCGAGGCGATGTTGATGATCCGGCCCCACGGGCGCCCGGCGAGCCCGCCGGCCGCGAGCACCTCGCGGGTGACGCGGAACGTGCCGGTGAGGTTGGTGTCGATGACCGCCTGCCACACCTCGTCGGTGAGGTCGGCGGTGATCCCGCCGCCGCCGCGGCCGGCGTTGTTGACCAGGATGTCGATCGTGCCGAAGCGGCGCACCGCCGCCTCCACGAGCGCCTTCACGTCCGCGCCGGACGACACGTCGGCGGCGGCGCCGTCCGCCTCGATCCCCTCGCCGATCAGGTCCTTGACCGTCGCGGTGACCCGGTCCGCGTTGCGCGCGCACAGGAACACCGGGTGGCCGGCCCTGCCGAGGGCCCGGGCCGTCTCCAGGCCGATGCCGCTGGTGGCCCCGGTGACCAGCGCCACCCGGGTACTGACGTCCGTCATTGCCGCTCCTCAGGGAATCTCGATGACCTGGCCGGCGTAGGCCAGGCCGGAACCGAAGCCGATGGTGAGCGCGGTCATCCCGCTGGTCACCTCGCCCGCGGCCAGCAGCCGTTCCATCGCCATCGGGATGGACGCGGCGGAGGTGTTGCCGCTCTCGGCGATGTCGCGGGCGACCACCGCGCCGTCGCGCAGCCCGAGCTGCCGGGCCAGCTCGTCGATGATCAGGAGGTTGGCCTGGTGGGGGATGAGCGCGTCGAGGTCGCCGGGCGCCAGACCGGCGGCCTCGATCGCCCGGCGCGCGGCGGTGGCCAGGTCGTCCCTGGCCCACCGGTAGACGCGCCACCCGATCATGCCGAGGCGCGGCCACGGCACGGACGGGTCGCCGTGCAGCTCGGGCCGCCAGTGGCCGGTCATCCCGACCGCGTCGGCGCGGGACCCGTCGCAGCCCCACGCGACGGGCCCGATGCCCGGCCGCTCGGACGGGCCGACGACGACCGCGCCCGCGCCGTCGGCGAACAGGAACGCGGTGGCGGCGTCGTCGGGGTCGACGATGTCGGTCATCCGCTCCGCGCCGATGATCAGGGCGTGGTCCGCCGTCCCCGCCTTGACCAGGTCGGACGCGACGGCCAGCGCGTACGGGAAGCCGGCGCAGGCGGCCAGCATGTCGAACGCGGCGGCGTTGACCGCGCCCAGCTCGTGCGCGACCTGCGAGGCCAGCGACGGCATCTGGGACAGGTGCGTGACGGTCGCGACGACGACGGCGCCGATCCGCGCGGGGTCGAGCCCCGCGTCCGCCAGCGCCTTCGCCGCCGCCTCGCGCGCCATCATGGACAGCGGCTCGTCGGGGCCCGCGTAGCCCCGGTGCCGGATGCCGGACCGCTTGACGATCCAGTCCTCGCTGAGCCCGAGCCGGGAGGCGATCTCGGCGTTGCCGACCGAGCGCCTCGGCCGGTAGGCGCCGAGGCCGATGATGCGGCTGTGCCGGGCCATCATTCGCTCTCGCGGAGCCGCGCCGTGACGTAGTCGAGGACGACCCGCGGCGAGGTCAGCTCGGCGACGGCCTCGTCCGGGATGACCAGGTGGTAGTTCTGCTGGAGCAGGGTCGCGATCTCCAGCACGGCCAGCGAGTCGAACTCCAGCTCCGGGAACGGGGTGTCGAGGAAGTCGCCGTCCAGGGCCGGGGCGGTGCCGTCCGCGGCCTTCAGCATGATGTCCTTGAGGTCGGCGACGGTGAACTCGGTCATGTGCTGCTCCTTGCGTGAGTGGTGGGTGCGGAGACGACGATCGCGGAGTTGAACCCGCCGAGCCCCCGCGCCAGGACGAGGGCGTGGCGGACGGTGCGGCGGCGGGGTTCGCGCAGCACCAGGTCGAGGTCGGTGCCGGGCGCCGGCTCGGTCACGTTGAGGGTCGGCGGGATGACGCCGTCCCGGATCGACAGCAGCGCCGTCACGAGGTCGAGCGCGGCGCCCGCGTACAGGCGGCCGGTCATGGTCTTGGGGGCGGTGACGGGGACGCCGCGCGGGCCGAACAGCTCGGTGATGGCGCGCGCTTCTTCCCAGTCCAGCGCAGGCAATCCCCAGGCGTCGGCGAAGACGACGTCGATGTCGCCGGGCGCGACGCCGGCGTCGGCGAGCGCGAGTTCCGCGGCGCGCCGCAGCCGGGGCGAGCGCCCGGAGCCGCGCGGCGGGTCGTAGGCGGCGGTGTCCGGGCCGGGTTCGCCGTCGTCGAGGGGCGGGTCGAACGTCGCGGCGTACCCGGCGATCTCGCCGTAGACGCCCGGCACGCCCCGGGCCTCGGCCGCGTCCGCGTCCTCCAGGACGAGGATGGCGCCGCCGTTGCCGGGCAGGTAGCCGTTGGCGTCGCGGTCGAAGGGCAGGTAGGCGCGGGACGGGTCGCGGCGGGTGCTGAGCATGCCGGTGGCGATCTGGAAGGCCAGCCCGACCGGCGCCAGGGAGGCGTCGCTGCCGCCGGTCACCATCAGCGGGGTGCCGCACCGGATCTGCCGCCGGGCGTGGCCGACCGCGTCCAGGCCGCCGGCCTGCTCGGAGGCCAGCACCAGCGCGGGCCCCTTCATGCCGTGCCGGATCGACAGCTGCCCGGCGGTCGACGCGTAGAACCACGCGACCGACATGTACGCCGACACGTAGGTGGGCCCCTGCGACCACAGCTGCTGCAGCTCGCGCTGCCCGAACATGATCCCGCCGGACGAGTTCGCCACCGTGACGCCCATCTCGAACGCCGGCATGCCGGCGGGGTCGAGGCCGGCGTCCGCGAACGCCATCACGGTCGCGGCCATGGCGAGCTGCGTCATCTGGTCGGTCTGCGCCCGGAACTTGCCGGGGATGTACGCCTCGGCGTCGAAGTCGACCTCGCCGGCGAGCCGGACCGGGTACGGCGCGGCGTCGAACAGCCGGATCGGGCGGATCCCGCTGCGCCCCTCCAGGGTCGCCCGCCAGTACTCCTCCGTGCCCACCCCGTTCGGCGAGGCGACGCCGAGCCCGGTGACGACCGCGCCGGTCATGCCGCCTCCAGGTCGGCCGCGCCGAGCACCATCGCCGACTGGAAGCCGCCGAAGCCGCTGCCGATGGTGAGGACGGTGTCGGTCCGCTGCGGCCGCGCGACCAGCGGCACGTAGTCGAGGTCGCACTGCGGGTCCTGCTCGGTGAGGTTGGCGGTGGGCGGGATGACCCCGTTCCGGATGGTCAGCACGCAGGCGGCGATCTCGATCGCGCCGATCGCGCCGAGCGAGTGGCCGATCATCGACTTGATGGAGCTCATCGGGATGTCGTAGGCGTGCGCGCCCAGCGCGCGCTTGACGGCGGACGTCTCGTGCAGGTCGTTCTGCCGGGTGCCGGAGCCGTGGGCGTTGACGTACTGGACGTCGGACGGGCTCACCTCGGCCTTGGCGAGCGCGGCGCGGATCGCCTCGGCGAGCTCCAGCCCGTCGGGGCGCAGGCCGGTCATGTGGTAGGCGTTGGCGCGGTTGGCGTACCCGAGCACCTCGGCGCGGATGTCGGCGCCGCGGCGGCGGGCGTGCTCGTACTCCTCGACGACGAGGACGGTCGCGCCCTCGCCGAGCACGATGCCGTTGCGGTCGCGGTGGAAGGGCCGGCAGCCGCCGGCCGGGTCGTCGTTGCGCGGCGTGGTGGCCTTCAGCGCGTCGAAGCAGGCGAGGGTGATCGGGGTCAGCGGGGCGTCGGTCGCCCCGGTGATCATCACGTCGGCGGTGCCGTCCTCGACGAGCTGCACCGCGTGCCCGACGGCGTCGAGCCCCGACGTGCAGCCCGCGGAGACGACCACGACGGGTCCCTCGCACCGCGCCGCCCACGCGACCTCCGTCGCCAGCGAGCTGACGGTGATGTACGGGTAGGAGTAGGGCACGGCGAACCGGTGGTCCACCAGCCAGTCGCGGCCGCGGTCGCTGACCGCGACGTACTCCTCCTCCATGCGGGTCGAACTGCCGATGGCGCTGCCCAGGCTGACGCCGAGGCGGGTGCGGTCGACGGTGTCGGCGATCCCGCTGTCGGCCAGCGCCTCCCGGACGGCCACCAGCGCGAACTGGCCGGCCCGGTCCAGGCGGCGGGCCTCCTTCGGCGACAGCCCCTCGCGGGCCGGATCGAAGTCCACCTCGGCGGCGATCCGGCAGCGGAACGGCTCGGCGTCGAACAGCGTGATGGGACGGGTGGCGGTGCGGCCGGCGCTCAGCGTCTCCCAGAACGCCTTGGTGCCGATGCCGCCCGGCGCCACCACCCCGAGCCCGGTGATCACGGCGCGCCGTGCTCGACTAGTCACTGCTCCTCGCATTCATCACGATCGGTTTCACGAAGTCCCCGAACCAGCGGTCGACGGCGGTCGACGGCCCCGTGCTCGGATGCCCGGCGACCCAGGCGACGTGGCCGTCCGGGCGGACGACCAGGAGCGGGTCCCCGGTGCGGTCGCCGGTGACGATGACGCCCTGCCGGCCGAGCGCGGCCTCCTCGCTCGGCAGCGGGCTCCGGCGCAGCGCCCGGGCGAGCTGCCGGGGCGACAGCCGCGGTCCGGTCAGGGTGCTGCCCATGTAGTGGGCGTCGAGGCCCGCGATGGACCGCGCGACCTGCCGGCGGAACCCGGCGGATCGCTCCAGGCGGTCGCGCGCGGCGGCGCGGCGGTCCAGGTCGGGGCCGAAGATCAGCGCCTCCTGCTCCCGGACGCTCCGCTGCATCCGGGCCGTCGCCTCCGCGCGTTCGAGGCCGTAGGTGGCCGCCAGCTCGCGCGGCGCGCCGCCGAGCAGGGCCGCCAGCTTCCAGGCCAGGTTGTGCGCGTCCTGCAGGCCGGCGTTCAGCGAGCTGCCGCCCACCGGTGGCTGGTCGTGGGCGGCGTCCCCGGCGAGGAAGACGTTGCCCGCGCTCCATTCCCGGACCGTCGTGCAGCCGTTCGAGAACCGGTCGAGCCAGACGCACTCGCCCTCGTCGACGCGCTCGCCGGTGGCCTCGTGCCAGTCGCGGCAGACGTCCTCGAAGGTGAACTCGCCGGTGGCGCGGTAGCGGGGCGAGAAGAGCATCAGCCGGGTGATCTCCGAAGTGATCGGCCCGGCCGTGGCGACCATGTCCCCGTGCCGTTCGAACCGGCGGGGCGCGACGGCGACCCCGGTGACGTCGCACCGGATCATGTGCCGGTCGGCCGGGACGCGCAGCGGCGCCTGCCCGAGGCCCGCGCGGACCGTGCTCTCGGCCCCGTCCGCGCCGACGAGGTAGACGCTCTCGTACGTCCGGCCGGCCGCGTCGTACGCGACGACGCCCGACGACCTGGCCTGCGCCCGGGTGACGGCCACGCCGGTCCGCACGGTGGCCCCGGCGTCGACCGCCCGGTCCCGCAGCACGCGCACGAGGTCGGGCTGCGGCAACTTCCACAGCCCCGCCCAGGGGCTGTCGATCCCGTCGAGGTCGACGGGGAAGCCCGCGTAGTGGCCCGTCATGGCGTGCGGCAGGCGGTCCAGACCGGGAACGTCCAGCGCGGACAGGATCTCCATCGACCGCGAGTTCAGCGTGCTGGCGCGGGTCTGGCCGGAGATCTCGACGTCCCGCTCCAGGACGAGGACGGAGACCCCCTGCCCGGCCAGGGCGGCGGCGAGGAGGCTCCCCACCGGGCCGCCGCCCGCGACGATCACGTCCCAGCGCTCGGCCATCATCGCTGCCATCGGTAGAAGCACGACGCCATGGCGTCCTTCGGGCCCTGCCAGCTCGGGTCGTAGGGCTCGAAGAACGGGCGCAGGTCCGCGCTGATCTGGACGAAGCGGGGGTCCTCCCGGGCCTGCTCCACCTGCTCGGGGCCGTGGTCCTCGGCGAAGTCCTGGGCGTGGATGTAGAGGTCGCGGTAGTTGAAGAGCTGCCGCCGCAGGGTCCCCATGCGCTGCGGCATGTCCGTCTCGTCGAATTCCTTGAACAGCCCGGAAATCTCGTCGAGGTCGGGGCGCCTGAACCGCGCGATGATCAGTGTGGTGAACATGACCTGCCCTTTCTCTAGCTCTCGGAGCCGAACCAGCGTGCGAGTGCGGTGGCGAGCGGCTCGGCCGCGCGCGAGGTCCACGCCACGTGCCCATCGGGGCGGACGAGGAGGTCGGGCTCGTCCGGCCGCGGGACGGCGACGACGTCCACGCGGTCGTTCCACGGGCGGGCGAGGGACGCGCTCTCCCCGTCCTCGCGGGACGTCAGGAGGAGCCCGCGCCCGTGGCGGAGCAGCCCGCGGGGCGGGCCGTCGCCGCCCGGCAGCCGGAGGTCCTTGGTGGGCAGCAGGCGGCCGACGGGCTCGGGCGCGTCGCCGCCCGGGTCGTAGCGCAGCGCCATGCCGGTCACCTCGTCGGCGGCCAGCGACGCCGCCTCCGGGACGGTGAACAGCCGCTCCAGCAGCCCGCGGACCGGGTCGACCTCGGCGCCGCGGAGGAAGACCTGCCCCTGCGCCTGGGTGTTCGCGAGCAGCTCCGCGGCCGCCTGGCGCCGCTCGGTGTCGTAGGTGTCGAGCAGGTCCGCGGGGGCCCAGCCGTGGACGGCGGCGGCGAGCTTCCAGCCCAGGTTCACCGCGTCCTGGATGGACACGTTCATCCCCTGCCCGCCCGCCGGGAGGTGGGTGTGGGCGGCGTCGCCGGCGAGGAACACCCGCCCCGCGCGGAAGGACGGCGCCATCCCGGACGCGTCGTTGAACGAGCTCGCCCAGCGGATCCTCCCGGGCGGGAGGGCATCGCCGGTGACGTTGCGGTACGCCTGCTCCAGGTGCTTCGCCTCGACCCGGGTGCCCCGTTCGAGGGGTTCCGCGGTGAAGTCGCAGACGATCAGCCGGTCGATGGTGTCGTCGAGCGGCCCGGACATGACCATGCCGGTGGGCGTCTTCTTGCCGAACTGGTTGTTCGGCAGGCCGGCGTGCTCGATGTCCGCCAGCAGCATCTGCACGCTCGGCGGCGTGAGCGGATAGGCGAGGCCCGCCATTCTCCGCACCGTGCTGTGCGCCCCGTCACACCCGACGACGTATTGGGAGCGCACCCTGACCGTTCCGTCCGGGCCGTTCGCGATCGTCTCGAGACTTTCCCCGCATTCCTGGATTCCGGTCACCGTGTAACCCGGCCTGACGGTCGCTCCCAACCGCGCGGCCCGCTCCCGCAGAACGGCTTCCGTCTTGTACTGCGGATAGCGCATGACCGGCAGATGGGGGGACGAGAGATGATCGGCGGAGATCACGATTCCGGCGAAATGAACGGCCTTGACATGCTCCAGCGGACCGAACTCGCCGAGCATGTCGCGGTGCGCGAATATTTCGAGGGTGCTGGGCGTGAAGCCGAGGGCGCGCGACTCGTTCTGCGGCATCGCCGAGGCGCCCAGCACCAGGCAGTCGACGCCGCACAGCCGCAGCTCGCCCGCCAGCATGAGACCGGTCGGGCCCATTCCGACGATGACCACGGGTATCTGCGCCGGAACGGACTGAAGATCGCTCATGGGCACCTCGCCTAGGGGTCGTTCGTGCGTTCCCAAGGATCCACAGGAGGGTGACGCGAAGCCAGTTCCCGGCACCCCGGTTGAACAGCCTTCCGGGCATTAGCCGAAACGAACGCACCTGGCGGAGTGGCGAAATCCGCCGGGTGGTGCGCCGTCGCCGCGAGTTGTTCAACTGCCTATTCGCGTCTGTTGAACGCCGGGCGGTGCTGTGGTTCGCCCGGGTACTGTCGGCCGCCCCCGTCGCCGGTTGTGCGGAAATCTCCAAGAATGGCGCGGAGCCGGTGCGGCCGGAAAAGCCGGGATCGACGGAACGGAGGGTGCGATGGCCGACGAGGAAGCGCCGCCGCGGTTCCTGCTGCCGGGGGTCCTGCTGTCGGCGGGCAGGTTCCTGCTCGCCGGCCTCAGGGCCGCCGGCCTCAGCGCCTGGTGCGTCCCGTCCGCGCTGAGGCGGGACGAGCCCGGGCCGGCGCCGCCCGAACCGTCCCTGACGTTCGCGGAGCGGCTGACGTGGGCCGGTCTCGAGTGGCACGTCCGCCGGCAGAAGCCGCACGCCGGACCGGACGAATCCGCGCGGCCCTAGAACGCGGCGCAGCACGGCGCGAGGCGGGGCGGTGCGCGGCGCGGCGGGGCACCCCGTCGCCGGGCGGGCACCGCCGTCTCTACCGGACCAACTTTCTTTACTTGACATAAATTTATGTCGGACTAAGGTCGAAGGCGTGACCCCACAGCATCCAGCAGCGGCCCGCAAAGCCGGCCGCGCCGACGCAACCCAGCCCAGGAGCAGTCGGTGAGCGCGCGCGGTGCCCGCCCCCGGCCGGACGCGGAGCTCCCGCCCCCGCCCGGCGGACCGGGCGCGTCCGAGGGCCGCGGCTGGCGGGCCGTCACCGTCGTGCTCGTCGGAGCGTTCATGGCCCTGCTCGACACCACGGTCGTGACCGTCGCCCTGCCCACGATCCGCACCGGCCTGCACGCCTCGTCCGCCGGCCTCGAATGGGTCGTCTCCGCCTACGCCCTCGCGCTCGGCCTCGCGCTGGTCCCGGCCGGGCGCGCCGGCGACCGCTTCGGGCACAAGCCCGTGTTCATCATCGGCCTGGCCGTCTTCACGCTCGCCAGCGTGGCCTGCGGGGTGTCGCAGAACCAGGCCGAGATCGTCGCCGCCCGGGCGGTCCAGGGCCTCGGCGCCGGGACGTTCTACCCGGCCATCGCCGCCACCATCCAGCTGACGTTCACCGGCCGGGCGCGCTCGAAGGCGTTCGGCGCCCTCGGCGCCACCATCGGCGTGTCGATCGCGCTCGGGCCGGTGCTCGGCGGCCTGATCATCGCCGGCGGGGGCGCGCGGAACGGCTGGCGGTGGGTGTTCCTGGTGAACCTCGCCATCGGCGCGATCGCGCTGCCGGTCGCCGCGAAGCAGCTGCCCCGCGCGCGGTCGCTCGTCCGCCGCCGGTTCGACCCGGTCGGCGTGGTCCTCCTGTCGGCCGGGCTGCTCCTGCTGCTCATCCCCCTCGTGGAGGGCCAGGAGAGGGGCTGGCCCGCCTGGTGCTACGCCTGCTTCGGCGCCTGCGCGGTCACGTTCGCGCTGCTCGCCGTGTGGGAGGCGCGCGCCGAACGGCGCGGAGCGGACCCGCTGCTCAAGCCCGGCCTGCTCGCGCAGACGTCGTTCTCCGCGGGCGCGGCCTTCGCGGTCGTCTACTTCGCCGGGTTCACCAGCGTGTTCTTCACCCTCTCCATCCTCTGGCAGGAGGGGCTGGGCCGCAGCGCCCTGATGACGGGCCTCGCCGTCGTCCCGTTCTCGTTCGGCAGCCTGGTCTCCGCCGCGATCAGCGACAGGCTCTCGGCGCGGATGGGCCGGATGGTGCTGGTCACCGGCTCGGTGATGGTGGCGGCCGGGCTCGCGCTCGCGGCGCTGGTCGTCCACCTCGACGCACCCGCCCCGAGCGGCTGGACGCTCGCCGGCCCGCTGCTGCTCGCCGGGCTCGGCAGCGGGATGGTCATCGCCCCCAACCAGGACTTCGTCCTCGCGCGGGTGCCCGCGGAGGACGCGGGGACGGCGAGCGCCGTCCTCGGCACCGCCCAGCGGGTCGGCAGCGCGCTCGGCATCGCGATCATCGGGACCGTGCTGTTCGGGAACCTGCACTTCCACCCGGGTCCGCACGCGGCCGCCGCCGCGTTCAGCCACGGCTCGCAGTACGCGCTGCTGGCCAACACCGCCCTCGTCCTCGTCGCGCTGGTGCTGGTCATCGCCCTCCCCCGGCGGATCCCCAGCACCAGGGCGTAGCCGGGGCGGCACATGAAGCCGGGCCCGTTCCTCGGAACGGGCCCGGCTTCGACGTTTCGCGGCCGGGACGCCTCGCGGAGCGCCGACTGCGACGGTCAGGACCGGGCGGTCGAGGGCCGCGCCGGTTTCCGGGATCCGAGCCGCAGCCCGAGCGACTCCGCCACGGCGGCCGGGTCGGTGCCGGGCAGCCGTCCCGACGCGGCGAGGTAGCCGTCCGGGCGGATCAGCAGCCAGTCGCCCGGACGCGCGCCGAGGCCCTTCGCCAGCAGCCCGCCCGGGTCCCGGAGCGGCCCGGGAAGGGCGCCTTCCCTGTCCGCCGCCCCCGGGCCCGGGACGGTGCGGACCCGGACGACGCCCTCGCACGCCTCCGCCAGCCGCACCAGCGCGGGGCCGTCGCCGTCCCCGGCGAACGCCAGCAGCGACCAGCCGGGCCGCCGCAGCTCCGCCAGCAGCGAGCGCCAGCCGGCGGACTCGCCCTCCTCGGCGGACGTCACCCGGGCGACGCGCTCGCCGGCCGCCACGGCGAGCGCGCCGCCGGACGCGGCGGCGAGCGGCCCGGCCGGGGAGCGCAGGCCCAGCGCCGACGTGCCGCCCATGATCTTCCGTTCGATCCGCGACTTCAGCGGCCGGACGGTGCGGACCACCGCGAACAGCGTCCGCAGCGCGGCCCGCGCGACCGGGCCGCTCGCCTGGATCATCGTGGTGGTGCGGCGGGTGGAGCGCAGCAGCTCCGCGCCGACGGGGACGCGTTCGGCGTCGTAGCTGTCGAGCAGCCGGGCGTCGGCACGGCCGTGATGCACGTCGGCGAGCTTCCAGGCCAGGTTGCACGCCTCCTGGATGCCGGTGTTGAGGCCCTGCCCGGACGCGGGGCTGTGCACGTGCGCCGCGTCGCCCGCGACGAAGCAGCGCCCGGACCGCATGGCCGGCACCATGCGCTGCTGGATGGTGAACACCGAGACCCACGTCGGGGGCTCGACGGTGACCGCGGCGCCGCAGCCGGCCCGGATCTTGCGGGCGAAGCGGGCGGCGAGGGCCGCGTCGCCGGTGTCCCCCTCGTGGTCGGTGTCGCGGGTGTCGACCAGCCGCCACCGCCCGTCCTCCGCGAACGGCACCATCATCACGGCGCCCTCGCGGGTGCGCATCCAGTGGATGGAGTCGGTCGGCAGGTCGCAGCGCACCGCGGCGTCGGCGATCAGCCACGTCTCGGTCTGGTCGCCGCGGAGCCGCAGCCCCAGCTCCTTGCGGACGGTCGAGTGGCCGCCGTCGGCGCCGACCAGCCAGGCGGCGCGGACGGTCTCGGCGGCCCCGCCGGCGCGGACGAGCTCCGCGGTGACGGCGTCCCCGTCGTCGGAGAAGCCGGTGAGCCGCGTCCCCCACTCGACCTGGACGCCGCGGCGGGCGGCCGCGTCCCGCAGCACCTGCTCGGTGCGGGTCTGGTCGATCATGACGGAGTAGGGGTGCCGGGTCGGCAGCCGGTCGTAGTCGGCGTCGAACCGCACCAGGAGGCGGCCGCCCTGGTGCAGCGTGAGGTGCTCGACCCTGCGGGCCCGGGCGAGCATGGCGCCGAGGACGCCCATCTGGTCGTAGGTCTCCAGGGTGCGGGCGTGGACGCCGAGGGCGCGGCTGGTGGCGGCGGGGCCGCCGGCCGCGTCGACCAGGCGCACGGACAGGCCGTGCCGGGCCAGCTCGTGGGCGGCGGCCAGGCCGACCGGGCCGGCCCCGACGACCAGCACGTCACAGGTGGGAGCGGTTGGGGTCATTGCGGCTCGCTCTCGCGTTCGGGTGGGGGGACGGGGCGGGCGCCGCTCGTCGCGGGCCCGGTGAATCCGCGGGCGGGCAGGGCGTCCGCCTGGGACGCCCTGCCCGCCCGTTTCGGGGACCGTGCGGTCGCTATCCGATCTGCCAGCCGTCGACGGCCTTGGCCAGGCCGGAGATGAGCGCGATGAAGTCCTGCCGGGCCTTGTGGAACATGTCCGGGTCGACGAGCCCCTGCGCCTGGTCGAAGTACTCCTCGGCCTTCTGCGTCTGGTCGTAGAAGATGCGGACGAACGCGAGCACCACGTCCAGGACGGCGTGGTACTCCTTCTCGTAGACCGCGCGCACCTGCTCCTCGGAACCGGGGTCGGCGAGGATGCGGTCGGCGGCCTCCGCGGCGAGCGACCCGCCCTTCATGGCGAGCATGCAGCCGGTGGAGAACAGCGGGTCGACGAACGCCGCCGCGTCCCCGACCTGCAGGAACCCGGGCCCGCTCATCTCGGTGGAGCTGTACGACCAGTCCTTGGCGGTGCGCACCTGCGCCACCTGCGTGGCGTCCTGGAGCAGCTTCTTCATGAAGCCGGTCTCCTCCAGCTGCCGGTGCAGGAACCGCTCCGGGGTGAGCTCGGACGCCGCGAACACCGCGCTCGGCGCGACGAACCCGACGCTGCACGTGCCGTCGCTGAACGGGATCATCCACAGCCATCCGGGTGGGACGGCCTCGACGAGGATGTTGCCGGCGTCGTTGCCCTCCAGCCGGCCGCCGCCCTGGAAGTAGGTCCAGACGGCGAGGTTCTTCAGGTCCTCGTGCCAGATGACCGTGTCCCGGTTGCGGGCCATGAACTTCGCCTGGCCGGACGCGTCCAGCACCAGCGGCGCGCGCACCTCGACGAGCTCGTCGTCGCGGGACGCGCTGTACAGCAGGCCCGTGCAGCGGCCGTTGCTGAACACGGCCTTGCGCGCCTGGGCCTCCTCGATGACGGTCGTGCCGAGCCGCCGCGAGTGCATGAGCAGCATGTTGTCGAACTCCGCCCGCTTCACCTGGTAGGCGGGCGGGTCGAACTCGCCGGGCTCGATGACGCCGGCGTACAGCTCGTCGAACCGGACCGTCCACGGCTCCGGGGTGGCGCCCCACACGAGCGTCACGCCGCGCTTCGGGGTGGCGCCGAGGTCGGCGAGCGCCTGGCCGGCGCCGAGCTCCTGGACGATCGGCATCACGCCGGGGATGAGCGACTCCCCGATGTGGTAGCGGGGGAACTTCTCCTTCTCCAGCAGCAGCACCCGCCGGCCGCGCTTGGCCAGCAGCGCCGAGGCCGTGGCTCCGGCCGGGCCCCCGCCGACGACGACGGCATCGTACGTGTCAGGCATTGACGAACCTCCATTGTTCCCGGATGGCGAGCGCCTTGCGCCGCGGCTCCTCGGATGGCGTTACCGTGCGGAATTCGGTGGCGTTCACGGCCGGTCGGCAGAACCGGCGTGCACGACCCGGTAGGTGTTCCAGTCGGCGGAGGTCGTCAGCGCGTACCGCTCGATGTCGGTCGCGCGGCGGGCGGCCGGCCGCGCGTCGTCGGGGACGGAGCGGAACGCGTCGTAGGCCTCCTTGCCGGACCACTGCGAGTAGACGACGACGAAGGAGTTGTCGGGGCCGAGCGTCTCCAGCTCGCCGACCCCCTTGGGGCCCCGCGCGCGCACACCGCGCAGGACGCTCTGCGACCGGTAGCCGGGGGTGTCGACGAGCCATTCGTGCGCGGCGCTGATCGAGGAGATCAGCGCGCCCTGCCGCTCCGGCTGCACGTCGAAGATCTCGACGACCGTGTAGTCCTCGCGCTCCGGGGAGATCTCGGGGACCTTCCCCGCGTCCGGGTGGCACTGGCTCAGCTCGACCTCGGCCTGCAGCAGCCGGCCGTAGGTCATGATCTCCAGGAAGACCGACATGTCGCGGTGCTTGAAGACCTCGCCCGCGTACCACGACTGGAGGTCCTCGACGGCGCGCCACTGGATGAAGTTCAGCGTGCCGAGCCTGTCCTCGCCCAGGTGGACGGTGCTGGAGATCCAGCCGGGGTAGCCGACACTGTCGACCACCTCCATCGTCTCCTTGAGCAGGCGGTCCCGCTTCTCCGTGGTGTCGGTCTTGAACAGGTTGATGACGGTCAGGTATCCGTCCTCGGGATTGATGAACGGCATGGTCTCCTCGCCTTTCCACCGGGGGATGTCAGCGCGCTCGCCGGCCGCGGGCGGCCGCGGCCGGTCCGCGCGGCCGTGCGTCAGAGGGGCTCGTCGGCCTGGTAGGGCGGCGCGGGGTAGTACTGCAGCCGCCACTGCACCTCCCGGGCGTGGTCCCGGCCGTGCAGGCGGCCCACGATCCACAGCGCCATGTCGATGCCCGCGGAGATCCCCTGGCTGGTGATCAGGTCGCCGTCGACGACGTACCGCGCGTTCGGGACCACGGTGACGTCGTCGAGGGCCTGGAGGCGCTCGGTGTAGGCGTGGTGGGTCGTCGCCCGGTGGCCGCGCATCGGCCCGGCCTCGTGCAGCAGGAACGCGCCGGTGCTCACGCTGGCGGTCCACGCGGCGCTCGCGGCGGTCTTCCGGATCCAGTCCTTGATCGCCGAGTTGCCGAGCTCGCGCAGCACGCCGGCGCCGCCGGGGACCACCAGGACGTCCAGCGGCGGGTGGTCGTCCAGGGTGTGGCTCGGGACGACCCGCATGCCCTTCTGGCAGCTCACGGGGCCGGGCCTTTCGGCGATCAGCGCGGAGGAGTCGGCCCCGTCGCGCAGGATCGAGGAGACGGCGAACACCTCCCACGGACCGGTGAAGTCCAGCTCGTCCGCGCCGTCGAAGATCAGCAGCCCGTAGCCGGTCATGTGCGCCTGCCTTCCGTCGTGGACCGGAATCGATCGCGGTGTTCGGTGGGGGACGCCGTGCCCGTCCGGCCCCGGCCGGCGGCATCGCCGACCGGGGCGGTGAACCGTCCAGAGAACACGCTTTATGGATTCCAGGTCGTTTTCTGAAACCCCGCACAGTCGACGAATTGGTCCGTATTTCCCGTGCATCCCAAGCGTGCGTCGCGGCCGCCGGAGTGTCAAATGTGTCGGCCGCCGCCGCGAATAGGCAAGGGTCATCGCGAGGGCGCGCGTTCAAGTGCGCACACGGCATCGGTTGAACGGCATGGCCGAGCACGTGAAGCCGAGCACGTGAACCCGCCCACGCCCGCGTCATTGCGGGGTGGACTTTCACAGAAAACCGTGCGATGGGCAGCGTGGAAGTGCGATGGGCGGGGCCTAAGTGTGATGGGCGGGGGTCGAAGTGCGGGGGGCGGGGCCGAAGTCAGCCGACGTATTCCTGCACGGCCGCCTCCGGCTCCCGGGTCGGCCGAATGAGCGACAGCAAGGGCCAGGTGGCGAACGTCGTGATCAGCGCCATCAGCACCAGGACGGTGAAGAGCCGCCGGTCGATGATCCCGTCGGCGAGCCCCACGTTGAGCGCGATCAGCTCGGTCAGGCCCCGCGTGTTCATGAGCGCCGCGATCGTGGCGGACTCGCGCGGCGGCAGCCCGCAGAGCCGGGAGATCCCGTAGGAGGGCACCAGCTTCCCGGCGCAGGCGACGACCACCACGACCCCGAGCAGCAGG
Source organism: Actinomadura montaniterrae (assembly GCF_008923365.1). Lineage (GTDB taxonomy): Bacteria > Actinomycetota > Actinomycetes > Streptosporangiales > Streptosporangiaceae > Spirillospora > Spirillospora montaniterrae. The sequence continues at coordinate 25,808 of NZ_WBMR01000062.1, forward strand.
AGGGCCTTCCCGCGGACCGCGCCGATGTTCAGCGACAGGCCCGTGACCACGAAGAAGAGCGGCAGCAGCAGGCTCCCCACCTGGTCCATCGCGCGCAGCACGTCCGCGTCGGGCGCCCGCTTCCGGCCGTGCATCGCCAGGCCGGCGAGGAACGCGCCGAACACCGGGTGCAGGCCGAGCGAGGCGGTCACCCAGGCGCTCCCCATGGCCAGCGCGAACGCGACCGGCGCCGGGCTGGACAGCACCGACCGGCCCCGGTCCGTCCACCACGCCAGCGCGGGACGCACGACCGCCAGCATCACCACCACGAACCCGCCGACCAGCAGGATCGTCACCGGGAGCGGGAACCGGCCGGTGCGGCCGCCACCGATCAGCGCCGCGGCCAGCACCAGCCAGGCCAGCGCGTCCATGATCCCGGCCGCGGCGGTCGCGACGACGCCGGCGGTCGTCCTGGCGAGGCCGCGCTCGCGCACGATCGCCGCGAGGACGGGCAGCGCGGTGATGGACGTCGCCACGCCCATGAACAGCAGGAAGGAGCGGCCGTGGCCGCGCATGCCGAGGTCGGCGAACTCCGGGTGCAGGAGCAGCACGCACCCCATCCCGAGCGCCATCGGCACCAGGAGCGCGCCCAGCGCGAGCAGCGGCACGACCCGGCCGTGCCCGCGGATCGCGCCGAGTTCCAGCTCGTACCCGACCGAGAACATGAAGACCACGATGGCGACCTGCGAAAGCATGGTCAGGTAGGGCAGCGCGTCGCTCGGGAACAGCCGGCCGTCGAGATGGCCGGGCAATCGTCCGAGCAGGCTCGGGCCCAGCAGGATCCCCGCGATGATCTGCCCGACGACGGCCGGCTGACCGCACCTGCGCGCCGCCGCGCCGAGCAGCGTGGCGGTCACGAAGACCAGTGCGATATCGCCGATGACCACGGCCACTACCGGTTCCAATGGACGACCTCGTCTCGCATCTCGACGAATTGCCGGGAGCACGTTCGGAAACGGTGGTGAATTCCGGGTGAACGACACTCCTCGCGATTTCACCGGAAGGCTAGGCAGGGGATTCGGCACTGTCCATTTCGTGCCCGCCGGTGCGGGCGGGCGGTGAACGCCGCGGTCATTTCGGCGGATCGGTGCCACCGGATTGTGCGCGTCCGCCGGCGGCGCCTCGCCTGGTGGCGTCCGCGCGTTCAGGAGCCATTCGGCGTGCGCGGGCCACCATCGGTCACGAAGAGGATTCGCCAGGGCGGCGCGGTGAAAGGGAGGGCGGACGGCGACGGGAAAGGCCGATTCGCTCAGGCCTTGATGAAGCAGTCCCCCAGCGACGCCTCGAGCCGGTCGAAGGCCTGGTCGGCGGCCGTCGCGAGCATGCGGACGATCTCGTCGCGCGGCCGGCCGTCCAGCACGCGCCGGAAGGCCTCCCCGAACAGCACGCGGTGGACCGACGCGAGCTGCGCGACGACGATCCGCTGCAGCGGGTCGTCCTGCCCGGTCTCGGCGGCGATGGCGTCGCCGAGCGCCTGCTCGCGCAGGTCGGCGATCTCGCGCACCCGCGCGGTGAGGATGCGGCTGTTCTGCACCATCTGGGCGAACGCCGGGGTGGGGACGGCGTCCTCCGCGGCGATCCGGGCGGTGAAGTCGCGGCGGATCGCGGTGAGCGCGTTCTCCCCGGCGGGGCGCGCGGTGACGGTGTCGGCCAGGCTGCGGATGATCACCTCGGCCCGGTCGAAGACCAGGTCCTCCTTGCGGGGGAAGTAGTTCGTCACGGTCATCTTGGACACGCCGGCCGCGTCGGCGACCTCGATGATCTTCACTTCGTCGAAGCCCTTGGCCTCGAACAGCCGCATCGCGACGTTCGAGAGGGCCTGGCGCGTCTCCTGCTTGCGACGCTCCCGCAGTCCCATGGCCATGGCAGCACCGTAACACAAAATATGTCAGACCAGAATTCTAGGTCTGACCAGTGTCCTTGCCTTGACATAAATTTTGGCCCGTCGTACGTTCGTGCCGTGCCGCGACGGCCCGCGGTGCGGCGTGCAGCGAACCCCAGGCTCCTAGCGAGGTCACGATGTCGATACTCGGAACGGCCGGCCGCGCCTGCTTCCGTCACCGCTGGACCACCTTGCTGGCCTGGATCGCCGGCCTGGCCTGCCTGGTGACGCTGTGGCAGCTCTACGGGGCCAGCCCCGACAACGACGTCAACACCAGCGACCCCGGCCAGACCCTGCTCGACCGGCACTTCCCCCAGCAGTCCGGCGACCGGCTCACCGTCGCGATCAAGTCCGCGGCGCCGGTCACCGACGCCGCCGTGCGCCCCCGGGTGGAGGCCGCGCTGGCGCCGCTGCGCACCGCGCCGCACGTCTCTGGGGTCAGTGATCCGTACGCGCACGTGTCCCGCAACGGGCACATCGCGTTCGCGACCGTGCAGTTCACCGAACCGGGCACGTCCCTGCCGACCAGCGAGATCAAGAAGCTGATGAAGCAGGCGACCGAGGCGTCCGGGCACGGCGTGACGTTCACGCTGGGCGGCGACGTCGTCGACAAGATCGACGCACCGTCCGGCGGGTCCTCCGACGGGATCGGCGTCGCGGCCGCCATGATCGTGCTGCTCATCGCGTTCGGGTCGTTCCTCGCGATGGGGCTCCCGGTCGCGACCGCGCTGTTCGGCATCGGCACCGGGCTGTCGCTGCTCAAGCTGCTCGGGCACCTGTTCCCGGCGCCGTCCTACTCCCCCATCATCGCCACCGGCATCGGCCTCGGCGTCGGCGTGGACTACGCGCTGTTCATCGTCACCCGGTTCCGCGACGAGCTGCGGGCGGGCGCCGATCCGGAGACCGCCACGGTCACCACGATGCGCACCGCCGGACGCTCCGTGCTCACCGCCGGGATCACCGTCGTGATCGCGATGCTGGGCCTGCTGGCGCTGCGCGAGTCGCTGATGAACGGCGTCGCGGTGGCCGCCGCCGCGACGGTCGCGATGACCGTGCTGGCCTCGATGACGCTGCTGCCCGCCTTCCTCGGCTTCACCGGCACGCGGCTGGCGAAGCCGTCCCGGTTCACGTTCCGGCGGCGGCGCACGGGCACGGACGCCGCCGGCGAACCGAACGCCGCCGGACGGTGGGCCTCGTTCATCCAGCGGCGACCGGTGGTCGCGACGGTGAGCGCCCTCGCCGTGATCCTGGCCCTCGCCGCGCCCGTCCTGTCCATGCGCCTGTCGATGCCGGACGAGTCGACGCAGCCGCGCGGGTCGATGAGCTACGCGACGTACAGGACGATGTCCGAGGGGTTCGGCCCCGGCTTCGACGCGCCGCTGATCGTGGCGGCGAAGCTCCCGTCGCGGGCCGCCGCGCCGGACGCCGCCGCCCGGATCGCGGGCGCCCTGCGGTCCCGGCCCGGGGTCGCCGAGGTCGCGCCGCCCGTCGTCGCGGCCGACGGCCGGGCCCTGATGATCATCGCCTACCCGACCACCCAGGAGCAGGCCGCGGCGACGAACGCGCTGGTGAAGACCCTGACCTCGGACACGCTGCCGCGGGCCACCGCCGGCACCGGGGTGCGCGCCTACCTGACCGGCCCGAACGCGGGGAACATCAGGTTCACGAACTTCATCGGGCAGCGGCTGCCGTGGGTCATCGCGATCGTCCTGGTGCTGTCGATGCTGCTGGTCCTCGCGATGTTCCGGTCCGCGGTGATCATGGTCACCGCGGCGGTGATGAACCTGCTGTCGATCATGGCCTCGTACGGGGTGCTGACCGCCGTGACCCAGTGGGGCTGGGGCGGCGGGCTCGTCGGCTTCCCGGAGAAGATGCCGGTCACCACCTGGGTCCCGGTCTTCCTGTTCGTGATCCTCTTCGGGCTCTCGATGGACTACCAGGTGTTCCTGCTGTCCCGGATCCGGGAGTCCTGGCTGGACGGCGACACCAACTCGGCGGCGGTGTCCCGCGGCCTGTCGGTCACCGCCCGCGTCATCTCCGCCGCCGCCGCGATCATGGTCGTGGTGTTCTTCGGGTTCGTCGCGACCGCCGACGTCGCGGTGAAGCAGATCGGCCTCGGCCTCGGGGTGGCGGTCCTCATCGACGCGACGGTCGTGCGGCTCGTCCTCGTGCCCGCGGTGATGGAACTGCTGGGCCGGGCGAACTGGTGGATGCCGTCCTGGCTGGACCGCGTCCTGCCGCGGGTCGAGGAGCCGCTCGCCCCGGAGCCCGCCCCGAAGCCGACCGCCGCCTGATCCCGGCGGCCGGCCGGCCGCCGGGACCCGCGACCTCACCGGGACCGCGGGCCTCACCGGGACCCGCGACCTCACCGGGACCGCGGATCCTTTTTCCTTTCACAGGCCGGAGGCGGACGGGTTGATCACCTGGGCCCGCGAATCGAGTTCCTGGGCGAAGTCGCTCCACATTTGCGAGTAGTGACGGGCGAGCTGCAGGACGGTCGCGACACAATGCGGCGGAACCGCCGCGGCCGGATCCGGGTGGGCGAGGCTGACCGCATTGATGTGCAGCAGGCGGAGCATGCCCCGCCCGCGTTCGCTGCTATGCAGCGACGGGTCGCGGGAAAGCCGCTCCACGATGACGGACGGATTGGCGCCCCCGGCGGTACGCGGACCCCGGGCCGGACGGCCGGCCGCGCGCACCGCTGACGCACTCCTATTTCCGGGTTCGGTGCCGCGGGCCGCGGCCGGCTTTTTCCGTACCGGCGGCTCGCCGCGTTCCAGGCGCTTGCGCACATCGAGGACCGTCGCCGGGGACATCCCGACCGCACGGGCCACATCCCGCAGCGACGCCTCCGGCTGCTCGGTGAGCAATTCCGCGGCGCGCTTCCTGGCCTCGCTGGTGTCCAGCGGCCGGACCTTTCCATCCCTTCCGACGCGCGCGTCCGCCTGCTTCGACTGTTTCGCCGACCGGCGCCGAATGGACGCGATGGTCTTCGGCGCCAGACCGGCGACCTCGGCGATGGCACGGTCCGACAGGTGCGGATGCGTGGAGATGATCCGCTCGGCGGCGGCCCGGCGGTCGGCCTGCCGCAGCGGAAGCCCGTGCGCGATGTTCTCCTGGACGGCGCGCAGGAACATGTCCGCCTCGCTGTCCTCGGTGAACACCACCTCGATGGTCTCGCGGCCCTGCAGCGACGCCACCATCAGACGGTGCATCCCGTCGATGACGCGCATGGTGCGCCGGTCCACCAGGATGGGCGGGAGCGGTGTCTCCATCTCGGCGAGCCGCGCGACGTGGGCACGGTCCACACCGTTCAACCGCGGCGAGTCGCCGGCCCGGAGCGAGACGATCGGCACGGTTTCCATCGAGCTCTGATCTCGGTATCCCGAATGATGCGGATGATCACCTGGGCGGGTCATGACTGCTCCCCTCTGGAATGGGCGCCATAGAACAGTCTCACTCCCGCGCTTTGCCTTCCGCTGGTGGCTCTGCTGACAGAGAACTGCCGTACCCGGCAATCGCGGCATGACCGTTCTTCCTGATCAGGAGAGTGCCCCGGTGCGGCGCCGTCCGCTAACTGCCGTAGTACGGTCGGCGTACACGGCAAAGAACCCGCTTTGCACGGATAGTTAGGTGGCGATTTTCACACCGGCGACCGCTTGCGACAAGTGGACGGGGATGAATCAGAAGGGCGGCATGACTGAAATACAAGAACATGAAGCCCTTAATGGAAGCGCACCTTACCACAGGGTAACCCTTTGATGGCCCGCTCCTGAAACCGGGCATCCGACCCGCCCCATCAGCGAAATCTCTGATAGTGACGTTGATCTCCACCGCCACCCCGGCCCACGTCCGGACAACCCCCTTGACATCGACCCTCGAACGATATCAAGCAGCACAACTACTTAATCTTTCAACCACCCGCCGCCAAACAAGCGGATAACCATCAGAAAACCGTCGTAACACACCATTTTTATAACACATGAGAACGTCGCAGACAGAACTCCGACGACCTTTACGCGCGCGGAATGCCAACGCAGAAGTCGCAGAATTCAAGCGACTCGAAACAAGCCGCCCCGCGCCCGAAATCCACAGATGACAACCACCCGAACCGGCGGGCGACCTCCCGACTCAGGTGGCGTGACCTGCTACAACGCGCTCCCCAGGTCCAAGCCGACCGTCCCGGAAGCCCGCCCACGGCGGAGACGGGGAATGCACCGGGCTCCGTTCCGCAGCGCCCCGAAGATGGGACCGTGCCAATCTGGACCGCTACAAAGAGAGCATTGCCGGGCGCCCCTTCCGGCGGCGCGATCCGAGACGCCCGGTCAGGCGCCCAGCTCGGCGTCCAGCTTCGCCAACTGCGCGTCGTAGATGCTTCGCAGCCCCTTCGGGGCGAAGGTGCGCTCGAAGAAGCCGCCCACGCCGCCGGCCCCGTCCCAGGTCGTCCTCACCTGGACCCGAGCGCCCCCGGTGGCGGGCGACACCTTCCAGGTGGTGACCATCGAGGAGTTGGCGTCCTTCTCCACGAGAGTGTCGGCGCCGGGGGCGCTGACCGAGAAGAGGCAGTCGCGCACCCGCTTGCTCGTGGCGGCGAGCTTCCAGTGCACCACCGTGCCCTCGCCCTGCCCGCCCTCACGCACGTCGTACTCGCTGTAATGCTCGGTCAGCATCCTCGAACGCACGCCCGTGTAGTCCGCGAGCGCTGCGAACACCTGCTCCGGGCTCGCCTTGAACGTCTTCTCCGCGGTGACCACGACCTGTCCCATGCCCCCAATCCTGCCGCACCCCCTCCACGGACGCCGCACGACACCCCACCCCACGACCGGAACGGGGCGACGCTATTCGCCCCCGCCCGCCGCCACCCGTCCCGCCGCACACCTGCGCAGTTCACGGGCCTCGTCCGGCCGGCCGGTGCGTTCCAGCAGGTCGGCCAGGTCGGCCAGGTTGACCATGACCTGGCTGTTGGCCTCGTAGTCCTCATCCCGATCGTCGGGGTCCTCGTGCGCGGCCATCTCCTCCAGGGCCGTCCGGTACCAGGTCTCCGCCTCCTGCAATTCCCCGTCCTCCTCAAGGAAGGTGCCGCGCGTGGCCTCCTGAGGGCGGCCGAGCTCTTCGCAGCAGCGCCCCAGCAGGTACGCCGCATGCGCGTGATCCGCCTCGGCGGCGCGGCGGAGAAGGGGTTCGGCTTCGGCGTAATCCCCGCCGAAGTACAGGGCCTCACCCTCTTCGTACGTGTCCTGCATGATCCGGAACTCTAGGGTGCGTGCATGGATTTCGATGCTGTCCGGACGTTCGTGGCCGCCGCCGACGCGGGGCAGTTCCAGGAGGCCGCCGCCGAGCTGGCGGTCACCCAGCAGGCCGTGTCCAAGCGCATCGCCGCGCTGGAACGCGCCCTCGAGGTGCGGCTGTTCACCCGCACGCCGCGCGGTGTCGAGCTCAGCATCGACGGGCAGGCGTTCCTTCCGCACGCGCGGGAGCTGCTGCGGGCCGCCGACCGGGCCGTCGCGTCCGTGCGCGCCGGACGGCGGCCGCTGCGCGTCGACATCATCAGCTCGCGCGGCGCGGCGTCGGGCCTCATGCGCGGGTTCCACCGCGCGCACCCCGAGATCGACCTCGACGTGGTGATGCTGTTCGGCATCGAGACGGCCGTCGACGCCATCCGGTCCGGCGAGATCGACGCGTCGTTCCGGGCCGTCGCGGCGCCCGGACGGCCCCTGCCGAAGGACATCGAATCCGTCCGGGTGCTGGACGAGCCGCTCGAACTCCTCACCGGCCCCGCGCACGCGCTGGCGTCCGCGCGGTCGCTGACCCTCGCGCAACTCGTCGGGCACCGGATCTGGATGCCCGGCATCGTCCCCGGAACCGAGTGGGCCGCGTACTACGACGACCTCGTCGCCGAGTTCGGCCTCACCATCGAGGCGACCGGGCCCAACTTCGGCTCCGACGCGCTCCTCGACACGGTCGCCGACACCCCGGCGCTGGCGACGTTCATGGGCGCGCGGACCCGTCTCGTCTGGCCCGCCGGGCACGGCCTGCGCCGCATCCCGGTGACGGACCCGATGCCCGTCTACCCGCACTCGATCCTGTGGCACCGCGACAACGGCCATCCGGCGCTCGCCGTGCTCCGCGCCCATCTCGCCGCCGCCGCGCCCGGCCACGACGCCGCCGGGACCTGGATCCCCGGCTGGGCGAGCCGCTCTAGCCGACGGTGACGGTGAGGCGTTTCGGGTTGCCGTCGCTTGCGGCGCCGGACACGTCCGGTTGCCCGTCCGGGCAGACGTCGTCGTAGGGGAAGGCGTATCCGATCGGGGTGTTGGCGTGCAGGATCCGGGCCCAGTGGTTGGTGGTCGGGTCCTGGTAGTAGTCCGGCTCGCGGGTGCCGTTCGGCTGGTCGGCGCTGCTGAGGATCGTGCTGCGGTTGAACGCGGCGGCGATGCGGGCGAGCAGGCCCTTCTTGATGTCGGAGTCGCCGGGGTTGTTGGCGAACGGCCCGTCGTTGCAGGTGAAGATGTCCTTGGACGCGGGCCGCGCGAACGTGCTCCCGTCGTTGAAGGTGAGCACGCCGCCGTTGACGCGCCCGGTGTAGACGCCGCGTCCGCCCTGGACGTCCACGCGGAGGTCGGTTCCGGCGTACTTGTCCCACACCCGGCCGACGTAGGCGTCCCAGTACGAGGAGAAGGCGCCGGGGTGGCTCGCCATGTGGTCCTGCGGCGCGACGACCCGCGGGACGCCGCCGCCCTTGCGGATGACGAGCTGGTCCCACGGCTGCCCGTCGACGTTCGCCTGGGCGGCGAGGGCGTTCGCGACCGCGTCGACCGCTCCGGCGGGCGCGGGCGCGACCGTGTGCGTGGAGTCGCCGGCGAGGTCGAGCCCGATCGGCAGGGCGGTGAGCAGGTCGACGTAGGAGACGTTCGCGAACAGCTGCGTCGGGTTGAACGTGAATTCGCAGAACGACCAGGTCTTCAGGTAGTTGGGGTCGGACGGGTTGGCGAACGCGGGCTCGACGAGCGCGGGCCCGGGATTGACGAAGAAGTCGAGCCTGTCGTTCTTCACGAAGTAGATGCGGGCGGCGTACATCTGGCCGAGGGTGAGGTTCGCCTCGCCGCCGGCGGCGACCGGGATCGAGCAGTCGGGGAGCGGGGTCTGCGGCGCGGAGGGCGACGCGGGATAGTACGGCGTGCTGTCGGCGCGGAGCAGCATCAGCCGGTCGGTGCCCTGTTCACGGCCGGTGATGTAGGCGTTGACGGGAGCCGCGCCGTGGTTGGCGAGCGTGAGCCCGCACGTCGAGGGTGCCGCGAGGGCGGGCCCGCCGAGCAGGCCGCGTCCGAACGGGACGGTGAGCGCGGCCGTTCCGGCCGCTGCGAGGAACGATCTGCGGGTGACCAACGGAGACTCTCCTGGCGGGGGTGGGGACGGTTCGCCGTTGTGATGACACGCGCGTCTCAGGAAGAGATGTCGACGGTCTTCACGGTCGCGGACGGCACCATTACTGTCAAGAGTCTTTCCAATTAGGCCCGGACACGGCGCCCGCCAGCCCGTCCCGGAATTCGCCGACGGCCTTCAGCAGGCGTCTTCGGCCGCGTCGCCGGGGCCGTGCAGGTCGGAGAGGTCGACGTGCTCGGCGACCTCCTCGACGTCGCGGCAGTAGGCGACCAGGCGCCCGCGGCGGGTGAGGAGGAACCAGGTCTGGCCGGCGCGCGCATCGGGATGGCGGGCGCGGGCGAAGGCCACGTCGGCGTCGCCGAGCCGGACGGCCTCGACGCGCAGCCCGTCCGGCCCTTCGAGGTGGCCGGCGTGAGGCATGGGGGAAGTGTGCACCAGCCGGCGCGATCCCACCAGGCCCGATCGTGCTCAGCGGGCGCGGATGCCGTCGAGGATGAGCGCGATGACGTCCTCGGACTCGGCCGCGGTCTCCGGGGAGCTCCATTCGGCGGCGTGCATCGGATCGTGGTAGCGGCTGGTCGCGTTGAGGACGGCCCGCGCGATCGCCGCCGGTTCGCCGGCCGCGAAGTCGCCGCCGGCGATCCCGTCGGCGACGATCGCGCGGATCAGGCCGACCAGGAACTCGACGTGGCCGGACGACACGCTGCTGTGCTCCGCCGCGAGGACCCGGAAGGTGGCGAACAGTTCCGGGTCCTCCCTGGCCTTGGCCCATTTCGCGGCGAACATGGCGGTGAGGAGGCGGCGCAGCCGGTCGGGCGGGGTCGGGCCGGAGTCCTGGGCCGCTGCGGCGAAGTCGTCCCGCACCCGGTCGAGCCAGCGGCGGATCACGGCCTCGCGCAGCGCCGCCTTGGACGGGAAGTGCCGGTACACGCTCCCGTGGCTCACTCCGAGGAGCCGCGCGACGTCGAGGACCGTGGTCTTCTCCGGGCCGTGGCGGCGCAGCACCTCCTCGGTGGCCGACACGATCGTCTCCGCGTCGAGTGGCTCCCCGCGCATCAGGCCTCCTCATCGGGCTCGCCGGAGGCCGGCGCCGGGCGGGCCTCCACGGCGGAACGTACGGCACGGGACTAACGGAAGCCAAACCCCGTCGACCGTCATCTGGATGACAATTATTGAAATCTGTCATTCGCTGCTTGTACGGTGGGCGGCGAGCGCACCGGACCGCGGCGCGTTCCGCCCGCGCTCTCCTGGGCCGCGGCGACGTCCCCGACACGAGGAGAACCCATCAGCACCCCCACAGCCACGTTCGCCGGCCGCACCGTGTCCCGGATCGGCTACGGCGCGGCCCAGCTCGACCGGCTGCGCGACCGGCGCGGCGAGGCCGTCGCGCTGCTGCGCCGCGCGGTCGAGCTCGGCGTGAACCACGTGGACACCGCCGAGTTCTACGGCTTCGGCTTCGCCAACGCCGTGATCCGGGAAGCCCTCCGTCCAGGCGACGGCGTCCTGGTCGTCACCAAGGTCGGCGCGGATCCCGACCCGGGCGGGCGCCTGCCGCTGCGGATCGCGCAGCGGCCGGAGCAGCTCCGGGCCAGCGTCGAGGACAACCTGCGCGGCCTCGGCGTCGACCGGCTGCCGGTGGTGAACCTCCGGCGCCTCGACTCCGGTCCTGGCCTGCGCGCCGAGGGCGACCAGGTGGTCGACCTCGACGACCAGCTCGCGGTGATGACGGCCCTGCGCGACGAGGGCAAGATCGGCGCGATCGGGCTGAGCAGCGTCACCCTCGACGGCCTCCGCCGCGCCCTGCCCGCCGGGATCGCCTGCGTGCAGAACGCCTACAGCCTCGTCTCCCGCGACGACGAGGACATGCTGCGGCTGTGCGCGGCCGAGGGCATCGCCTGGGTGCCGTTCTTCCCGCTCGGCGGGGCCTTCCCCGGCCTGCCCAAGGTCACCGAGGAGCCGGCCGTCCACGCCGTGGCCGGGGCGCTGGGCGTCACGCCGTCCCAGGTCGGGCTCGCCTGGCTGCTGCGGCACGCCCCGAACGTGCTGCTGATCCCCGGCACCGCCGACCTCGCCCATCTGGAGGCCAACATGGCGGTCGGCGACATCGCGTTCGACGACGCCGCCGACGGCGCCCTCGCCGCCCTCGACGCCGTCGAGTCCCGCTCCAGCGAGGTCCCGATCGGCGAGCCGGGACGGGCGTCGTGAAGGCGGTCGTCTACCGCGGCAACGGCGGCCCCGGCGTTCTCCGGCTCGTCGACCGCGACCTGCCCGCGCCCGGTCCGGGGGAGGTCCGGGTGCGGGTCGCCGTGTCCGGGGTGAACCCGGCCGACGTGCAGGCCCGCTCCGGGGCCGCCTTGCGGTTCCCGGAGGTCACCCCGCACCTGGACGGCGCGGGCGTGATCGACGCCGTCGGCGACGGGGTCGATCGGGGCCGGGCCGGGCAGCGGGTCTGGGTGTTCCTGGCCGCGGCCGGACGGTCCACCGGCACCGCCGCCGAGTTCACCGTCGTGCCCGCCGAGCAGGCCGTGCCGCTGCCGGACGGGATCGGGTTCGAGGTCGGCGCCTCGCTCGGCGTCCCCGCGCTCACCGCGCACCGCGCGCTCACCGTCGCCGAGGACGGCCCGCGCCGCCTGCGGCCCGGCGCGCTCGACGGCCGGGTGGTGCTCGCGGCGGGCGGGGCCGGGGCGGTCGGGCACGCGGTGATCCAGCTCGCCCGCTGGGCCGGCGCCACCGTGATCGCGACGGTCAGCGGCCCGGAGAAGGCCCGGCTGGCGGCCGCCGCCGGCGCCCATCACGTGGTCAACTATCGCGCGGGCGACCCGGCGGCCGGGATCCGCGCGATCGCCCCGGACGGCGTCGACATCGTCGCGGAGGTGGCGCTCGGCGCGAACCTCGCCCTCGACCTGGCGGTGCTGCGGACGCGCGGCACGATCTCGACCTACGCCAACGACGGCGGCAAGCCGGTCGAACTGGACGTGCTGCGGACCATGGTCCTGAACGCGCGCCTGCAGTTCCTGGTGCTCTACACGGCCGGCCCGGACGTGCGCGCTGCCGCTGCCGAAGACGTCGCCGCCGCCGTCCGCGACGGTGCCCTGCCGGTCGGCGAGGAGCACGGCCTGCCGCTGCTCCGCTTCCCGCTCGACCGCACCGCCGACGCGCACCGTGAGGTGGAGGGCGGCGCGGTCGGCAAGATCCTGGTGGACGTCCCGGTACCGGACTAGTGATCCGCAGGGCGCCGGGCGACGAGCGCATCGATGCGGTGAGCGATCTGGAGGGGTTCCTGCGGGAACCGCGCGCGGAGCAGCTCGGCCAGGTCGGTGTCGAACGCGGCGATCCGGTCCGGCGGCAGGGTGGCGCCGATGCCGCTGGCGCTGCGCATGCGTCCCCGCCAGGCGCGATGGGTGAAGGGGACGACGGTGTCGAAGGCGAACCCGTGCAGGCCCTCGAAGCCGGCGGCAGCCAGCTCGTCGCGCCAGTGCGGGTTCTCGGCCAGGCCGCCGGCCTCGGGCCAGTCGGGGTTGTAGGCGCGGGCCAGGTCGAGGCTGGCGGCGCCGACGCTGCCGGGTCCGGTGGAGAAGTCGCGGTAGCAGATGACCAGCGCGCCGCCGGGGACGAGCAGGCGACGCGCCTCGGCGACGGCGCGCGGCCGGTCGAACCAGTGCCAGCACTGACCCGCGCTGACCACGTCCCACGCCTGGCCGGGCAGCCCGGTGTCCTCCGCCGGCGCCCGCCGGTAGGACACGCCGCCGCTGTGCCGCTCGGACGCCCCGGCGCCGGGCCGCTCGGACGCCCCGGCGCCGTGCCGCTCGGCCTTCGCGAGCAGTTCCGGGGCGACGTCGACCCCGACCACCGTGCAGCCGGCCGCGGCGAAGCCGCGCGCGAGCACTCCGGTCCCGGTCCCGACGTCCACGACGCGCTGGCCGGGCAGCCCCACCCCCAGGGCGGCCAGCCTGGCGAACAGGTCGGACGGGAATTCCGTCCGGTATCTCGCGTAGTCGTGCGCCGTCGGACCGAAGTTCACCGCCATCCCGCCATTGTCCGCCGAACGCACCGGGCGGTGAATGCCCGCCGCGCTCCCCCGGCGGGCGGGCACGAGCGGGACGGGCGCGCGAGATGTCGTCCGGTTCGACCGTTTCCTGGCGATCAGTGGTTCTAGGCTGTCCGGCGTGACCTCTGGGCAGACGGTGATCGACGGGCGCTTCGAGCTGCGGGGACGGCTCGGCAGCGGCGGGATGGGGACGGTCTGGCGCGCGTTCGACCTGGCCCTGCACCGCGAGGTCGCGCTGAAGGAGGTGCGGCTCGCCGGAAGCGACGCGGCGGAGGGCGACCCGTCGGTCGCGGAGATGATGCGCGAGCGGGTGATGCGCGAGGCGCGCGCGCTGGCCCGCCTCCACCATCCGAACGTGGTGACCATCCATCACATCGTGGACTCGCCCGACATGCCGCACCCGTGGCTCGTGATGGAGCTCGTCCCGGGGCGGTCCCTGCAGGACCGGCTGGCGGGCGGGCCGCTGCCTCCCGCGGAGGCGGCGGCGATCGGGCGCGGGATCCTCGCGGCCCTGCGCGCCGCGCACGCGGCGGGCATCTGCCACCGCGACGTGAAGCCCGCGAACGTCCTGCTGCGCGCGGACGGCACGGCGGTGCTGACCGACTTCGGGATCGCGGTGCTGGAGGAGGCGTCGCGGGTCACGGCCACCGGCGGGCTGGTGGGCTCGCCGGAGTACATCGCGCCGGAGCGGCTGCACGGACGCGAGGGGGACCCGGCCTCGGACCTGTGGTCGCTCGGCCTGCTGCTGTACGTGGCGGTCGAGGGCCGCAACCCGCTGCGCCGGACGACGGCCGTGGCGACGCTGGCGGCGGTGATGGCCGCCCGGATCCCGCCGCCGCAGCACGCCGGTCCGCTCGCGCGCGCACTGCAGGCGCTGCTGGTACCCGACCCGGCGGCCCGGCCGACGGCGTCCGAGTTGGACGATCTCCTGGCCCAGGCGGCGGACGCCCGGCAGACCCCGGCGCCTCCCCCGCCGCCCCCGCCGCCCGTCCACCCGGCAGGCCCCGGGACGAACCCGAACGGGTTCTCGGGGACCGCGGCCTCGGTGCCCGCGCGGCGGCGCCGGACCGGGCTGATCGTCGGCGCGATCGTCGTGCCCGTGGCCTGCGTGGCGGCGGTGCTGCTCGTGACGGCCGTCATCTTCGTCCCCAGGCTGCTCAAGGAGGCCGGGGGCGCGGACGCCGGCGCGGGCCTGCCGTCCGGCACCGTCACCCCCTACGACGCGCAGGGCCCGGGCAAGGCCGCCGCCGGGCCGAAGACCCTGCTCACCCCGGCCGCCGTCCGCAACGTGATCAAGAAGTTCGAGGCGGCGTCGGGGTCCCGGCAGTTCGCGGGCATGACCGTCTACGCGGACCGCGCGAACGCCGACGCGCCGGTCCGCGGCCGCCGCGGCGCGTTCGACAACTACACCTACGAGAAGGGCGCCGACGCCGCCGTCAAGGCGCGCCCCAGCATCGGCGTCACCGACGACGCCAAGGTGAATCTGAACGGCTTCAACTGGGACGCTCTCCCGGCGCTCATGAGCCGCGCCGCGCGCACACTGAAGGTGCCGAAGCCGACGAACAAGTACGTGATCATCAGGGCGTCCTGGGCCTTCAACGGGGACCGGCCGACCATGATGGTGTACCTCACCGACGACTACGGGGGCGGCTACCTCGCGGCGAACACGCAGGGCAAGGTCGTCACGACCGTCCCGGCCGACTAGCGTGCCAGCGCCGCAGCTTGTCCGGGTTCAGGGTGATCCACACGGCGGTGACCACCGGGCCGGCGGTGCTGACGCCCACCACCGCCACGGCCCGTCCCGTCCGGTGCAGGAGGAGTCCCGTGCGGCCGTTCACGGACCGGACGGTCACGCCGGTCCGGGGCTCCCCGGCCAGCAGGGCCGTCATGAAGCGGGCGACGGCGTCCGCGCCGTGGGCCGGGCGGGCGGCGGCGCGGACCTTGCCGCCGCCGTCGCTGACCACCATCGCGTCGCCGGCCAGGACGTCCATCAACGCCGCCGTGTCCCCGGCGCCGCACGCGGCGGCGAACCGGCGCACCACGCGGTCGTGCCGCGCGAGCAGGGCCGCGTCGGAATGGTCGCTCTCGGGGTGGCGCCGCAGCCACGCGGTGACGGGATCGGCCGCGGGGCGCCCGGACGGCGCCCGGCGAACCGTTTCCTCGGGCATGGGCACGGCGTCGTCGCCGTCGCGGACGCCGCCGGTGAGCAGGCCCAGGCAGATCCCGGCCGCCACCCGCGTCAGCCACGCCCGGGGCACCGCGATGGCCGCGCGTTCGTCGTCGTCGAGCGCGTACCAGCGGCGGTACGTCTCGTGGACGATCCGGTCGGCCGCGTCCGCGCCGAACATCCCCTCCGCGATGTCCAGCAGGTGCCGCCGCTCGTCGAGCATCTCCGCCAGCGACACCGTCCCGTCCGGGCCGGTCACCGCCGCCCGTCCGGGGAGCGGCCGCCGGACGCGGCGGTGATCTTGGCGGGGTTCATCATCCACAGGATCCGGCCGATGCCCTGCTCGGACGCGTCGACGGTCAGGACGGTGAAGGTCGCGCCGTCGCGCCGGAGCAGGGCGGCGGCCTGCCCGTTGACGGTGGCCCATTCCACCTCGACGCCGTCCCAGAACCGGTCCGCGAACGCCCTGACGTACTTGGCGACGCGGAACGCCCCCACCACGGGGAAGCGGGACGCCCGGGCCGCGCCGCCGCCGTCGGAGTAGCTGACCGCGTCCGCCGCAAGGAGGTCCTCCAGGGCGGCGAGGTCGCCGGCGCGCGCGGCGGCGACGAAGGCGGCCAGCAGCCGCCGCTGCTCCGCGCCCGTCACCGGCGCCCGCCGCTCGGACCGCAGGTGCTTGCGGGCCCGGCTGACGAGCTGCCGCGCCGCCGCCTCACCCACCTGCACGATGGCGGCGATCTGCGGGTACGGGTAGTCGAACGCCTCCCGCAGGACGTAGGCGGCGCGCTCCGTCGGCGACAGCCGCTCCAGCAGCATCAGCACCGCGAGGTTGAGCGCCTCGCCCCGCTCGGCGCCGAGGTGCGGGTCGGCGCCGGTGTCGACGGGCTCGGGCAGCCAGGGTCCGATGTAGGTCTCGCGCCGGACCCGCGCGGACCGCAGGACGTTGATCGCCAGCCGCGTCGCCGTCGTGGCGAGGAACGCCGCGGGGTCGGCCACGGCGGCGCGGTCGTAGGTCTGCCAGCGCAGCCAGACGTCCTGCACCAGGTCCTCGGCCTCGGCGACGCTGCCGAGCATCCGGTACGCGATGCCGAACAGGCGCGGCCGCACCTCGGCGAAGACCGCCGCGGCGCACTCGAGATCGCCCGCCGCCTGCACGTCGCCAGGGGCCTCCGCGTCGCCCGCCGGTCCGCCGTCCGCCACCATGCTCGCCCCCGTTCCGGATCGCGGGGCGGTCCGGTCGCGCCCGCCCATCATGCGTCGCCGCGTCCCGCGAGCGGGGCGGTCCCGGCCGGGCCGGACGCCTCCTCGCGGAAGTCGATCTTGCGGTGGGTCCCGTCGCAGAGCGGCTTGCCGGAGGAATGCCCGCAGCGGCACAGGGTCATGCGGTTGCGGGTCTCCAGGGGCCGCCCGTCGGCGCGGTGGACCGGCACGCCGCCGGTCACCCACAGGGCGCTGGCCAGGCCGTCCTCCTCTTCGAGGACGGAGATGGCAGGCGGCAGGTCGGGCTCGATGGTCTCGCCGCCGCGCCGCAGGGCGTAGCTGTAGGAGCCGGACGGGCAGTGATCGATCCGTCCCATGACGTTGGAGCGGACGTCGCTGTCGCCGGTCTCGGCGAGCATCTCCGCGATCGGCCGGGTGCGCCCGATGCAGAACGCGGCGTGAATGCACAGCTCACCGACCCGCTGCGCCGAGATGTCCACCCCGTCATGCACGTGCTGCAGCTCCTTGTAGGGCCGGACGTCGGCGGTCTCGGTACCGTCGAACCCGATCCGGCCGTGCGTCCCGTCGCAGAACGGCTTGGACCGCGAATGGCCGCAGCGGCACAGCGCGTAGACGGGCTCGGTCGGCAGGGCGTCGCCGGTCTGCCAGGTGAGCGCGGCATTGTTGTCGGAGGAGACGATCTTGCGTTTGCGGCGGAGCGGGACGCCGCCGTAGACCAGGTACGGGCCGTCGGGCAGCACGTTGACGCGCTGCGGCTCG
Source organism: Actinomadura montaniterrae (assembly GCF_008923365.1). Classification (GTDB taxonomy): domain Bacteria; phylum Actinomycetota; class Actinomycetes; order Streptosporangiales; family Streptosporangiaceae; genus Spirillospora; species Spirillospora montaniterrae. The sequence continues at coordinate 43,307 of NZ_WBMR01000062.1, forward strand.
TCACCGATGCTCCATCCGCGCTCCTGCAGCGGGACGTACTCGAACGTCGGACCGGCCGTGGTGCCCTCGCCGTCGGGCATGCGCATCAGCGCCTGAGCCTGCGCCTTGAGCTTGTACATCGTGGCGACGGCGACCGCGAGCAGCCGCGGGCTGCCGTTGAACGCCTGCTCCAGCAGGTGCAGCAGGGTGCAGTACGTCCGGTTGAACTCCTCCTGCGCGGTCCGGATCGCGCTGCCCGGCGCATGGTCGGCAATCCTCGGGTTGGGCCGCATCGGCAGAACGCCGCCGAAGTCCACCCCGACCGGCTCGCCGGTCGGCCCCGACCGCGGGGTGTCGCCGCGACGGTAGCGGCGGCCGGCCCGCAGCTCCTGGAAGCGGTAGTAGTGGGCGACCTCGTCCCGGTCGGGGTGGTGGACGTCGGGGTCGCCGTCCCAGACCGCGCCGCGGGACGTGCCCTCGCCCTCCTCGACGATCTCCTCCAGCGCGGCCAGCGCCGAGGCCAGGCCGGTGACGGCGATCATCCGTCCGGCGGTGTGCTGGAAATGCGCGGCGCCGATCTGGCGGGCCGGGTCGCCGGTGAAGATCTCCGCCTCGCCGAGCCGGGCGCACAGGCCGCGCAGCCCCGCCTCGATCGCGTCGTAGAACTGCCCGATCGTCTCGTAGCCGGTGTCCTCGGCGGGGGCGCCGGGCGGCGCCGGCCGCTCCAGACGCAGGAACATGTCCAGTGCCTCGTCACCGAACGGCAGCAGCGACAGCTCCAGCGACGGCGCCGCGTGCGGCAACCGCCGGGGATGCGGCGGCAGCAGCTCCGGCGCGTCCAGCCGCGGGCTCCCGCCGACGGCATTGAGCAGATTCGCCGCCAGCGTCAGATGCAGCATCTCCTCGATGAACACACCCGCCACCGCCTCGACGGCCTCAGGGTTGCGCTCCGGGTCGAGCGAATAGAGCGCACACAGGTACGGCGGCAGGGTCGCGTGCTCCAGCTCGACCGCCCACTGCAGGTGCTCGCGGAGATCGCCGATCGTGGCGATCCTTGGCGGCGGGACGGCAGCAGTGTCCCGCCGCCGCCCGGGCACGCGGGCGGCGCCGAGGAGGTTGCGGAGCTCGACCTCCTCCCGCTCGACGTCGGCCGGGTCGAACAGCCACTCCTCGGCCGGCAGCTCCGCCGCCCGGCCCGGGTCGCTCGACTCGGCCAGGTCGAGCTCGGCCTCGACCTCCGCCTCGAACTCGATCTCGAACTCGTCGCCGGTCGGCGTGCTCATCTGTCCTCCGCACACGGTTCGTCGGGATGGCCGCCCGGCCGGACGCCGTCGCGGCGCCGGCGGGGTGTCACTTGGCGGGGTTGGCCGCCAGCCAGTCGGCGTAGGTGATCTCACCGAGGGTCGCGGCGCCCTCGTCCGGGACGAGGTCGCGCTCGTGCATCTCGGCGCCGAAGTAGTGCGCGTGCGGGTCGGTGACCACCTCGCGCGGATCCCCCCACGCCGCCAGCGCCTTGCGGAAGAACTCATCCATCCGCGACACCTCCGGACCGGCGATCTGGATCCGCCCGTTCAGCGGCGCGCCCGCCGCCGTCCGCGCCACCACCGCCGACACCTCCTCGCCCGCGATCGGCTGGAACAGCACCGGCGGCATCGGAACGGTGCCGCCCCCGGCCGCCGCCTCGTCGGCGATCCGCCGCCCGAACTCGAAGAACTGCGTCGCGTGTACCAGCGAGAACGGGACCGGCGACGCCTCGATCAACCGCTCCTGGGCGACCTTGGCCCGGAAGTAGCCGATGTCGGGCCGCCGATCGGTGTTCACGATCGTCAACGCCACGTGATGACCCACACCCGCCTTGCGCTCGGCCGCCAGCAGGTTGCCGGTCGAGGTGGTGAAGAAGTTCAGCACCGCCTCGTCCTCGAACGACGGCGAGTTGGACACGTCCACCACCACCGACGCGCCCTCCAGCACCTCCGCCAGCCCCTCACCGGTCAGGGTGTTCACCCCCGTGTTCGGCGCCGCCGGCACCGCCTCATGCCCGTGCTCGCGCAGCAGCCGCACCGCCTTCGACCCGATCAGCCCCGTACCACCGATCACCACGACCTTCATCACAAAGCCCCTCTCGTCCGCCGGGCCGTCGGTCACCACCCGGTCGCCAGCTAAGACACGCCACCCCATCCACCTGTGACAGCCCCGCGAAAGATTTTCCGGAAATGGCGTAGGGCCGCCGGACCGGGTGGTCTGGCGGCCCTGTTCGGCCGGTTCATCGGGGGTTATGCCTTGTTGAAGGTGTGCTTGGCCCACAGGTAGGACACGACGGCGATGCCGGCGCACCAGGCGGTGGCGATGGCGGCGTTGTTGCCGATGGGGGTGTCGAGGAGGAGTCCGCGGAGGGTTTGCATGATGGGGGTGAAGGGCTGGTATTCGGCGAACCAGCGCAGGGCGGTGGGCATGGAGTCGGTGGGGACGAACCCGCTGCCCAGGAAGGGCAGCAGCACCAGGGGCATGGGGGCGTTGCTGGCGGCCTCGGGGGTGGAGGACTTCAGGCCGAGCGCGACCGACAGCCAGGTGATGGCCAGGGCGAACAGAGTCAGCATGGCGACGGCGGCGACCCAGTCCAGCGCGGTGGCGTGGGGCCGGAACCCGATCGCCAGGGCGATGGCGGTCACGACGGCCATGCCGATGATCTGCTGGATGACGGCGGCGACGACGTGGCCGGTCAGGACGGAGGCGCGGGAGATCCGCATGGTGCGGAACCGGGCGATGATGCCTTCGGTCATGTCGGTGGCGACCATCACGGCGGTTCCGGTGGCGCCGGTGGCGACCGCCATGAGCAGGATGCCGGGCAGGACGTAGTCGATGTAGGCGTCGCGTCCACCGCCGAGCCCGCTGCCGAGGGTGCCGCCGAGGACGTAGACGAACAGCAGCAGGATGATCACCGGGGTGACGATCAGCTGGACGGTCATGGACGGGTAGCGGATCAGGCGCTTGAGCTGCCGGCGGACCATGGTGCGCGAATCGCGCGCCGCGAGGGAGAGGGTGTTCATCGCGCGGTCTCCTGCTTCTGCTCGTCGCGGTCGTCGTGGTGGTGGTGGGGTTGGCCGGTGAGGGTGAGGAAGACGTCGTCGAGGTCGGGGGTGTGGACGCTGAGGTCGGCGGGTTCGATGCCGGCGGTGTCGAGGCGGGTGAGCAGATCACGCAGGGAGGCGACGCCGCCGTCGGAGGGGACCTGCAGGGTGAGCCGGTCGTCGTCGCAGGGGTCGATGAAGCCCTGGCCGAGCGCGGTGAGGGCGCCCTTGAGGGTGTCGTCGTCGGTGAAGCGCAGCGACACGTGCCCGCCGGGGATGAGGCGTTTGAGGTCGTCGGCGGTGCCTTCGGCGATGAGGTGGCCGTGGTCGAGGAGGGCGATGTGGTCGGCGAGTTCGTCGGCTTCTTCGAGGTATTGGGTGGTGAGGAAGATGG
>NZ_WBMR01000063.1 GCF_008923365.1 Actinomadura montaniterrae
CGGGCGCACGCCGGTCTCCCACGCGCGGCGCTGGCAGGACAGCACGAAGCTCGCCACCCAGGCGGCGGACGGGAGCCGCTTGCGCCGCCCGGCGAGCACGTCGAAGATCCCGGTCGTCGACAGCGACGGCAGGTCCCGCCGGCCGTACACGTCGCCGAGATGCTCGGAGACCTCGGCGAGCTTGCGGTACGGCGGCCGGTTGCAGGAGTCGTAGAGCGCGTTGAGCGCGCCGATGAAGTCGTCCGGCCCGGTGGGCCGGGAAACGTCGTCGATCATGTCTGGTCGCCCTTGCCGGCAGGGAGCGGACCTGTTCGCCTTCATGCTGCCAGCCCCGCGGCCCCGCCGTGGCGGTATCGCCGTCACAGCCCGCGCAGGATCCGCCACAGGATCGACTGCGTCGCGGCGGCGGGCGCGGCGGCCAGCACGAGCCGGTTCATCGTGTGCCAGTAGGGCACCGCGTCCGGCCCGGACGGGTACACCGCCCCGTTCAGCCGCTCCACGTACACGACGTCGGGCAGTTCGGGCTGGGGCGGCCGCAGCAGCGTGAACGAGCCGCCGGCGACGGGCGGCGCCTCGGCCGCCGCCAGCGGCAGCACCTGCAGGGTGACGTGCGGCAGGTCGCAGACGTCCAGCAGGTGCTCGAACTGCGCGAACGCGACCGCCCGCCCACCGGGCGCGCGCCGCAGCGCGGCCTCCTCGATCACCGCCCAGAGCCGCGCGGGCGCGGGCCTGTCCAGGATGCGCCGCCGGACGGCCCGCAGCGCGGCGAGCCGTTCCGCGTCCCCCGCGGGCCGGTGCTCCTCGATCAGCGCGCGCGTGTACGCCTCGGTCTGCAGCAGGTCCGGGACGACCTGCGCCTCGTAAGCGCGGATGAGGCTGGCCGACTGCTCCAGTTCCAGGTACGGCTCGTACCAGGGCGGGACCACGTCCCGGAACGCGGCCCACCAGCGCGGCGCGTTCGCCTGCCGCGCCAGGCCGAGGAGCGTGGCGAGCGCGGCCCGGTCCGTGGCGCCGTAGGCGGCGCACAGGTCGGCGACCTCGCGCAGCCGCAGCACCGCCCGGCCGAGCTCGAGCCGGCTGATCCACTCCCGCGGCCGCCGCAGCACGGCCTCGGCGTCCTCCAGGCTGTGGCCGCCGGCCTCGCGCAGCCGCCGCAGCTGGGCGCCGAGGACCATCCTGGCCACGGTCGGCCCGGCCTCCCACTCCTCGTGGAAGCCGCCGCCGGCCTGTTCGGCCGCAACTGTGCTCATGCCTGCCTCTGCGCGGACGACCGTGGGGGCGTTCCCCCGCTGAACGCTAGCCCAGCACGGCACGGCGCGTCCCGTGCTTCGCGAGGCGGCGGCCGTTGCCCCTTCAGATCGCCCCCGCTACGCTGGCCGATAAACGGGGAGTTCACCGTTTATCTCTCCGGAAGGAATCCCATGCCCCTCACCACCGAGGACCGGCTCGCGATCACCGACCTGATCTCGCTGCACGGCCACTACGCCGACACCGGCGAGCTCGACCGCATGACGGAGCTGTTCACCGAGGACGTCGTCTACGACGTGACCGCGGCCGGCGGCGGACTGATCGAAGGCCGCGCCGCGCTGAAACAAGCCGGCCTGGACCTCGGCGACCGCAACCCCCTCGCCCACCACGTCACCAACGTCGTCGTCACCGCCGGCGACGGGGACAGCGCGCGCGCCGTCTCCAAGGCCATCGCCGTACTGCCGGACCACCGCTGCGCCAGCGCCACCTACGAGGACACCGTCGTCCGCGACGGCGGCCGCTGGCTGATCAGCCACCGCACGATCCGGCCCCGCCGCGAGCCCCTCACGCCGTGACGCCGCCGGGCGCGGTCCGGGACCGGGCGGCCCCCGCCCAATAGCATGTCCGAGGCCCGCCGGAGTCCACCTGTGAGGAGCGGTTCGTGCGAGAGATCGCCGTGTTCAGCGGGAGCGCCCACCCCGAGCTCGCCGCCGAGGTCTGCGCCCATCTCGGCGTGCCGCTGAGCCCGGCCCGGGTCTCCCGGTTCGCCAACGACTGCCTCGAGGTCCAGCTCCAGGCCAACTGCCGCGAGCGGGACGTGTACCTCATCCAGCCGCTCGTCGCGCCCGTCCAGGAGAACCTGGTCGAGCTGCTCCTCATGTGCGACGCGGCGCGCGGCGCGTCCGCGAGCCGCATCACCGTCGTGATGCCGCACTACTCCTACGCCCGCTCCGACAAGAAGGACGCGCCGCGCATCTCGATCGGCGGCCGCCTGGTCGCGGACCTGCTCGTCGCGTCCGGCGCGTCCCGCGTCCTCGCCATGACGCTGCACTCGCCGCAGGTGCACGGCTTCTTCTCGGTCCCGGTCGACCACCTGCACGCGCTCCGCGAGCTCGCCGAGCACTTCCGCCGGTACGACCTGTCGCGCACCACCGTCGTCTCGCCGGACCTCGGCAACGCCAAGGAGGCCGCGGCCTTCGCGCGGCTGCTCGGCGTGCAGGTCGCGGCCGGCGCCAAGCAGCGCTTCTCCGACGACCGCGTGCAGATCAGCTCGGTCATCGGCGAGATCGCGGGCCGGGACGTGATCGTGCTGGACGACGAGATCGCCAAGGGCAGCACCGTCCTGGAGCTGCTGGACCGGCTCCGCGAGCTCGGCCCCCGCACGATCCGGATCGCCTGCACCCACGGCCTGTTCGCGGCCGGCGCGCTGAAGCGGCTGTCCGCCGAGCCGGACGTGCTGGAGATCGTCTGCACCAACACGGTGCCCGTCCCGGCCGGCGAGCGCGGCGAGAAGCTGCGCGTCCTCTCGATCGCCCCGGCCCTCGCCGAGGCCGTCCGCCGCATCCACAACGGCGAGTCCGTAAGCGCCCTCTTCGAAAACCCCCACCCCTGACCACCCGCCGGGGCGGTCAGAGGAGCATGTCGCTGCCGCCGGATTCTTCTTCGCCGTCGGTGGTGTGCTCGGGTTCGAGGTACTCGTCCTCGGGCCAGAGCTCGTTGGCGAGGAAGGCGAGGTACTCCTCGTCGCCCGGGTCGAGTTCGGCGGTCATGGACTCGGGATGGACGCCGCCGGGGTCGGCGGCCGCCAAGGGCTCGGTGGGCGTGGCGGGCTCGGTGGCGGGCGGCTCGTCCGGGGCCGGGGGCGCCGCGGGACGGAGCAGGCACAGGCCGAACAGGGCGGCCACTGACACCAGGACCAGGACTGTGATCACGACACCACCCCGTCCTTTCGCGGTCGAGTTCCACATGATTCTTACGTAAGTAGCAAAACAGTTGAACGCTACCTGGACGACCTATCGGATGGGAGCCGACATGCGGGCCGCCGGAGACAATGGCGCGGTGGAGTCTCACGGAGCGGTCGACGCGCGGGCCCGCGAGCTGGCCCGCGTCGTCTGGGACCACCTGGTGCTCACCGGCCCCCTCTCCAAGGCTGACGCGATCCTCGCCCTGGGGTGCCACGACACGCGGGTGGCGGCGCACGCGGCGAGGCTTTGGCATGCGCGATGGGCTCCGGTGGTGGTCGTCACCGGCGGGCGCGGCAAGATCACGTCGGCGTGGACGGAGACGGAGGCGCAGGTCTTCGCACGTGTGGCGCGCGAGCACGGGGTCCCGGAGGGGGCTCTGCTGCTCGAGGAGACCGCCACGAACACGGGGGAGAACATCACCGCGACCAGACGGCTGCTTGACGGACGGCTCGATCTGCGGAGCGGGATTTTGGTCGCCAAGCCGTACATGACCCGCCGGGCGCTGGCCACGGCGCGCAAACAGTGGCCCGGAGTGGACTGGATCGCCGCCTGCCCGGACCTCGGGTACGAGGCGTACGGGACGGGGGACGACGAGCGCCGGTTCATCGAGCTGATGGTGGGCGACCTCCAGCGGATGGAGGTGTACGCCGAGCGGGGGTTCCAGGTGCCGATGCCGGTCCCGGCGGCGGCGTGGGCGGCGTACGAGGAGCTGGTCGCGCTCGGATACGACCGGCACGTGATCAGGTGACGGTGGCACAATCGGACGCATGGCGTCAGTGACCACTTACTGCCGGATCTGCGAGCCGCTGTGCGGGCTGGAGGCCACCGTCGAGGACGGGACGGTCGTCCGGATCCGCCCCGACGAGGAGCACCCGCTGTCGAAGGGCTTCGCCTGCCCGAAGGGCGTCGCGATGACCGAGGTGCAGAACGACCCGGACCGCGTCCTGCACCCGCTGCGGCGCCGCCCGGACGGCGAGTTCGAGCGGGTGAGCTGGGACGAGGCGCTCGGCGGGATCGCCGCGCGGCTGAACGCCCTGCGCCGCGAGCACGGCGGGTCGTCGATCGGCTGGTACTTCGGCAACCCGGCGACGTTCTCCTACAGCCATCCGCTGTGGCTCAACGGGTTCATGGCGGCGCTGAAGTCGCCGCACCTGTACTCGGCGGGGTCGCAGGACGTGAACAACCGGTTCGCGGCGAGCGCGCTGCTGTACGGGGCGCCCGTCCTGGTCCCGATCCCCGACCTCAAGCGCACGGACCTGCTGCTGATGCTCGGCGCGAACCCGCTGGTGTCGCACGGCAGCCTGATCACCGCGCCGCGCATCCGCGAGGACCTGTCGGCGATCGTGGCGCGCGGCGGCCGGGTGGTCGTCGCCGACCCGCGCCGGACCGAGACGGCCCGCGCCTACGAGCACCTGCCCGTCCGTCCGGACGGGGACGCCTGGCTGCTGCTGTCGATGCTCCACGTGATCTTCGAGGAGGGGCTGCAGGACCGGGACGCCTGCACGCGCCAGGCGTCCGGCGCCGACGAGCTGCGGGCGCTCGCGAACGGCTTCCCGCCCGAGGAGACCGAGGCCCGCAGCGGCGTCCCGGCGGCGACCGTCCGGGAACTGGCGCGCGATCTCGCGCGCGCCGAGCGGGCCGTCGTGTACGGCCGGACGGGCACCTGCCTCGGCCGGCACGGGACGCTGACCGCGTTCCTCATCGACGCCGTGACGCTGGTGACCGGCAACCTGGACCGTCCGGGCGGGGCGGTCTTCGGCGCCGCGCCGCTGTGGCTGGACCAGATCCTCCGGCTGTCCGGCCTGGCGAGTTACGGCAAGGCCCGCTCACGGGTTGGCGGATACCCGGACATCCTCGGCACGTTCCCGGCCGGGGTGATGGCCGAGGAGATCACCACGCCGGGCCCGGGACGGCTCCGGGCGCTGATCGTCTCCGGCGGCAACCCGGCGCTGAGCGTCCCGGGCGGCGAGGCGCTCGGCCGGGCGCTGGACGAGCTGGACCTGCTCGTCACCATCGACCTGTACGTCACCGACACCGGCCGCAAGGCCGACTACGTGCTGCCGGCGACCACGTTCCTGGAGCGTGAGGACCTCCCGCTGCCGTTCCTGCAGAACCACCTCACGCCGTACGTGACGTGGACGGAGCCGGTCGTCGCGCCGCGCGGCGAGGCCCGCCAGGAGTGGGAGATCATCGACGCGCTGGCCCGCCGGATGGGGATCGGGGTCGGCGCGTTCCCGCTGCAGCGGCTCGCGCACCGGCTGGGCGTCCGGCCGTCGCCGCGGTCCCTGGTGGACGCGCTGCTGCGCACGGGCCCGGCGGGGGACTGGTACGGCCTGCGCCGACTCATCGGCAAGGGCGGCGGGCTCAGCGGCGGCCTCAGCGGCGGCCTCAGCCTGCGCAGGCTGCGGAAGGCGCCGCACGGGGTCGTCCTCGCCGAGCATCAGCCGACGGGGAGGCTGCGCCGCCGCATCCTGCACAAGGACAAGCGGGTGCATCTCGCCCCGCCGGAGATCGCCGCCGAGGTGCGGCGGCTGGCCGGGGCGCCGGAGCCGCCGGACGGCTTCCCGCTGCGGCTGATCGGCCTGCGGGAGATGCGGTCGCACAACTCGTGGATGCACAACTCGCCCGCGCTGATGCGCGGCGGGCGCGTCCAGGCGGCGCGGATCAGCCCGAAGGACGCGGCGGCGCACGGGATCGAGGACGGCGCGCCGTGCCGGATCACCTCGCCGCACGGGTCGATCGAGCTGCCGGCGCTGGTGACCGGCGAGATGACCGAGGGCACCGTCGCGGTCCCGCACGGGTGGGGGCACCGGGGCGGCTGGCGGACGGCGAACGCGGCGGGCGGCGCGAACGTCAACGTGCTCGCGTCGCCGGATCCGGCGGACCTGGAGCCGCTGGCCGGGATGGCATGGCTGAACGGCGTCCCGATCAGGATCGGGCCGGCCTGATCGCCGGAGCGCGGCGGCCTCGCGGGCGGGATGCGGGGAGGAGGCGCGGGGACCCGCGGGCCGCGACGCGGCGCTAGGCGGCGGTCGTCGGGCGGTGCGGTGCGATCACGCGGCCGTCGGGCAGCAGCTCGCCGGTGTCCTCGAAGACGACGATGCCGTTGCAGAGCAGGCTCCAGCCCTGCTCCGGGTGGGCGGCGACGGTGCGGGCGGCCTCGCGGTCCAGCGCGTCGGGCCGGGGGCACGGCGGCTGGTGCGGGCAGGACGGGGCGCGTTGATCGGTCACGGGTTCCTCCACGGACGTCCCTGTGATTAAGGACATAGTGGAAGCCTGCCGCCGTTCGTCCGAAATATGCAAGTGATTGAGGGATTCTTTACCGTTCGTCGCGTGTGCCTCCGGACAAGATGGGGCACATCGGGACGTTCAGCGCAGAAGCCCCTCGTCCGGTTCGCCGCCGTGGTCCACGTCGAGCCCGACGACCGACAGGCACCCGGTGCAGATCCACTCGGCGATGACGGCCTCGGAGTTCATCCCGTGCGCCCGGTACGGGCGGTCGACCCACCGGCGCCGCATCCCGTGCCCGCACGAGGAGTGCAGCAGGCGCCCGCAGGTCGGGCACGGCCAGACGTCCTCGCAGCGCCGGTCGCACTGCGGGCACAGCGGCTGCTCGGCCGGGTCGGGGAGGCCCAGCTCGTCCCGCCACTCGTGCTCGAGGTCGAGGTACTCGTCGCCCGGCCAGTGGTGGTCGGCCAGCCAGGCCAGGTACTCCTCCTCTCCGGGGGCGAGCACGGCCGTCAGCGACTCGGGGTGCTCGTCGCGCGGGCGGTGTCGGCGCCCGGCGCGCCGTGCGGTGGCCAGCAGGGTCAGCAGGCCGAGGAGCGCGGCCGCTGCCAGGCCAGTCGCCAGGGGCATCTCGGCGTCCTTACATGATCTTGTGGCGGGAAAGTCCGATCATGAATTCACTTCACAAAACCCTGCGAACGGTACAAGAAAGGCTCTTAACGGAAAAGTCGATCAGAAAAGAATCTTCGCCTGGACCATGATCGGCACGGGGACCGAAACCCGGCCCGGGCACCGTCCGGAACCCGCACGGCCTGCGGAATCGGGGCGTCCGAGCGTCGCGGAGGCCGCGCGGGCGACGCCGCCGGTTTCACTCTCCGCTGAATCCGGCCCCTCTCCGCCGCCGTGACCGGGCCCCACCCGATGATCAGTCCTTGCGTCCCATCACCGCCACCATCTGGCTGTGCAGCGGGTGCTCCAGCGGGCCCTTCGGACCGTTCGGGCGCCACTCCGTCACGTTCGCCACCCCCGGCTCCAGGATCGTCAGCCCGTCCATGAACCGCTCGATCTGCGACGAGTGCCGGAAGTACGACCCGCCGAGCCCCGACTGCAGGATCCGCTTGGCCTCCTCGACCCGAGGGTCGTCGCCCGCGTCGTGCAGGTGCGTCAGCACGACGTGGCTGCCCGCCGGCAGGAACGGGTGCAGCGCCCGCACGACCGCGGCCGGGTCCCGCTCGTCCGGGACGTGGTGGATGATCGCGGCGAGGATCAGCCCGACCGGCCGGCCCGGGTCGATCAGCCCGGTCAGCGCCGGGTCGGCGAAGATCTTCTCCGGCTCGTACAGGTCGCCCTGGATGAACGTGGCGACGCCCTGCTCGGTGAGCAGCGCGCGGCCGTGCGCCAGCACGATCGGGTCGTTGTCCACGTACACCACCCGCGCGTCCGGGTTCGCCGACCGGGCGAACTGGTGCACGTTGGACGCCGTCGGGAGCCCCGACCCGATGTCGACGAACTGGTCGATGCCGAGCTCGCCCGCCAGGTACGTCACCGCGCGGCCGATCGCGACCCGGTTCCCCTGCGCGACGACCGGCGCCTCCGGGACGAGCTGCATCACCATGTCGGCCACCTCCCGGTCGGCGGCGAAGTTGTCCTTGCCGCCGAGGAAGTAGTCGTACACCCGGGCGAACGTCGGCGTGGAGGTGTCGATGCCGGGAGGCGCGCTCTCCGGGAGTTCGTCGGCCACGCGTGCGGCTCCTTCTGTTGGACCCCGCGTCGAACGCCTGCGGGGCGGAACGAGATGGCCCAAGATTAGGCCGATCCGCCGTGCCCGGCGGGGTTTTCGCGGCTTTGCCCGGCCCGTTCCGGCACGGGGTGCGGTTTTCCGCAGGGGCGCGCCTGCGGTGCGCGTCCGGACGGGTCGGCGGTGCGCTCCATGGTGGCGGGGACGTCCCGTTCCTAGCGTCGAAGGCATGATCGAGACGACGTACGCGATGGCGTCCGCGGCGGCCGGGACCGGGCCGTCCGGCGGTGTGACCGGGTGGGCGACGCACCTGATGGAGCAGCTCGGCGCGCCCGGCGCCGGGGTGGCGATCGCGCTGGAGAACCTGTTCCCGCCGCTGCCGAGCGAGGTGATCCTCCCGCTCGCCGGCTTCACCGCCGCGCAGGGCCGGATGAGCCTGGCCGCCGCGCTGGTGTGGACGACCCTCGGCTCGGTGGCGGGCGCGCTGGCCCTCTACGGGGTCGGCGCGCTGATCGGCCGCGACCGGATCCGCGCGCTGGTCGCGCGGCTCCCGCTGGTGAAGCTCGCCGACCTCGACCGCACCGAGGCCTGGTTCGCCCGGCACGGCGGCAAGGCGGTGTTCTTCGGGCGGATGATCCCGATCTTCCGCAGCCTGATCTCCGTTCCGGCCGGGCTGGAGCGGATGCGGATGGCGACGTTCCTGCTCTACACGGCGCTCGGCAGCCTGCTGTGGAACACGGTGTTCGTGCTGGCCGGCTACTGGCTCGGCGACAACTGGACGGCCGTCGAGGACCTCGTCGGCGTGTACTCCAAGGCGGTGGTCGCGGCGGTGGCCGTCGCGGTCGCGGCGTTCCTGGCGGTGCGTATCGTGAAGTCCCGCGGTGGACGGCACCGCGGGACGCCCGCGCGCCCCCACCGAGAACTCGAACGTGACCGCATCTTCTGATCCGCCGCCCGCCCGCCGCCCTGGCCCGCGCGCTCCGGCCGTGGCGGCGGCGCGGGCCGTGGCCGGCCTGCTGCTCGGTGCGGTCACCGCCGCCGTGGAGCTCGTCCTGCTCGCGGCCGCTGCGCTGCTGATGGCGTACGCGCTGGCGTTCTCGCGCGGGCAGCGGGCCGTGCCGGCCGTCGTCGCGGACGGCGCGCGCCGCCTCACCGAGCTGGAGCGCCGCCGGCTGGCGTTCCTCGGCGAGGCCGGCGCCGCCGAGTACGGTCCGCTGCGCGCGCTGGCCTACCTCGTCCTGCGGGTGCCGGTCGGGCTGCTCGGCGGGGTCATCCTCGGTCTGATCGGCGTTGGCGCCGCGACGGGCGTCGAGCTGGCGCTCGGCTGGTGGGTGACCGGCCGCCATCTGGACGGCATCCCACCGACCTGGTGGATCGTCCTGTACACCGGCGTCGCCGGGATCGTCCTGCTGTTCCTGGCCGTCCAGGGCCTGGTCGGGGTGGCGGCGCTGGAGCGGGCGGTCGCGCGCCGCTGCCTCGGCCCGAGCCCCCTCGCCGAGTACGAGCGGCGGATCGCGCAGCTGTCCGTCACCCGCGCCGAGGTCGTGGACGCGGTCGACGACGAGCGCCGCCGCATCGAGCGGGACTTGCACGACGGCGTCCAGCAGCGGCTCGTCGCGCTCGGCATGCTGATCGGCCGCGCGCGCCGCGCCGGCGACCACGAGAGGGCGTCCGAGCTGCTGAAACAGGCGCACGAGGAGTCGCAGCGGGCGCTGGCGGACCTGCGCGAGGTCACCTGGCGGGTGTACCCGGCGGCGCTCGACGGCGAGGGGCTGCGGGCCGCGCTGGAGTCGGTCGCCGAGCGGTCCGCGGTGCCGGTGACGATCGGCTACGACGTGCCGGGCCGCCCGCCGCACGCGGTCGAGACCGCCGCGTACTTCGTGGTCTGCGAGGCCGTCACCAACGCCGCCAAGCACTCCGGCGCCGGACGGGTACGCGTGGAGGTCGCCGGATCCGGGACAATGATCGGTGTGCGCATCGAGGACGACGGGACCGGCGGGGCCGACCCGTCCGGCGGCGGGCTCGCCGGGCTGGCCCGCCGGGTCGCCGCGCTGGACGGGACGTTCGCCGTGCACAGCCCGCCCGGCGGCCCCACCGTGATCACCGCGGAGCTGCCGTGCGGGTGATGCTGGCCGAGGACTCCACCCTGCTGCGCGAGGGCCTGGTGCGGCTGCTCGCCGAGGAGGGCCACGAGGTCGCGGCGGCCGTCGGCGACGGCGACGCGCTGATCGCGGCGGTCGAGGGCAGCCCGCCGGACGTCGTCGTCGTGGACGTCCGGATGCCGCCGACGCACACCGACGAGGGCCTGCGCGCTGCGCTGGAGATCCGCCGCCGGTGGCCCGCCGTCGGCGTGCTCGTCCTGTCGCAGTACGTCGAGAAGCGGTACGCCACCGAGCTGATCACCGCGGACACCGCCGGCGTCGGGTACCTGCTGAAGGACCGGGTCGCGCAGGTCGAGGAGTTCCTGGACGCCCTCGACCGGGTCGGCGCGGGCGGGGCCGCGTTCGATCCGGAGGTGGTGCGGCGGCTGCTGGCGCACAGCACGCACGCCGATCCGCTGTCGCGGCTGACCCCGCGCGAGCGCGACGTCCTCGACCACATGGCCCAGGGCCACACGAACGCCTCGATCGCCGCGCACCTGCATGTCTCGCAGAGCGCGGTCGAGAAGCACGTCAACGCGATCTTCGACAAGCTGGACCTGTCGCACGCGGCCGGGTACAGCCGCCGCGTGCTGGCGGTGCTGCGCTACCTCGGCTCCTGAGAGCCGGTGACACGGGAGGAGACGACCATGGTCGGCAAGCTCGACTGGGAACCCGCCGCCGGGCGGACGGACCTGCTGGCGGACCCGGTGGCCGCCGCGATCGGCGGCGTCCCGGACGCCGAGGCCGCCGCGATCGATCCGGAACTCGCGGACACGGCGGCGTTCTGCGAACGCTACGACGTGCCGCTGGAGGCCAGCGCGAACTGCGTCGTCGTCGCGGCCAAGCGCGGCGGCGAGGTGACGTACGCGGCGTGCATGGTCCTCGCGACGGACCGCGCCGACGTGAACGGCGTCGTCCGCAAGCACCTGGGCGCCCGCAAGGTCTCGTTCGCGCCGATGGACCAGGCCACCTCGCTCACCGGCATGGAGTACGGCGGCATCACCCCGGTCGGCCTGCCCGCCGGCTGGCCGGTCCTGGTGGACGAGGCGGTCGCCGCCGCGCCCCGCGTCGTCATCGGCAGCGGCCTGCGCAGGTCGAAGGTCCTGCTGCCCGGCAAGGCCCTGGCGGGCCTGCCCGGCGCCGAGGTCATCGCCCTGGCGCAGTAGCCGTGCCGTCCGACGCCCTGCGCCGCGCCCTCACCGACCCCGGCCCGCGCCCGCTGCCGGACGAGGCCGCGCGGCTGCTGGAGGACCTGGACGCGCCGCCCCGCCTGGCGGCGCATCTGCGTGCCGTCCACGACGTCGCCGCCGACCTCCTCGCCTGGGTCGCGGGCCGCTACCCGGCGCTCGCCGTGGACGGCGACGCCGTCCTGTTCGGCGCGGCGACCCACGACATCGGCAAGGCCCTGTATCCGGAGGAGCTGTCGGGGCCCGGGTCGCGGCACGAGGCGGCGGGCCACGCGCTGCTCCGGGAACGCGGCGTCGAGGAGCGGCTGGCCCGGTTCGCCCGCACGCACGCGTCCTGGGACGGCCCCGGCATCGGCGCCGACGACCTGCTCGTCAGCCTCGCCGACAAGGTCTGGAAGGCCAAGCGCGTCCCCGACCTGGAGCAGCGCGTCGTGGACGTGCTGGCCGCCGCGTCCGGCGCCGAGAAGTGGGAGGTCTTCATGGAGCTCGACGACGCCTGCGACCGTCTCGCCGCGGGCGCGGACGGCCGCCTGGCGTTCCAGTCGGCCTATCCGGTCGTCGCGTGACCGTCCGGCGCGGCTTCGCGGCGGGGCCCCCGCGGCCCGCCGCGCCGCGTCGTGTGGATCGACATCGCGGGTAGACCGGCGAGCCGTCCGAAACTCATCGCGCGGGCTGAAATCAATCCGGGATCGCTCCGACCCGGTAGCTGGTGCCGCCCGCCGCGCGGGCGCGGTCGAGCAGCGCGCGGTTGGCGGCGAGCATCTCCGGGACGGGCGCGGACCCGGGGGATGCGGTTTTCAGCACGCTGAACAGCACCGGCTCCGGCGGCGCGGCGAGCATCGGCACGTGCCCGACGCGCAGCGCCTTGACGAGGACGACGCCGCTGAGGCCGAGGTCGCGCGGCGCCATCTCCTTGAGCGTGGTTTCGATGACGTCGGCGGCACGGTCGCGCGGCACGAAGACCATGGCCCACGGGTGCGGCCGCGCCCACTCGCCGAGCGCGACCAGCTCCTCGACGTCGGGACGCATGCGGTCGGCGAACGCGAAGAAGGGCAGCTCCTCGGTCTCGGTCGTACCCGCCGGGACGGGGCCGTCCCCGTACAGGGTCGCCTTGATCTCGTACCGCCACCCGTCCGGCGACGGCTTGGCCTGGCCGGAGATGTCGTCGGCCGCGATCTCGCCCTGCAGGCGCAGCAGACCGGCCGCGTCCCGGCACGGGATCGTGCAGGTCAGCACCCGTTCCGGGGCCGGGACGAGGCGCAGCGTCGCGCTCGTGATCACGCCGTGGCGGCCGAGCCCGCCCCGCACCGCGTCGAACAGCTCCGGCCGGGCGTCGGGTGAGCACGGGACGACGCGCCCGTCCTGCACGACGTCGAGGGCGAGGACGTGGTCGGCCTGCGTCCCGTGCAGGTGGGACGTGCCGCCGACGCCACCCGCCGAGATCGTCCCGCCGACCGTGACGTCGAGGAAGTCGGTCAGCACGGGCGGGACGAGGCCGTGGGGGAGCGTCGCGGCCAGCACCTCGCGCCACGTCGTCCCGGCACCGGCGACCGCGTGCCCGGGCGTGACGTCCTCGACGCCCGCGAGGCCCCGCATGTCGAGGCAGAGCCCGCTGGTCAGCGACTGGCCGAAGGTCGAGTGCCCGCACCCGCGGGGGACCGCGTCCAGGCGCCGGGCGCGCGCCTCCCGGAGCGCCTCGGCGACCTCGTCCGCGCCGCCCGGCCGCACCACCCGCGCCAGTGCGCGCTCCACGATCCCGCCGAAGTCCCGCATGGAACCGAGCGTCTCAGTGCCGCCCCGCCCAGGAAACCCCGCCCAGGGCTCGGGCACCGTACCCCCCGAGTGGGCCCTCGCGGCGGGAGGTGCCGCTCAGCGGGCGCGGAGGCGGTCGCCGACGCGCGTCAGGGCGTCCCCGAGCACCTCGATCTCCGCGGGGGTGAGGACGTCGATGAGGGCCTCCCGGACGACGCCGCGGTGGCCGGGGCGGACGCGGTCGAGGGTCGCGGCGCCGTCCTCGGTGAGCTCCGCCCACACCGAGCGCCGGTCGGACTCGCAGCCGGTCCGCTTGACGAGCCCGGCCCGCTCCAGCCGGGTGATCTGGTAGGTGAGCCGGCTCTTGGAGATCATCACCTCGCGCGCGAGGTCGGACATGCGCAGCCGCCCGCCGTCGGCCCGGTGCAGCCGCACCAGCACCTCGAACTCGGCGTGCGACAGCCCGCCGTCCCGCTTGAGCTGGCGTTCGATCTCGTGGTCGAGCAGGTGGCCGGCGGCCAGGAAGGCCGTCCAGGCGCGCAGCTCGGCCGGGTCCAGGGCGTCCCCCGCGTCCGTCATGGGGTGATTCTAGTTGACCTGGATTCGGATTGAAGTTTCTAGATGGTCTGAATTTGAACGACCTCTGCTACGGTCCAGTTGGTTCAACTTTTAACCATCGACGAGAGACACCGGAGGACCGGCATGCTCCCCGCCCGACGCCATCCCCTGCTGCCCGACGCCGGACTGCTGATCGGCCGGCTGGCCCTCGGCGCGATCTTCATCGCGCACGGCTGGCAGAAGCTGCACGACACCGGCCACGCGGCGGTCGCCGCGCAGTTCGACGGGCGCGGCATCCCGATGCCCGGCGCGTCGGCCTACTTCGGCACCTGGGTCGAGCTGGCCGGCGGAGTGGCGCTGGTCCTCGGCGTCCTGCTCCCCGTCGCCGGCGTGCTGATCGCCGTGGACATGGCCGGCGCGTTCTGGTTCGTCCACAAGGACCACGGCCTGTTCTCGGAGAAGGGCGGCTACGAGTACGTCCTGATGCTCGGCGCCGCCGCGCTGCTGTTCGCCCTCGCCGGCGGCGGGCGGTTCTCGCTCGACGCCGCCCTGTGGGGCCGCCTGGCCCGCCGCAACGGAACCGAGGTCCCCGGACGGGAGCCCGCGCGCGTCTGATCCGTCCCTTATCGGCCCCTGCGCGCGGTACCCGTGCGCAGGGGCCGCCGCATTGCGAGGATGGCGCCATGGACGCGTGGGAGGCGGTGACGGCCGAATACGCCGCACTGGAGGCGCAGCTTGCCGACCCCCGCGTCCACAGGGACTTCCGGCGCGCGCGCAGGCTGCGGCGTTGCGCAGCGGCACTACGGCCGCTCAACGAGGACGCGCTGCGCCTTCGCTCGCTCCTGGACGATCTGCGCGACGCCCGCGATCTGGCCGCCGACCCCGCCTGGCGCGCCGAGGCCGACCGGATCGAGCGGGAAGCGGCGTCCCTGCGCGCGGAGCTTGCCGCCGCCGTCGCCGCGCGCGATCCCTTCGACCCGTACGACGTGATCGTGCTGATCGACGCGGAGGCCGGCTGCCATCGTCCCGTCCAGGCCGTCGTGAACGCCTACGAGGACGACGCCCGCGCCAGAGGCTGGCACGTCGAGCACCTCTACAACGACCCGCCGCCGCACTGGGCGATGCTGGGCATTACGGCGGGGGAGGAGGGGCCCGGCCCCTGGTCCGTCCTTAAGGAGGGGCCTCGGGCCGTGCGCAGTGCGGACGGCTCCGGCACCGCGCACGTCACCGTCCTGCCCGAAGCGGAACCCGCGCCCGTCGACCCTCGGGACGTCCGCATCGACCTGTACTGCACGCGCGAACCAGGCGCCCAGACGATGCTCCGGATGCTCCACGAACCGACCCGCATCGGCGCCTACGGACGCGACCCGGTGCCCGCGCGCGCCCAGGCGAACGCCATGCGCGTCGTCTGGGCCCAACTCGCAGTACTGGGAAGCGCTCTGGAAGGCCGCTACCAGGCGGTTCCGCAGGCGCCTGGCGGGCATCTGCACCTGCGTGCCGTGGCCGGCCGCCCCGCGTCAGTGTGATCTACGCAACTTTTCTTGTGTGACGTACAGGGAAGGTGACTTTCCGGTAAACAACCGTCACCAGCCTGGAAAGGGATATGGTCCGGTCCAAAACCGGACCTTGGGCGCCCCGCCTCCCTGACATCCCGCTTTGCTGTCACCGGGTCTTTACGTCGAAGTGACACAATGTTCCCGATGACCGTTTCTGGGCATGGTGATGACCGAGAGTTCCTGGAGAGGCGGGTCGCTGGTGTCGCGCGGTAGTGAGTTCGTTGTGGTGGCCAATCGGCTTCCGGTGGACCGGAGCGTCGGGGCGGACGGGGTTCCGGCGTGGCGGCGCAGCCCCGGCGGGCTCGTCAGCGCCATCGCCCCGGTGATGCGGCGCAGGAACGGCACGTGGATCGGCTGGACGGGCGCGCCCGGCGAGGAGCTCGACCCGTTCGAAGAGGACGGCATGTCGCTCCATCCGATCGCGCAGTCCGCCGAGGAGGTCGCGCTCTATTACGAGGGCTTCTCCAATGCCACGCTGTGGCCGCTGTACCACGACGTCGTAGCCCCGCCCGTTTACGACCGCGCCATGTGGGACGCCTATGTGCGGGTGAACCGGCGTTTCGCGGAGGCGGCGGCGAAGGTCGCGGCCGACGGCGCGATCGTCTGGGTGCAGGACTACCAGCTCCAGCTCGTCCCGGCGATGCTGCGGGCGCTCCGCCCCGACCTGCGCATCGGCTTCTTCCTGCACATCCCGTTCCCGCCCGTCGAGCTGTTCTGGCAGCTGCCGTGGCGGCGGCAGATCCTCGAGGGGCTGCTCGGCGCGGACCTGGTCGGCTTCCAGCTGCCCGGCGCGGCGGCGAACTTCGTCCGGCTGTGCCGCCGGCTGCTGGACACCCGCTACTCCAAGCAGGACGTGTTCTGGGACGACCGGGTCGTGCGGGCCCGCGCGTTCCCCATCTCGGTGGACGTCGGCGAGCTGAACGACCTGGTCGGGCAGCCCGAGGTGATCGAGCGCGCGCAGGAGATCCGGGGCGACCTCGGGGACGCGACGGTGCTGCTCGGCGTCGACCGGCTCGACTACACCAAGGGCATCACCCAGCGGCTGCAGGCGTTCGGCGAGCTGTTCGGCGACGGCCACCTCAAGCCGGGCCAGGCGGTGTTCGTGCAGATCGCGACGCCGAGCCGGGAGCGGGTGGAGCAGTACCAGCTGCTGCGCGAGGAGATCGAGCAGCAGGTCGGCCGGATCAACGGCGAGTACGGCGAGATCGGGTTTCCGGTCATTCACTATCTGCACAGCTCGTATGACCGTTCCGAGCTGACCGCCCTCTACCTGGCTGCGGACGTGATGGTCGTCACACCCCTGCGCGACGGCATGAACCTGGTGGCCAAGGAGTACGTGGCCTGCCGCCGCGACCTGCGCGGCGCGCTGGTGCTCAGCGAGTTCGCCGGCGCCGCCGCCGAGCTGAAGCGGGGCGCCTTCCAGGTCAATCCCTACGACATCGACGGGCTGAAGGGCACCCTGCTGGCCGCGCTCGGCGCCGAGCCCGCCGAGCAGGCCCGGCGGATGCGCTCGATGCGCCGCCGCGTCATCGAGCACGACGTGGACCGCTGGGCGCAGGACTTCCTCAGCGAGCTGGAGCGCCCGGTCCGGTCGGTGCCGTCGCCGGTCAGCGTCGCGGAGGGCTGACCCGCAGGTCGAAGGAGGCCCACACGGCCTTCCCGCCGGTGGACAGCCGCGCCCAGCCCCACGCGTCGCTGACGCCGCCCACGACGAGCAGGCCCCGGCCGCCTTCGATGAAGCGGTCGGGGTCGTTGGGCAGCGCCTCGGGCGCGCGCGCCCCCGGGTCGGTCACGGTGACGACGAGCCGCCGCGGGTGCCCCACGAGGACGACCTGGATCGGGCACAGCGGCAGCGGCTGAGGCAGCCCCTCCAAGCCGTGCCGCAGGGCGTTGGTCACCAGTTCGGAGACGGCGACCACCACGTCCTCGGCGCCCTCACCGAGGCCCCACTCGCGCAGCGTGGCCTGGGTGAACTCGCGCGCCGTGCGGGGCGCGGTGATCTCGGCGGGCAGGACGCGGCGGGCGGTGCGCGGGGTGCCGGCGTAGGCGGCGGGCCACAGGCCGGCCAGCCCGGGCGGGGTCACCGGGGCGCTCGCGGGAGCGTTCGGGCGCGCGGGCTCCTGCGGGGCGTCCGGCCAGGGCGCGTGCAGGGCGTGCCGCGGTCCGCGGCCGCCCCTGGCGGCGTGGGCCGCGATGTCGTCTGCCTGGTCAACGGTCATTTCTCGAACCTCGAAGGCGTGCTGGGTCGGTACCGGCGAGCGTTCGCTATCTTGCTCCCCAAGTCGTGCAGATGCAAGACCGTCTGCATGAACGAATGCAAGAACGAATGCACGTGCATCTCGTACCATGGTGTGGGGTGGGGCGAGATCGCGGCCTTCCCGTCGGGGGAGGCTGAGACGCCTGAGGGGGCACAAACGATGAACGGCCACCAGATGCCGGACTGGCGCGACGGGCTGGTCTGGCAGAAGAGCCGGCGCAGCAATCCCAGCGGGAACTGCGTCGAGATGGCCGAACTCCCGAACGGGGAGATCGCCGTGCGCAACTCCCGGGACCCGGAGGGGGCCGTGCTCGTCTACACGCGCGAGGAGGTGGAGGCGTTCGTGGGCGGGGCCAAGGACGGCGACTTCGACCACATGCTGGTCTGACCGTCCAATAAACCGAACGGGATTCCATTCGCCCGTCCGGCCCGGTAACGTGCGGCCATGCACCTGGGGCACGTAGCCGCACAGACGCCCGACAAGCCCGCCGTGATCATGGCGGGCTCCGGCCGGGTCGTCACCTTCCGGGAACTGAACGACGCGTCCAACCGGCTGGCGCAGCTGCTCCACGCGGAAGGGCTCCGGCCGGGCGACCACATCGCGTTCATGCTGGAGAACCACCCGCTCTACCTGGCCATCGCCTGGGCCGCCCAGCGGTCCGGGCTCTACTACACCGCCATCAGCTCCCGGCTCCAGCCCGAGGAGCTCGCCTACATCGTGGGCAACTGCGAGGCCAAGGCCTTCATCACCAGCGCGGCCATGGAGGCCGCCGCGCAGGACCCGCCGGACGTGCCGCTGCGCCTCATGCTCGGCGGCACGGCACCGGGCTACGACTCCTACGAGGAACGCGTCGCCGCGCACCCGGCCGAGCCGATCGAGCACGAGTGCGAAGGCTCGGACATGCTCTACTCCTCGGGCACGACCGGCCGCCCCAAGGGCGTCAAACCGCCGCTCACCCAGGCCCCCATGGGCACCGCCGGACCGCTCTACATGCTCATCACCGGGCTGTTCGGGGCCGGCGAGGACTCGGTCTACCTGTCCCCGGCGCCGCTGTACCACGCCGCGCCGCTGCGCTACTCGCTGATCTTCCAGCGGTGCGGCGCCACCGTCGTGGTGATGGAGAGGTTCGACGCCGAGCAGGCCCTCGCCGCCATCGAGAAGTACCGCGTCACGCACAGCCAGTGGGTGCCGACCATGTTCATCCGGATGCTGAAGCTCCCGGACGAGGTCCGCGCCGAGTACGACCTGTCGAGCCTCGCGTGCGCCGTGCACGCCGCCGCGCCCTGCCCCGTCCCGGTCAAGGAGCGGATGATCGACTGGTGGGGCCCGATCCTGCACGAGTACTACGCGGGCACCGAGGGCAACTGCTTCGTCTACACCGACTCCGAGGACTGGCTGGCGCACAAGGGCACCGTCGGGCGCCCCATCCTCGGCGAGGTCCACGTCCTGGACGAGGACGGCGCCGAGCAGCCCCCGGGCACGCCCGGCACGCTGTACTTCGGCGGCGGCCCGTCGTTCGAGTACCACGGCGACCAGGCCAAGACCGACGCGTCCCGCGACCCCTGGGGGCACGGCTGGACGACCCTCGGCGACATCGGCCACGTCGACGAGGACGGCTTCCTCTACCTCACCGACCGCCGCTCCTACATGATCATCAGCGGCGGGGTGAACATCTACCCGCAGGAGGCCGAGAACGTCCTCGCGGTACACCCGAAGGTCGCCGACGTCGCGGTGTTCGGCGTCCCCGACACCGAGATGGGCGAGGCCGTCAAGGCCGTCGTCCAGCCGGCGTCCATGGCCGACGCGGGCCCCGAGCTGGAGGCCGAGCTGATCGCCTACTGCCGCGACCACCTCGCCCACTACAAGTGCCCGCGCTCCGTCGACTTCCGGGCCGAGCTCCCGCGCCACCCCACCGGCAAGCTCTACAAGCGCCTGCTCCGCGACGAGTACTGGAAGGACCAGAGCGCGGCGACCGCCTGAGCGCGGCGTTGGAACCGTCCACAGACGGCGCTGAGAGGCCCGCGGACGGCGAAAGCCCCGGTCCGGGAACCAGGTTCCCGAACCGGGGCTTCACGGACGTCTGGGACGTCCTAGTGCATCGCGATCGGCACTTCGGCCTTCTCCGCGGCCGCCGTGGTGTCCGGCCGCTTGCGCGGCAGGAGCAGCGCCGGGATGAACGCCAGCGCCAGCAGCGCCACCGCGTACCAGTAGGTGTGCTGGAACGCGTCCGCCATCGGCCCGCCGATCTTGTCCATGACCGCCTTCGGGACCGGGCCCTGCGCGTTGGCGTTGCCGCCCCCGCCGAACGGCTTGAGGTTCGACGCCAGCTTGTTCGCCAGCAGCACCGAGATCAGCGCGGTACCGAGCGACGTCGACACCTGCTGGATGATGTTCAGCATCGTGCTGGCGCGCGGCACCTCGTCGTGCTCGAGGGTCTGGATGGCCGCCGCCATGGTCGGCATCATCGTCATGCCCATGCCGAGGCCCATGACGAACAGCACCGCGCCGAGCGCCCAGAAGGACGTGTCGGCCTCCAGGATCGCGGCGAAGCCCGCCACCGACAGCACCACCACGACCAGGCCCACCAGGACCACCCGGCCGGGGCCGATCCGGTCGGTCAGCTTGCCGCCGATCGGCATGGTGACCATCGCGCCGAGGCCCTGCGGCGCCAGCAGCAGGCCGGAGTGCAGGGCGCCCTGCCCGCGCACCGTCTGGTAGTACAGCGGAAGCAGCAGCATCGCGCCCATGAACGCCGCCATGAACAGCACCATCGTGCCGGACGCGGCCAGCACCGAGCGGCGCTTGAGCAGCCGCAGGTCGATCAGCGGGCTCTTGGCGTTCAGCGCCCGGAACACGAACCCGATCACCAGGACGGCGCCGATCACCGTCGGGATCAGCCCCTCCGGCTTGGTGAAGTCCTTCAGCTCGGCGCCCTTGGCCAGGCCGTAGATCAGCGCGGCGAGGCCGGGCGACAGCAGGATCAGGCCGGGGATGTCGAGGCGCTCACCGCGCTGCGGCTCGTCCCGCTTCAGGATCCGCGCGGACATGAACAGCGCGACGATGCCGATCGGCAGGTTGATGAAGAAGATCCACCGCCACGACACGTCGTCGACCAGCCAGCCGCCGAGGATGGGGCCGAGGATCGGGCCGAGCAGCATCGGGATGCCGACGACGCTCATCACCTGGCCGACCCGCTTCGGGCCGGCGGCCTGCGTCAGGATCGTCATGCCGGCGGGCATGATCATGCCGCCGCCGAGGCCCTGCAGCACCCGGAACACGATCAGCGAGCTCGCCGACCAGGCCAGCCCGGCCAGCATCGAGCCGATCACGAACAGCCCGATCGAGATCATGTAGAGCCGCTTGGTGCCGAACCGCGCCGCCGCCCAGCCGGTGATCGGGATCACCGTGGCCAGCGCGAGGGTGTACCCGGTCGCCACCCACTGGATGGTGGCCAGCGGGGCGTCGAACTCCTTGGTCAGGTCATTGATCGCGACGTTGACGACGGTGACGTCGAGGATGGACATGATCGCGCCGAGGACGACGCACATGGCCACCGCGAGCACGCCGCGGTCCAGCCCGCCTCCAGGGGCCGAGTCCTCCAGCGGGCCGTCCGCCGTCTGCGAAGACGCGGGAGCGGTCAACTCTCTTCCAATCGTCGGGGCCCGTGCACGCGGGCACGCAGGGACCGTGGGAACGTTCTCGGGGATACCGCAGCAAAATACTGCAGAGACTGACACTTTCGCGAACGAGTAAACTTCGCGGCCTTCGGGACTATTCCAGGGGGGTCCGACACTCTGGCCGGGGTCTGCGCTGCTCCCCGGCGTCCAGCCTCCGACCTCGACCGCACTCGAGGTCAACACAGTGTGACGCATCCGACATCGAGGTCTCCCCCTTCCCGCGGCGCTCCGAAGCGGACGCACAGGCAGACCAGGGCACTACGAAGAACTCATCGCCCGTATCCCGAAATTTCCCGACAACTTTCCGTAACCGTCCGCCCCCGCTCGGCCCGGCAGCCGTGCCGTCCCTCAGGAGACCTTCAACCGCCGCCCCAACGCCTCCCCGCCCCGCACCTCCTGCCCCGCGGCGATGCGGACCGTGAGTTTGCGGTTCTGACGGAGCGGGGCGAGATCGAGCCCCGGCGCGGCACCCGTGAGATCCAACGACTCAAGCCGCGGCAGCGAAGCTAGCGGGGTGAGGTCGTGGATCTCCTGGCAGTTCGCCAGGACCAGGCGGGACAGCATCGGGAGGCCGGCGAGCGGCGTCAGATCCGCGACCGGGGTCGAAGAGAGGAAGAGTTCCCGCAGACGGCCGAGCCGTGCGCACACGGAGATGTCCGCCGCAGCGGCGCAGCCGCGCACCATGAGATATGTCAACGGAAGCCGGGCGAGCGGATCCAGATCGTCCGCCCAATGGCAGTCGTCGAGGATCAACCCCCAGACCTTCGGGGCCGCTTCGACGACATCGGCAAGACGGCACTCGAGGCTCGTCCTGCCGAGGGAGAGCATCCGGACCTCGCCGAGCGGTGGGAGGGGCGCCAAGGACGTCAGGTGCACCCCGTCGTAGACCGACAGGCGCCTGACCTGCCTGTGACGACAGA
This sequence comes from Actinomadura montaniterrae, assembly GCF_008923365.1. Taxonomy (GTDB): domain Bacteria; phylum Actinomycetota; class Actinomycetes; order Streptosporangiales; family Streptosporangiaceae; genus Spirillospora; species Spirillospora montaniterrae. The sequence goes on from NZ_WBMR01000063.1 coordinate 22,228, forward strand.
GTGGAGTGAAGTCCTCTACCTCCTGGCACGCGCTGATCCAGACCATCGTCAGCTCGGGCAGTGCGTCGAGGAATCCCAGGGAGGTCAAGCCGGGGACTCGAATCTCCAGTTCGCGCAGCTTGGGCAGTGAAGGAAGGCGACCGGGATCGAAATGAGGCGCTTCGGCCAACAGGGCCAGCTTGCGGAGCGACGCGGCATGCCGGGTGAGGAAACCGAGATCGCTCGGCTGGTCCAGGCTGACGAAGAGCCTGGACAGCGGAGGGACGGCCGCGAGCGCCGCCAGTTGGGGCGCGGATTCGTCCACTGACAGTTTGGCGCCGTCAGGAAGCGAAGCGAGCACTCGCTCGGCGAACTCCCCGGCGTCGAAGTACTGCCAGATCTCGCCCAGCGCCGTCCAAACCTCCGGACGCCGGTCGGCGCCGTAACGGGCGAGGACGTCCAGGCTGTCCGGGCCGTTGATCAAGGCCGCCGCGTGGATCGTCGCCTGTGCGGCCCCGGCGGGAAGGCCGTCGAGGGTTTCTGGGAGGCGGCGGAGGACGGGTTCGCCGGCCGTTGCGAGGGAGCGGGCGGAGGCTTCGTCGCGGGGCGGGATGAGGTCGTCCAGGCAGCGGTCGAGGTCTTCGCGCAGGTCGTCGGGGACGGACGGGAGCGTTTCCAGGCAGGCGACGGCCACCAGTTTGAGCGTGCGGGCACGGCGCTCTTCTGTGCGGGCGCGGCTCAGGACGCCGGTGAGGAGTTCGTGGCGGAGAGGTTCGTTGGCGTGGCCGGCGGCCATGATGACGGTCTCGCGCCAGGTGTCGCGGTGGGCGTTCTGGATGAGGAGGTCCATGTCGCCGAGGTCGGCGGCCTGCTTGGCGGCGAGGTACTCCTGGACCGTCCGGTGGACGAAGTCGATACGTCCGGGCACCGGCTCGCGGAGGACACCACTCCGCTGCAGCAGCTCGTCCAGAACCTTCGCCGCCGGGACGCGGACCTGCGGCATCGAAGAGAGCCGATCGGCGACGAGTCGCTCGACCATCGTCTTGGGGAGTTCGACGCGGGCGCTGGTCGACAGCTGCCACGCGACGTCCTGCAGGATCCGGATCTTCTGGTCACGTTCGAGGACGCTCGGGATGCCGCGCTTGGTGTCCCGTGTTTCCAGGAGCATGTCGAGCGCGGCCGTGTAGAGGCCCATGCGGTTGCGGGGGAGCGCCTCGCGGTCGAGGTTGAGCGCGCAGAGCATCGCGGCGAGCAGCGGGCTGGACGCCAGGGTTCGCAGGTGAGGGGCCGCCTCGAACCGTGCCAGCAATCTGGCCTCGTAGGCGGGCAGCCGTTCAGGCGTGCACGGGATGTCGGCGCAGTCGCGGACGGCGTTGTGCCAGTGCTGGACGAGCGTCCGCACGTCCGCCGGAGCGAGTTGTTCCAGGAACGCCGTCGCGAAGCCCTCGGCTTGGAGCCAGTCGGAAGCGGCAGCGGCCGGGCGCGACGTCACGATGACGCGGATGCCCGGGAACTCGGTGACGAGCCCTTTCAGCCATTGCCGGACGGCCTGCCGCTGGCCGCTCGTCACCTCGTCGACGCCGTCCACGAGGAGCAGTGCCCGCCCGGACAACAGCCGCCGGTGCACCCAGCCGCGCGGCATGATCCCGGTGAGGTTGCCGGCGACGTCATCGAGGAACTCCTCGGGACGCGGCAGTCCGCCGCCCGCATGGCTGCGCAGCTTGATGAGGAACGGCACGGAGCCATTCCATTCACTGAGTGGCCCGGTGAAGGAACCGCGCGCCGCCGTGATGGCGACCCAGCGCAGCAGGGTGCTCTTGCCGCCGCCCGCCTCACCGCGCAGCAACATCAGCCGGTGGTCGCCCAACGCGGCCTCGACCCGGACGGCCCCCGTCCGCACCTGGTCGCGCCATTCGCTGAGCGGTACGGCTTGCGGCGCCCGGGGTCGCCTGCGCGCGCTCTCATCGGACACGTTCAGGCTGATGTAGGCGACGCTCAACGTCGTCTGCGGGCGCGTGAACCGCTCGAACCGGACGCCGAAGAGCTCCAGCGTGTCGAGTGATTCGCTGATCGACGCGAGGTAGCGGCGGGTGAACTCCTCGTCGTCGGCCTCGCCCTCCGGGGCGGTGAGCGTCCGTGCGGGAAGCCGGGCCAGGACGGCTCCGACCTGGTCGGCGAGCCCGCTGAGCCGCCCGAGCATCTCGGCGGAGGCGCGCGGTCCGAACTCCGGTAGGTGGACGACGATGCGTGCCAGGCAGTCGCAGCATTCGTCGAGGACGACCTCGTAAAGGTGCGCGCCCGCCTCGCCGAGCTCGAACTCCGCCCGGCGCGCCGGCAGCCGCGACCGAAGGCCTCGTGCGAGCTTCACCGGGTCGGCGTCCGCAGCAAAGAAGGCGTCATCAGAGAGGTCGGCCTTGTCGAGCGTCCGGACGACCTCAAACAACGCGGCGTCGCGGTCGCCGTCGGTGAGCCCGCCGAACTCGTTGCCCGCGAATGTGAGTAGCCGCTCGGCGACCGCGTCGGCGATGCCCTCGAACTGCCGCTGGACGCGCCGCCGCTTGAGCTCGTCCGGGAACCCGGTCTTGATCAGTTCGGTGAGGTCCTTGCCTGCAGCGTCCCTGGTGGAACGCCCGGCGAGCCACCGTCCCACGGCCAGCCGCGCGACCGATGCGCCCACCCGCAGAGCGGCCACTTCGACTGACATGGCACCTCCGATGTGACCGGAAGCGCCATTATGGCGGGAACCGCGGTCACGCGATGGCCATCGGTCGGCTCTCGATCGCCGCCGATATCTCCGGTACGTGGACGAATCCCTGGCGGCGGCGTGCGGCGACCGATACTCGCACGTCCGGCCGGTACTCCGCGGGGCATATTCCGTCGTATCCGTGCTTGACGATTCCCCAGTAGATGTCCTCGGAGACGACCAGAACGAGAGGTGCGCTACTCATCCGGAGGCATTTCTTCAGTTTCGGGGCGTCCAGCAGGCGGCACGCGAGATCGATGGCCTCGCCGAACGGTCCGTTCTCGTCCTGGTGGATCTCGCCGGCGTGTACGACGGCCCGCAGCCGCATGCTCCTGCTCAGGCGCTCCGCCGCCGGTAACGCCTCGTTGTAGTCGGCGAGCTGGCGGGCGAGCCTCGGGACGAGCCGGGATAGCAGATAGGTCTTGGGAAGTTCGTCGACCGGTTGGAACAGCGCGAGGACGCCGTCTCCGCGGTCCTCGAAGGGGTCGCACCACCGGTCGTCGATGCCGGTGCGCGCCATGGCCTCTTTCAGTTGGCCGTAGATCTGGCTCCGCAGTGCTTCCTTGATCGGATTCGTGCGAAAGGCCCCCGTCGAGTTCTCCAGGTCGACGGCCAGAATGCTCCTGTGCACCGGGTTGCCGCTCACCCGAGCGCCCCCAATCCCGCACGTCCCGCCTGCCGGCGATCGTCGCTCTCCTCTTAGAAGGTTCGCCAATAGTCTGCAACCCGATCTCGTGGCCGTGCAAGGTGCACGGCGACATGCATCGGCTCTGTATCCATCTGGCAAGCTTGACGACTTCTGGTGAGACAGCAGGATGTCAAAGGTAGGGAACCGCTTTTCCGCGAGGGCTGGTGATCCCGGGAGCGCGAGGTTATCGTTGCCCTGCAACTTGCAGATCGGCGTCCGGGCCGCAGGGCCGAAACCGATTCGCTGGGAGGCAGGGGTGGCAGCAGCGCCGACCGTCCGCCGTCGCCGCCTCGGCATCGAGTTGCGGCGGCTGCGGGAGCGCCTCGGCCACACGGTCGAGGAGATCGCGGATCGGCTCGACTGGTCACCGTCGAAACTGAGCCGGATCGAGAACGCCCGGATCGGGGTGCGGGTCTCGGACGTCCAACTGCTGCTGAAGTTGTACCGGGTGGGCGAGGGCCACCAAGGGGAGGTGCTGGCGCTCGCGCAGGCCGCGACGGAGCAGGGCTGGTGGGCCGAGTACCGGGACGTCCTGTCCGGTGAATTCGGTACCTATGTCGCGCTGGAAGACGAGGCGCGCACCGCCCTGACCTTCGGGACGTACGCCATTCCCGGACTCCTGCAGAACAGACAGTATGCACACCGGATATTGGACAGCGGCAGAATCATCGCCGTTTCCACGCCCCGGCAGGTGGAACGTCGGCTGGATCTCCGCATGCGTCGGCAGGACGTACTGCGTCGGGAAAATCCGCTGACCCTTTCCGCTGTGATCGATGAGTCCGTCCTGCTGCGCACCGTCGGCGACCGCGACATCATGCGCGGGCAAATGCTCGATCTCATCGAACTGGCCGAGTTGCCGAACGTGCACGTCCACGTGCTTCCGATGGACGTCGACAGGGAACCGATATTCGCGGACACCTTCACGCTTCTGGAGTTCGCCCCCGCCTACGACGTCACCTTTCCGGACGCCGTCTATCTGGACAATCTGCTGACCATGGCGATACTGCAGAGCGACGACGCCACGCACATGTACCGGTTGTGCTGGGACGCACTCAGGTCGGTCTCGCTTTCCGCCGACGATTCCCTGCGCCGAATATCCCAGGCGGCCGAGGAGTGGGGGCGGGCCGGCCCCCGCTGACCTGCGCCGGGACGTCCACGGAGATCACCGGTTGGCGCGTTCCTTGATCGCCCGCAGCATGCCGGCGAAGCGCTCGGTCGATAGAGGGAGAACCGACTCGGGCCGTTCGGAGTCCCGCAGCCCGACCTCACCCGGCGAAAGCCGCGCCACTTCGACGCAGTTCCAGTCGCCCGAGCACTCGCTGTCGTCCGTGCAGCCAGTGCTTCTGCGCCATGCCTCCGCCGGTGTTCCGGAGTGTGAGTCGCCGGTGCTCCTTCCGTCGTTCTGCGTCCATGCGGGCATGCCTTGCTCCCTTCTACGTGACCATGGCGCGGGGGTGCGTGGTCGAGGTAGAGGCTAGCGAGCCGGGCGCCGGTTTCGCGGGAGTTTTCCACAGCATTTCCGACATTGATAAACCGTCCAAGTAGTGTAAATCGGACAGTCGGCAGCAAAAGCGGATTTACGTGGTAGTAAACATGAGCGCGAGCGGGTGAGCCAACGGGTAGGTGGTGCGTGACGTGCTCGCCGCAATGACCGCTCGGGTACATTTTTGTGTCGATGCTGCTGGGGTGAGATTCTCAATCGAAAACGCTTGGGTGTGCATCAGAAGGCGGTACCGGGTGTCCGTCGGCGTTGAGACGGAACGAGGGGGCGCCTGGAAACGTGTTGACGGGGTGGGGGTGGGGTGGGCAGGATGCGGGGGGTTGTGATCATCTAGAGGATCTGAGGGACCTGGCCCGGTGACGGTCCGGCAACCTGCCTTCGCGGCAAGGTGCCAACGCCAGGAGCGATGAGGAGAGTTCATGGGGGTGCGCCTTGATGTTCCCGTGCTGGCCGGGACGCTGGTCCGGCTGGAGCCGCTGACGTTGGAGCATGTGCCGGAGCTGGCTGAGGCCGCGGAGGAGAATCGGTCGTCTTACGGGTTCACGCTCGTGCCCGGGGCGGCGGACATGGAGTCGTATGTCGCCGGGCAGCTCGCGCGGCCCGGGCTGACGCCGTTCGCGCAGGTCAGGGTGGCGGACGGGAAAGCGGTCGGGCATACGGGGCTGTGGGATCCGCGGACGTGGCCGGGCACGGACCGGCTGTGCGCGATCGAGATCGGGTGGACGTGGCTGGCCGCGTCGGCGCAGGGCACCGGCATCAACGTCGAGGCGAAGCGGCTTCTGTTCACCTACGCGTTCGAGACCTTGGGCGTCGTGCGCGTCGACCTCAAGACGGACGCGCGGAACGAGCGGTCGCGGCGGGCGATCGAGCGGCTCGGCGTGCACTTCGAGGGAGTGCTGCGGAACTGGTCGCCGTCGTGGGCGCCGGGCGAGGAGGGCACGCTGCGCGACTCGGCGATGTTCTCGGTGGTGGAGTCGGAGTGGCCGTCGGTGAAGACGGCCATGACGAACCGGCTGGCGGAGACCGTCGCAAGGTGACGGCGAACGGGTTTCCCGGCCGCGTGCCGGTGCTGGAAGGGACGCTTGTACGGCTGGAGCCGCTGTCGATGGCGCACGTGCCGGTGCTTGCGCAGGCCGCCGAGGAGGACAGATCGTCGTACGGGTTCACGCCGGTGCCCTCTGGGGCGGGCATGGAGGCGTACGTCTCCGACAAGCTCGACCGTCCTGAACTCATGGCGTTCGCGCAGGTCAGGGTGGTGGACGGGAGGGCGGTCGGGCATACCGCGCTGTTGCATCCGCGGCCGTGGCCCGGCCGGGACCGGCTGTCCGCGGTCGAGATCGGGTGGACGTGGCTGGCGGCGTCCGCGCAGGGCACCGGCATCAACGTCGAGGCTAAGCGGCTCCTGTTCGGCTACGCGTTCGAGACGCTGGGTGTGGCCCGCGTGGAACTCAAGACGGATGCGCGGAACGAGCGGTCGCGGCGGGCGATCGAGCGGCTCGGCGCGCATTTCGAGGGCGTCCTGCGCAGCTACTCGGAGTCGTGGGTGGCCGGCGAGGAGGGCGAGTTGCGGGACACCGCGATCTTCTCGGTGGTCGAGGCGGAATGGCCGTCCGTGAAGGCGGCGATGGTGAACCGCTTGGCAGAGGCCGGCCGGATCTGATGGCGCCGTGGCTTGTGGTGGCCGATCAGTGCTGGGACAGCGAGTCCAGGAGGTCGCGGCCGTGCTGCCACGAGCCGAGGTTGCTGGCGGAGTTGATGTGTCCGCATGCGCCGGCCAGGTGAAATCGTGCCTTCCAGCGCGTCGCGAAGCCGGTGGCTACCTCGGGAGTGCAGTACGGGTCGTTGGTGCTGCCCACCACCAGGGCCGGGCATGGCAATGGTTGTGCTGAAACGTCGGTGAACGTCACGGCCGCCTGGCGTGGGAATGCGGGTGCGTCCGGGTCGGGCGGCGCGACCAGGAACGCGCCGCCTACTTGGCTTGAGGGGTTCTTGAGTAGCCAGGTGGACGCCGCCCAGCAGCCAAGACTGTGAGCGACCAGCACGACCCCGCTGTTCTGCCGGGATGCGGCGTCGTACGCGTTCTGTACTGCGCCGACCCAGTCGTCCAGGTCGGGGGCGGACCACGAGGCGGGGGAGATCCTCACCGCCGAGGCGCCCCACTGCCGCTCCCACAAGGTCTGCCAGTGCCGGTCGTCCGAGCCGTCGATGCCCGGGACGATGACGTACGCGGTCAATGCCCACCACCATTTCACTCGTCGCCCTCTGCGATCATGTGGGCGTCCGACGCAGATTCTGATGGATGCATCGGCGCGGTGGTTGACCTGCAAGTGATCTCAAAGAAGTTGGTGCGGACGACGATGGAATCACTCGACCGGATAGACCGGGACATCCTCGCCCTGCTCCAGGCCGACGGCCGGCTGACCGGCGCGGAGGTGGGACGCCGCGTCGGGCTCTCGCAGCCCGCGGCGAGCGCCCGCATCCAGCGGCTCGAGAAGAGCGGCGTCATCACCGGCTACCGGGCCCTGGTCGATCCGGAAGCCCTCGGACTGAACATCCACGCGGTCGTCCGGCTGCGCACCACGCACGCCCGGCTCACACCCGCCCTGGATTTCGCCTCCCGGACTTCCGAGATCACCTCCGTCCTCAGGGTCACCGGGGAAGACTGCCTCATCTTCGACGTCCACTGCCCGCAGGCGGGACGACTCGAAGAGGTCGTGGACGCACTCGCCCGATACGGCCCCGTCACCACGTCCCTCGTGCTCCGCGCCTACCCGCCGAAGCCGCTCACCGACGCCACGCCGCTCACCGACGCCACGCCGGCGACGTCATGATCCGCGGCTACTAGAGCTCGAACCAGACGGCGTGGCCCTCGCCGCGCGGTTCCGTGCCCCAGGCTTTCGCGATGGACGCGACGATCCGCAGGCCACGGCCGGTGACGTCCAGTTCCGCCGCATCGGCGACGTGCGGGACGGTCGCCGTCCGCCCGTCGTCGATCACCTCGATCCGGACGGCCCGCGCCGACCAGGTCACCTCCACGCGGATCTGCCCGTCCCGCCCCGACTCGGTGTAGCGGAGCGCGTTCGTCAGCAGCTCGCTCATGCACAGCGCCGCGTCGTCCAGGCACGGATGCTCCCGGCCCAGCACGTCGCGCAGCCAGCGCCGCGCGTGCCCCACCGCCCGGTCCATCCCCGGCAACAGGAGCGCGTCGAACCTCATGGTCGGCGCAGTCATCGCTCACTCCCTTCGCATCGCTGTCGCCGAAAAGAATGAGCCGGACATCCCCTGCCGAACGATGCGTTCGCCGCCCTCGTCTCCAGGTCCTCGGGCAAGAGTGCCCCAGTCACTTTTGACTGAGGCACTGTTGCCGCCTTCGTTGGAAACCTTCATCGTGACGCAAAGTCAAGGCATGATTACTCTATGGAGAACGCGCAGCGCCCGACCATGCGAAGCCGCAAGCTCGGCCAGCGCCTTCGCGCCATCCGCGAGGACCGAGGGCTCACCCTCCAGAAGGCCGCCCGCCTGCTCAACCGCACCCCGTCCTCGCTCAGCAAGCTCGAAACCGGCAAACGCGGCATCCGCCGCCCCGCCCTCGAGCACATGCTCGACCGCTACGAGATCAGCGACCCTGACGAGCGCCAAGCCCTGTACGACCTCGCCCGAGACTCCGGCAAGAAGGGCTGGTGGCTCCGCTACGAGGGGAAGTTGGCCCCTTCAATGCTGGACTACATCTCCTTGGAGTCGGATGCGGCATCGATAAAGAGTCACCAGCTACACCTTGTACCTGGGCTTATGCAGACCGAAGAGTACGCTCGTGAGGTCATTGGGTCCGCCAAGGTCTTGGGCGTTGAGCCTGACATTGACGGGCTGGTGGAAGTTCGTATGCGGCGCCAGCAACTCTTGTTCGAGGAGGACCCGCCTCATCTGTGGGTTGTCGTCTACGAAACCGTTGTCCATCAGCAGTTCGGTGGGCGGCAAGTGGCTCGAGGGCAGCTCAGGCGGCTCCTTGAGCTTGCGGAGCTGCCCAATGTGACCTTTCAGATTCTTCCCTTTTCGGCTGGTACTCACCCGGGCCTCAACGGCTCATTTACCACATTGGAAACCAATGATCTTTCGGTGGTCCTGGTTGAGAACCTGACCACCGGGTGGTACCTGGAAGATCCTGATGAGATCAGTCAATATGACATGGTCTTCGACCATCAGAGGGCGAGGGCGCTGTCGCCTTCAGCCTCCCGTTCCTTCGTCGAACGGATAGTGTCGGAAACATGAGCATTCAGGAGTTCGTCTTCTCTTCATGGCGCAAGAGCAGCCACAGTGGGAGTCAAGGCTCAGAGTGTGTGGAGGTCGCCGCCGTGTGGCGCAAGAGCAGCCATAGCGGAAGCGTGGGGCAGGAGTGCGTAGAGGTCGCCTCTGCGCGGCGGAAGAGCAGCTACAGCGGGAGCCAAGGCTCCTCGTGCGTTGAGGTGGCCGCCGGGGAGCGGCGGGTGGCGGTGCGGGACTCTAAGGATCCGGACGGGGCGGTGCTGGCCGTCGCGCCGTCCGGGTGGGCGTCTCTGCTCGCCGACGTCAAGGCCGGTTCCCTCGATCTGGCCCGCTGACGCAGGCACGGGGGACGGGCGCGTGAAGCGCCCGTCCCATGGCCACTTGCCCAACGCTGTGGTGGTCAGTTCACCGGAGGCTGCCAGTTCGGGTCGGTGATGTCCTTCGGGAGGAGGCTGTCCCGGGGAGCGTTCGTCCATTCGGCGGTCTTGACGATCTCGAAGAACTGGCGGGTGCCAGGGCGCAGGCCGGCGTTCTTGGGGCCGGGGGTCACGACGATGCCCTGGCTGGCGGTGAGGCGTCCGGTCTCGGGGTCGATGAGCAACTGCCACTCGATGGTGCCGTAGTCGCGGGTGGTCTGCCTCATCGCGACGCCCCGGCCCGGGTGCCCGGCGGCGTCGGTAGCGTTGATCATCCTGACGTCGCGGAGACCGGCGAGCATCCGGTAGGTCGCGATCCGGACCCGGTCGGTGACGACGCGGTCGACCAGCAGGATGGGGGCGGCCGTGAACAGGTAGAGGTCCGGGTTCCGCAGCCGCTGGTGGTCGAACTTGGTCGCGTAGTTCAGGATCCACGCCCGCAGCTCGGACGGGTTCGCGGGGAGCCGGCGCTCGTCCTGGACGCCGAAGTCGAGCTCGGCGCCCTCCTGCTTGAACGGGCCGCGTTCCTCGTCGGGGCCGGTGAGGTGGAGGTCTAGAGCGCTGGGACGCAGGTCCGCCCCCCAGGCCTTCGCGTCGGCGGGCGTCGCGGGGCGGACGTCGACGTCCGGTCCGTCCCACTGCGTTCCGGTCAATGGTCCCTTATCGCGGGGGAGCGTGCCGAAGTCTTTCGGCGTCTTGGCGGCCAGGCTGTAGGTGTCCCGAGTGAGCTGCAGTGTGTAGTGGACGCCGGGGTGGTAGGGGGACGACGCCACGACGGTTTCGCCGACGACGCGGTGGACGCGCCAGAACCGTCCGTCCGACGCGTGCTGCGTCTTCGCGTCCGCGGCGGCGAGCAGGAACGTGGACGCGGGGCCGCTCTGGTTGGCCAGCGGTTCCGGGTGGTAGAGCGGCCGCGTCTCCCACCGGTAGGCCGTCCACGAGACACCGGCGAGGACGCAGGCGGTAGCCGCGGCGACGAGCATTATCGCCCGCTTGGATCGGGGGAGCGGTGCGACGCGGCGGCCCCGGGCGGGCGTCCCGGCGGCTGCGGTGGCTTCGGTCAGGAGGCGGCGGCGGGCCGACCGCGTGGTCTCGGGGGACGGGGGGCGTTCGGCGGTGTGCATGCGGCTGATGAGGGTCAGGTCATCCACGGTCGTCGTCCTCCTCGTCGTGTCCCGAGGCGCGCAGTGCGGCGCGGACCTGCTTGCGGGCGCGGCTCAGCCGCGAGCAGACGGTGCCGTAGGCGATTCCGAGGGCTTCGGCGACCTCCGGGTAGCTGAGTTCGGCGAGCGCCACGAGGAGCAGGACGTCGCGGTCGCCGTGCCGCAGCCGTGCGAGGGCGGGGCTCAGGCCGAAGCTCGCGGCGTCCACCGCCGAGGTCACGCTGCTCTCGTGGCTCTCGACGACGCCGGTGGTGTGCATCCGGGCCATCGCCTTGTAGCGGCGCAGCTCGTCGCGGCGGTGGCGGCTGATCAGCCGGGTCGCGATGCCGTACAGCCAAGGCCGCGCCGAGGCGTGCGCGGTGTCGAAGACGGCGCGGCGGCGGAAGGCGATCAGGAACGTCTCGGCCGCGATGTCGTCGGCGGCGTCCGCGCCGAGCCGCCGGTCTACGTAGCGGTGGATGTCGGTGTAGTGCCGGTCGAAGAGGTCGGCGAACCGTTCGGGGTCGCGCTGCGCGGCGGTGATGATGTCGGCGTCCGACGGCTCCGCCGATCCGCACGTCACGGCTCGTCCCGTGGCGCTGGGCGAAGGGTCATGCGGGACCCTTCTGGAAGCGTGGAGGGGGGTCACGTCCTTGATTGCCCGGAACCGTCCGACCCCTTCTCCGGGCCGGACGGTCGGATCATAGGTAGTGGCCGCTCGCCAGGTAGGGGGCGGGGGCGGGCATGCCGCGGACGGCGATGTAGCCCTCCTGGCCGATGTCGAGGCGGGCGGCGAGACCGACGTCCACCGCCCAGTGGTTGTCGGTGGTGATGCAGTTGACGAGGGTGTTCCCGCGCGCGCTGGCGAGCGCCTCCCACAGCAGGGTCTCGGCGGTTTCGGGACGGTCGGCGGCGAGCAGCGCGGGACGTCCAGCGGTCTCGTCGATGTAGACGTAACCGCGCCGGTCAGGCGCGTCGGAGACGACCAGCCGGAGCGTCTCCAGCATGTGGACGTGATCGGGGCCGTGGCCCGCGCCGCGGACGGCGGTGTCCAGTTCGTCCATCCATTCGAGGTCGTCGGCGCGCCCCTCCCGCAGGCCGTGCACGGCGGGCAGCGTGGACCGGTCGACGGTGCCGACCATCCGCATCTGCGGGTGCAGGGTGAAGCCCGCCAGCCGGTAGCGGCGCGTCGCGGCGGGATGCACCGTCGAGGAGAACAGGCCCGGGCGGTCGCCGGCGTGGACGAGGACGGCGTCCATCAAGCGCTTGCCGATGCCCTTGCCCTGCCGGCCGGGCAGGACGCCGTAGGTCGCCAGGTACCAGAGCCGTTCGCGGTTCTGGGAGATGGCGAAGCCCACGACGTCCCGGCCGTCTTCGGCGATCCAGCAGCCGTCCGGATCGATGGACAGGAAGTGGTCCAGGCGGTCGATAAGGCGGCGGGACTGCTCTTCGGTCGGCGGTTCGGGTTCCGGTTCGCTCGCTCGCCGGCTGAGCCGGTCGCCTTCGAGGAACGTCACCGCCGCCGCGCGCTCCGTCGCGGCGAGGTCGTCCCGCGCCATGCGCCTGATGCGTACCGAGTCCATGCACGCATGATCACGCGATGGGCGCGGGGCGCGCACCTGAATTATCCGGGGACGGCGCTCACCAGCGGTCGTGGTGGACGGCGGCGTCCAGCGGGCGGCGGTGGCGCCAGCCGTGGCGTTCGAGGTCAGGGACGGTCTCCAGGTGCGTGACGGGCCCGACGCACAGCCACGCCACCGGCCGGATGCCCTCCGGTATGCCGAGGAGGTCGCGCAGGTGCGGCTCCCGGTAGAACGACACCCAGCCGACGCCGAGCCCCTCCGCCGTCGCGGCCAGCCAGAGGTTCTGGACGGCCAGGCAGACCGAGTACAGGCCCGCGTCGGCGATCGCGTGCCGGCCGAGGACGGCCGGTCCGCCGCGCTTGGCGTCGTAGGTGACCACGATCGAGAGGCTCGACTCCACGACCCCGTCGATCTTGATGCGGGCGAAGCGGGCCGCGGCGTCGCCGGTGAGGGTCGCGGCAAACGCGTCGCGCTCGGCACGGACGTGGTCGTGGAACGCGCGGCGGACGTCCGGGTCGCGGACCAGGACGAAGTCCCAGGGCTGGGAGAGGCCGACGCTCGGCGCCGCGTGCGCGGCGGTGAGGATCCGGTCGAGGACGCCGTCCGGGATCGGCGCGCCGGTGAACTCGGCGCGCACGTCGCGGCGGCGGTGGATGACGTCGTAGAGGTTCATGGGCAGGCTCCCGCTGCGGTCGGGCCGCCCGGTAGGGCGGCCGTCGGAGCGAGGCCGGTCTTCGGACTCCCGGATCGTCGCCTCACCGCCCGCCTTCCCGGCCTTCCGGCCAGTGGCCGCGCTCGCGCGCATGGGCGGCGGCTCCCCGGTCACCGCGGCGGGCCCGTGCCGGATTCGCACCGGCTTCCCGATTCTCCCCGAGGGGCACCTCGCGTCAGTTCACGCCGTCCGCGATCGTAGCGGTGCCCTCGTCCGGGGCGGGGGGAGGGGGTCAGCGGCGCTGGAACCCGTCCTTGGTGCGCAGGCCGTAGCCGAGGGCGCGGTCGAACGAGATGTGCGCCAGCCAGCCGCAGAGCCCGGCGAAGATCGGCGCCCACGTGATCGGGGCGACGGTGTAGAGCGCGATGAGCGCGAGCGGGACCAGCGCGCGGTGCGCGGCGTTGTAATACGGGACGGCACGCGCCGGCAGCTGCCCGCGCTCGACGGTGTGCGCGTCGCGCATCCCCGCCAGGAAGGTGAGGTCGGGTGCGATGAAGAACGCGACGGCCAGGAGCGCCGCGAGCCAGCCGTGGTTGACGCCTTCAAGGACGGCGAAAGCAGTCCAGAACAACGCGTTCGCGCCCCACGCGCCGCGCCGGACGGCGACGGGGACGAGGTGCTTGCGGACGGCGTGCGCGGTGACGGTGCTCATGACCTACCTCCTGGCTAATGGCATTAGCCACAATCTAAAGCTAATGTCATTAGCTGTCAAGCTCATGAGGAGAACCAGGCGGTCAGAGGAAGAGGCCTGCTAGGCGGGGGAGGTGCAGGCGGGTTGCGGCGTCGTCCTCGACGTCCCAGCCGTCGCCCACGGGATGCTCGGGGCGCTGCATCGCGCGCACGGCCGACTCCATTGCCGCGTCGAACGACTCGGTCTCTCCTATGGTGCGCTTGTAGGCGTTGCGGGCCGCGTAGTGCAGGCCTTCCGCGCCGATCCAGCCCTCGTCCTCCTGGCCCATCCGCACGATGGTCGGGACGTCGGCCAGGGTGTCGGGGTCGTCGACGGCCCGGGTGAACACGTCGCGTCCCAGCAGGGCGAGACCGGCGCGGAAGTCCATGAAGCCGTCGTCGCCGCAGCCGCCTTCGATGAGGTAGGCGGCGTTCCAGAGCGGCCGCCGGTACGCCGAGTCGAGGACGCGGGTCAGCATGGCGTCGAACGCGACGATGCCGGGGCCGTCCAGGGCGAGGAGTCGGTCGGTCACCAGGTCGACCAGCGGGTCGTCGGGGGAGTCGCGGTCGTCGGCGTGCTCACCGGCCGCGGCCCGCGCGTCCTCGATCAGATCCCACCAGGCCTGCTCGTCCATGCGTCCTCCCGCACCTCGGCTTCGTCCGCCGACCAATGTGGCGCACGGGTCGGACAAACCGGTTAGACGGGATGGGCCGTGAACCAGGCGCCGTCGTCGTCCAGGAAGTGACCGAGGCGCAGCCCCGCCGCCTCCAGCACCGCGGGCAGGTCCTCGTCGCCGAGGCGCCGGGTCGTGAACGTGTGCGTCCAGCGGTGCTCGCCGATCCGGTATTCGAGGGTCGCGACGACGGTCCCGGGCTCGGGGCGGTCGACGCGCGCGATCCGGTACAGGACGCCGTCGCGCGCCCACTCCTGCGGGGCGTCGTCGCGCCAGAAGGCGTCGGTGTCGCGCTGGATCACCACGACGCCGTCCGGCCGGACGTGGCGCCGGCAGGCCGCCAGGAGCGCGTCCCGGTCACCGTAGTTGACCAGGTACGACATCAGCAGCACGCAGCCGAACCGGTCGGGCAGGTCGAGGTCCTGGATCGGCGAGCGGACCGTCCGCGCGCCCTCGATCCGGGCGAGCATCGCGGCGGAGTCGTCCACCGCCGTCACCGGATGGCCGAACTCGATCAGCGGACGGGTGACCCGCCCGGCGCCCGCGCCCAGCTCCAGGATCGGCGTGCCGGCCGGGATCGTCGTGTGGACGAGCGCGGCGCTCGCCACGTCCGGCGGGAGCGCGGCGTAGAACTCGACCGCCGACCCGTCGCGCGCGATCTCCCCGGGCCCCGTTCCCGCCATGGCGTCGCCTCCCCGTCTTGATCACCATGCTCGGCGCGCGCCCCGGCCGCCGTCAACCCGCGCATTGGACAGGTTGAACTGGACAGTTTGAACTGAATAAATTACACTGGGGTCATGAGCGACAGCGTCGAGGCCATCTCCCCGTCGGCCGCCCGCGCCGCCCGCGAGGTGCGGGTCGTGTTCAGCCGGCTGCGCCGCAGGCTGCGCGAGATCGGCGGAGCCCACGATCTCACGCCGTCGCAGACGGCGGTGCTGAGCCGGCTGCTCAAGGACGGGGCCGCCACCGCGAGCGGGCTGGCCGCGGCCGAGGGCGTCCGCCCGCAGTCGATGGCCGCCACGCTCGCCGTGCTGGAGGAGCGCGGCCTGATCCGCCGCGACCCCGACCCGCAGGACGGCCGCCGCCAGCTCGTCACGCCGAGCGACGCCGGACGCGAGTGGGTCGAGGGCTCCCGGCAGGCCCGCGACGAATGGCTGAGCCGCGCCCTCCAGGACCGCTGCACCGAAGAGGAGCGCGAGACGGTCCTGAGGGCCTTCGCCGTCCTCGACCGCATCGTCCAGTGAACGGGAGAGGGGGCGCGCGCCCCCTCTCCGCCGTCAGGACGGGGGCAGGCCGAGGGCGCGGGCGATCAGCATCCGCTGCACCTCGGACGTTCCCTCGCCGACCTCCAGGATCTTCGCGTCCCGGTAGAAGCGGCCGACCGCGTACTCGTTCATGAAGCCGTACCCGCCGAAGACCTGCGTGGCGTCGCGGGCGTTGTCCATCGCCGCGTTCGACGCGACGAGCTTGGCGATCGCCGCCTCCTTCTTGAACGGCTCCCCGGCCAGCATCTTCGCCGCCGCCGCGTAGTACGCGAGGCGGGCCGTGTGCGCGCGGACCTCCATGTCGGCGATCTTGAACTGCATCGCCTGGTAGCGGCCGATCTCCTTGCCGAACGCCTGCCGCTCGCCCGCGTAGCGCAGGCACTCGTCCACGCAGCCCTGCGCCAGCCCGACCGACAGCGCGGCGATCGCGATCCGGCCCTCGTCCAGGATCCGCAGGAACTGCGCGTAGCCCCGGCCGCGCT
Organism: Actinomadura montaniterrae; assembly: GCF_008923365.1. GTDB lineage: Bacteria > Actinomycetota > Actinomycetes > Streptosporangiales > Streptosporangiaceae > Spirillospora > Spirillospora montaniterrae. The sequence continues at coordinate 38,342 of NZ_WBMR01000063.1, forward strand.
CGCCGACGAGGTTCTCCGCCGGGACCCGGACGTCGTCGAACGACAGCTCGCGGGTGTCCGACGACGACCAGCCGACCTTGGAGTACTTGCGGCCGACGGTGAAGCCGGGCGTGCCGCTCGGCACGATGATCGTGGAGATCTCGCCGTCGCCGGTGAACGCGGTGACGGTCACGAACGCGGTGATGTCGGTGCCGGAGTTGGTGATGAACGCCTTCGACCCGTTGATCACCCAGGAGTCGCCGTCCAGCCGGGCCGTCGTGCGCATCCCGCCGGGGACGTCCGAGCCGCCGCCCGGCTCCGTCAGCCCGAACCCGGCGAGCTTCTCACCGGACGTCAGCATCGGCAGCCAGCGGGCCTTCTGCTCGTCCGACCCGAACCGGTAGATCGGCATCGCGCCGAGCGAGACGCCCGCCTCCAGCGTGATCGCCACCGACGAGTCGACCCGGGCCAGCTCCTCCAGCGCCAGGCAGAGCGCGAAGTAGTCGCCGCCCATCCCGCCGTGCTCCTCGGGGAACGGCAGGCCGAACAGCCCCATCTTCCCCATCGCCGCGACGATCTCGTACGGGAACTCGCCGCGCTCGTACAGGTCCCCGATCACCGGGGCGACGGTCTCGCGCGCGAACCGCTCGACGGTGCGCCGCAGCTCCTCCTGCTCGTCGGTGAGCTTGAAGTCGATCATCATTTCTCCGTGGTGGGTGACAGGGCCTGGACGACGCGGGACGGGCTCGGGCGGCCGAGCCGCCCCGCCATCCAGCGGCTGGTGGCGACGAGCTTGCCGAGGTCGACGCCCGTCTCGACGCCGAGCCCGTTCAGCATCCAGACGAGGTCCTCGGTGGGCAGGTTCCCGGTGGCGCTCTCGGCGTACGGGCAGCCGCCGAGGCCGCCCGCCGACGCGTCCACGACGGTGACGCCGGCGCGCAGCGCGGCGAGGGTGTTGGCGAGCGCCTGCCCGTAGGTGTCGTGGAAGTGCACGGCGAGCCGCTCGGTGCCGATGCCCGCCGCGGCCAGCGCCTCGATCAGCGCGGTGACGTGGCCGGGCGTGCCGACGCCGATCGTGTCGCCGATGCTCAGCTGCGAGCAGCCGAGGTCCATCAGCCGGGACGCGACGGACACGACCTGCTCGATCGGGACGTCGCCCTCCCACGGGTCGCCGCACGCCATAGACACGTACGCGCGCACCCACAGCCCCTCGGCGCGCGCGCGGTCCACGACGGGCGCGAACATCGCGAGCGACTCGTCCACGGTCCGGTTGAGGTTGCGGCGGGCGAACGTCTCGGTGGCACTGCCGAAGATCGCGATCTCGGTGATGCCGTTGGCGAGGGCCCGGTCCAGGCCCCGCTCGTTCGGGACGAGCACCGGGTACCGGACGACGCCGGACCGGGGGAGGACCCCGAGCAGTTCCTCGGCGTCGGCGAGCTGCGGCACCCACTTCGGATGGACGAAGCTCGTCGTCTCGATCGTGCCGAGCCCCGCGTCCGCGAGCCGGGTGACGAACTCCGACTTCACCTCGACCGGGACGATCGCCTTCTCGTTCTGCAGCCCGTCCCGGGGCCCGACCTCGTAGATCGTGACCCGCTCGGGCAGGCCCGGCAGCGGTGTCGGCATCATGCCTCCTCGATCACGGCCAGCACCGCGTCCAGGGCGACCTGGGCGCCGGCGCGGGCCGGCAGCTGCGCCACGACGCCGGCGCGCGGCGCGGTGACGGTGTGCTCCATCTTCATCGCCTCGACGACGACGAGCGGCTGCCCCTCGTCCACCCGGTCGCCCTCGGCGACCTTGACGGCCAGGACGGTGCCGGGCATCGGGCTGCGCAGGACGCCGTCGCCGGACGCGTCCGCCGCGGCGCCGCCCTCGGCCTTGACGTGCTCGGCGAGCGCCCATGCGTGCCCGTCGCGCCCGAGCCAGAGCGTGCGGCCGTCGCGGGCGGCGGTGAACGACACCGTCCGGCCGCCGTAGGTGAGCGTCGAGCCGGACAGCGACGCCGGGACCGGCTCGCCGTCGCCGATGACGACCTGCGCGGACGCGGCGCGGCCCTGCACGCGGACCTCGACGGGCTCGCCGCCGGACGGGGTGATGATCCACGGCGTCCAGGCGTGCGCGCCGGGGCGCCAGCCGTCCGGGATCGACCACGGGTCGCCGTCGGCGGGCTCCAGCGCGAGCATCCGGTCCAGCGCGGCGGCGGCGAGCACCTCCGGCGGCACGCCGTCGCCCGAGGTCAGCTCGTCGAGGGCGCGTTCCACCAGGCCGGTGTCGAGGTCGCCGGACGCGACGGACGGGTGCTTCAGCAGCGCCCGCAGGAACGCCACGTTCGTCGGCACGCCCAGCAGCGTGTAGCCGGCGAGCGCCCGGTCGAGGCGGTGCAGCGCCTCGGTGCGGTCGGCGCCGTGGACGATCACCTTCGCCAGCATCGGGTCGTAGGACCCGCCGACCTCCGTCCCGACGTCGAGGCCCGAGTCGACGCGGGCGCCCTCCGGCTCGCCGAGCGCGAGGACGGTGCCGCCGGTCGGCAGGAAGCCGCGCGCCGGGTCCTCGGCGTAGACGCGCGCCTCGATCGCGTGGCCGTCCAGCCGCACGCCGTCCTGCCCGAACGGCAGCGGCTCGCCCGCCGCGACGCGCAGCTGGAGTTCGACCAGGTCGAGGCCGGTGACCAGCTCGGTGACGGGATGCTCGACCTGCAGCCGGGTGTTCATCTCCATGAAGAAGAACTCGTCCGGGCGGTCGGCGGACACGATGTACTCGACCGTCCCCGCGCCCACGTACCCGACCGCCTGCGCGGCCGCGACGGCGGCGGCGCCCATCCGCGCCCGGGACGCCTCGTCCAGCAGCGGCGACGGCGCCTCCTCGACGATCTTCTGGTGCCGGCGCTGCAGGCTGCACTCGCGCTCGCCCAGGTGGACGGCGTTGCCGTGCGCGTCGGCGAACACCTGGATCTCGATGTGCCGGGGGTTCTCCACGAACCGCTCGGCGAGCAGCGTGTCGTCGCCGAACGAGCCGCGCGCCTCGCGGCGGGCGGACGCGATCGCGTCCGGCAGGTCCGCCGCGTCGCGGACGAGCCGCATGCCCTTGCCGCCGCCGCCCGCCGACGGCTTGAGCAGCACCGGAAGGCCGACCTCCAGCGCGGCGGCCTCCAGCTCGGCGTCCGACAGGCCCGGCTCGTCCCGTCCTGGGACGACCGGGACGCCGGCCGCGGCGACCGTCCGCTTCGCGCGGATCTTGTCGCCCATCGCCTCGATCGCGGACGCGGGCGGCCCGATGAACACCAGCCCGGCGTCGGCGCACGCCTGCGCGAACGCCGTGTTCTCGGCGAGGAACCCGTACCCGGGGTGGACGGCCGCCGCGCCCGCCGCGCGGGCGGCGCCGACGACCGCGTCGATGTCCAGGTAGGACGGGATGCGGAGCGCCTCGTCGGCTTCCCGCACATGGCGGGCGCCCGCGTCGGCGTCCGTGTGGACGGCGACCGAGCGGACCCCGAGCCGTCGCAGCGTGCGGAAAACGCGGACGGCGATCTCACCCCGGTTGGCGACCAGGACGCTGTCGAACATCGATGCTCCGCGTCGGGATGACGCTGCTGCTCCGCGTCGGGTTGACACTGTGTCCCTCACATCCGGAAGACGCCGTAGCCGACCGGCTCCAGCGGTGCGTTGGCGGCGGCGGACAGCCCGAGGCCGAGGACGCGGCGGGTGTCGAGCGGGTCGATCACCCCGTCGTCCCACAGCCGGGCCGTCGAGTAGTACGGGTTGCCCTGTGCCTCGTACTGGTCGCGGATCGGCGCCTTGAACGCCTCCTCGTCCTCGGCGGGCCAGTCCTCGCCGCGGGCGTCCATCTGGTCGCGGCGGACCGTCGCGAGCACGCTCGCGGCCTGCTCGCCGCCCATGACCGAGATGCGGGCGTTCGGCCACATCCACAGGAAGCGCGGCGAGTACGCCCGGCCGCACATCGCGTAGTTGCCCGCGCCGAACGACCCGCCGATGACGACCGTGAACTTCGGGACGCGCGCGCACGACACGGCCGTGACCATCTTCGCGCCGTGCTTGGCGATGCCGCCCGCCTCGTACTCGCGGCCGACCATGAAACCGGTGATGTTCTGCAGGAACACCAGCGGGACGCTGCGCCGGTCGCACAGCTCGATGAAGTGCGCGCCCTTCTGCGCCGACTCGCCGAACAGGATGCCGTTGTTCGCGACGATCCCGACCGGGTGCCCGTGGATGCGCGCGAACCCGGTGACGAGCGTCGCGCCGTACTCCTTCTTGAACTCCTGGAACCGGCTGCCGTCCACGATCCGTGCGATGACCTCGCGCACGTCGTAGGGGGTGCGCGGGTCGGGCGGGACGACCCCGTACAGCTCGGACGGGTCGGCCGCCGGCTCCTCCGAGGGCGCCACGTCCCACGGGCGCGGCTCGCGCGGGCCGAGCGTGCCGACGATGTCGCGGACGATCCGCAGCGCGTGCGCGTCGTCCTCGGCGAGGTGGTCGGTCACCCCGGACGTGCGGGAGTGCAGCTCGCCGCCGCCGAGCTCCTCGGCCGTCACGACCTCGCCGGTCGCGGCCTTCACCAGCGGCGGCCCGCCGAGGAAGATCGTGCCCTGGCCGCGGACGATCACCGCCTCGTCGCTCATCGCGGGGACGTAGGCGCCGCCCGCCGTGCACGAGCCGAGGACCGCCGCGATCTGCGGGATGCCGCGCCCGGACATGGTCGCCTGGTTGTAGAAGATGCGGCCGAAATGTTCGCGGTCGGGGAACACCTCGTCCTGCCGGGGCAGGAACGCGCCGCCGGAGTCGACCAGGTAGACGCAGGGGAGGCGGTTGTGCAGCGCCACCTCCTGCGCGCGCAGATGCTTCTTGACCGTGACCGGGTAGTACGTCCCGCCCTTCACGGTGGCGTCGTTGGCGACGATCACGCACTCGCGGCCGGACACCCGGCCGACGCCGGTGATGATCCCGGCGCCCGGCGCCTCGTCGCCGTACATGCCGTTCGCGGCCAGCGGCGACAGCTCCAGGAACGGCGAGCCGGGGTCGAGCAGCGTGTCGACCCGGTCGCGGGGGAGCAGCTTGCCGCGCGCCACGTGCCGCTCGCGGGCCCGCTCCGGACCGCCGCGCCCGGCCCGGTCGACGCGGTCGCGCAGCTCGGCGACCAGCGCCTCGTTGTGCGCGGCGCTCGCCTTGAACGCCTCGCCGGCGACGTCGGCGCGGCTGCCGATCTCGGGTCCGGTCATGGTCCCCTTCCCAGTTAATGCTCGTTAACAACGCCGATGTTAATGCCGATTAACATCTCTAGTCTAGACTGCCCCCATGACCTCCTACCCGGCCCCGGCGCCCGGCGACCCGGCCGCCGGGCCGCCGCTCGCCGCGGTGAACCCGCGCCGCGCCGAGATCCTCGCCGCGGCGGCCGAGCTGTTCGCCGCCCGCGGTTACCACGGGGCGTCCATCGGCGACCTCGGCCGGGCCGTCGGGCTCACCGGGCCCGCGCTCTACCGGCACTTCAGCGGCAAGGAGGCCGTCCTCGCCGAGATGCTCGTCGACATCAGCGAGCGGCTGCACGCCGAGGGCGTCCGCCGCGCCGCCGACCCCGACCCCGGCCGGGCCCTCGACGCGCTGCTGCGCTGGCACATCGCGTTCGCGCTGGACAACCCCGCGCTCATCACCGTCCACGAACGCGAGCTCGACAACGTCCCCGCGCCGCAGCGCCACGAGGTCCGCCGGCTGCAGCGCGCCTACGTGGAGGAATGGGTGGCGGTGCTGCGGCGGCTGCGCCCCGCCCTGCCCGACGGGCGGACGCGCGCCGCCGTCCACGCCTGCTTCGGCCTGCTCAACTCCACCCCGCGCAGCGCCGCCGGCCTCGACCGCGACGCCATGGGCGACCTGCTGCACACCATGGCCCGCGCCGCCCTCGAAGCCGCCTGACGCGGGCGCCGCGCCCGGTCGGCCCCGGGCGGCCCGGATTCCGGACGGTCCGCAATCTTGACGCGCCGACACCCGGGTGGGTCATATGGGATGAAAGGTCACCGGCCATCCCACCCGCTGCAGAGGAGAGCCGTATGGGCGTCGAGGGCGTCGGCTTCTACGAGATCGCGACCAACGACCCGGACCGCCCCGCGATCCTGGCCCCCGGCGTCCCCGTCTCCTACGGCGAGCTGCACGCCGAGGTGAACCGGCTGTCGAACGCCCTGGACGGGCTCGGCCTGCGGCCCGGCGACGCCGTCGCGACCGTGCTCGGCAACCGCCCCGACTTCCTCACCGTGCTGCTGGCGGCGATGCAGTCCGGCCTCTACATCGTGCCGGTCAGCCGGCACCTGACCGCGCCCGAGATCGGCTACATCCTCGCCGACTGCGGCGCCCGGGCCGTCGTGACCGAGAGCGCGTTCGCGCCCGTCGTCTCCGGCGCCGCCGGCGACGCCGGGATCGCCGCCGAGCTGCGGATCAGCGTCGACCCCGCCGACGGCTACCGCTCGATGGCGGGGCTGTGCGCGACCGGCAGCGCCGCACCCCCGGCCAAGCGCCGGATGGGCTCCATCATGCTCTACACGTCCGGGACGACCGGGCGCCCCAAGGGCGTGCGGCGCCCGCTGCTCGACGTCCCGCCGGAACTGCTCTTCGACCTCATGCGCTCGACGCTGATGACCCACCTGGGCCTCGAACCGGGCGACGAGGTGCACCTCGCGATCGGGCCGCTCTACCACTCGGCCCCCTGCGTCCACGCGATGATGGCGCTCAACCTCGGGCACGCCGTCGTCGTCGCGTCCCGGTTCCGGCCCGAGCAGACCCTCGAGCTGATCCAGCGGCACGGCGTCACCAACTCCTTCATGGTGCCGACCATGTTCCACCGCATGCTCGCCCTGCCCGACGAGGTCCGCGCCCGCTACGACCTGTCGTCGCTGCGGCAGGTCTACCACAGCGCCGCGCCGATCCCCGTCGAGACCAAGCAGCGGATGATGGACTGGTGGGGGCCCGTCCTCTACGAGTACTACGGCTCCACCGAGAGCGGCGCCGTCGTCGTCGCCACCCCGCAGGACTGGCTCGCCCATCCCGGGACGGTCGGCCGCGCCGTCGACGGCGTGGAGATCAAGATCCTCGACCCGGAGGGCGCGGAGCTGCCGCCCGGCGAGACCGGCCTGATCTACGCCGCCGGCCAGCCGGGCTTCGAGTACCACGGCGACCCGGACAAGACCGCCTCCACCATGCGCGGCGCGTTCTACACCCCCGGCGACCTCGGCCACCTCGACGAGGACGGCTGGCTCTACATGAGCGACCGCCGCACCGACCTCATCATCTCCGGCGGCGTCAACATCTACCCGGCCGAGATCGAGTCCGTGCTGCTCCAGCATCCCGCCGTCGGCGACGTCGTCGTCATCGGCGTCCCGGACGAGGACTGGGGGCAGCGCGTCGTCGCCCTCGTCGAACCCGCCGACGGCGCCGCCGCGGGCGACGCCCTCGCCGCCGAGCTGCTCGCCCACTGCGAGCCCCGGCTGGCCCGGCTCAAGCACCCGCGCAAGGTGGAGTTCCGCGCGACGCTGCCGCGCACCCCGTCCGGCAAACTCAGCCGCAGCCGCGTGCGCGACGCCTACCTGCGGGAACAGGCGGGCTAGGCGGTCGCGCGCGGCGCGTGGGGGAGGGGCGCCGCAAGTCGCCGGGGAGACCGTCGAACGTTCCCGCGTTGCGCCGCGTACAACGGCACATGGAAGACCAGAAGGTCGCCCCGTTCGACAGCGCCCCGACCCCTGCCGCCCCGACGTTGACCGACCTTCCAGTGATCACGGACCCCGGCTTCTACAACGACCCGGCGTACGCCGCCCAGACCGTCCCGCCGGAGGACGCGCCGTCCGCGCCCGCGCGCGACGGAGCGGACACCGCACGCGCGCCCGATGCCGGACGCGGGCTCGATACGCGACTCCCGCACGATACGGGACGCGACGCCGGGCTCGACACCGTGCCCCGCGCCGGGATCGCCCGCACGGGCGACCCGGTCGCGGTCTGGCCGTGCGCCGGCTGCGGCAGGCCCGTACCGCAGCCGGTGCGCGGCGCCCGCACCGTCCGCTACTGCCAGGACACCGGCGGCGCGTGCGAGCGGGCCGCGCACGAGCAACGCGAGCGCGCGCGCGAAGCGCCGGGACTCACCGGCCAGGTCGCCTGGACGTGGGAGATGGTGGAGCGGCTCGAAGCCGTCGCCGACCGGCTCGCCGGGTCGCTGGTCTCCGAGCTGGGCGTCGCCGGCGTCGAGCGGCGGGTCGCCGACGCCCGCGCCGACGCCGCCGGGGAGGTCGCCATCGCGCAGCGGGAACGGGACGCCTCGCAGCGGCAGGCCGAGGCCGCCTGGCGCGAGACCTCGACCGCCCGCGCGCGCGCCGACGCGGCCGAGGAGG
>NZ_WBMR01000064.1 GCF_008923365.1 Actinomadura montaniterrae
CGGGCGGAGACGGCGGCCACGCCCTCGGCCCGGAACCCGCTCTCCGGGAAGGTCGTGGCGTCCCGCAGGACGGCCCGTTCGGGGAGCGGGAGCGTGTCGATCCGGGCGGCGACGAGGGCGCGCAGCGTCCTGGCGAACCCGACCATCGTCTCGGTGACGTCCCGCACCGCCGCTCACCCGCCGTTCAGCAGGGCGTCGAGGCCGCCGGCGAGGACGCGCTGCTGGTCCTCGCGGTACTTGAGCACGGCGCCGAGCGTCACCGCGGCGGTGCCCGGGTCCAGCTCGCGGACGCCGAGCGCGACCAGCGCCTCGGTCCAGTCCAGGGTCTCCGCGACGCCCGGCGGCTTGAGCAGGTCCCGGGTCCGGAGCCGCTGCGCCGCGCCCGCGACCTGCCCGGCCAGCCGCGCGGCCGCGGCGGGCAGCCGCCGCCGGATGATCGCGACCTCGCGGTCGAACGACGGGTGCTCCAGCCAGTGGTACAGGCAGCGGCGCTTCAGCGCGTCGTGCACCTCGCGGGTCCGGTTGGAGGTGACGACGACGACCGGCGGGCGCTCGGCGCGGATCGTGCCGAGCTCGGGGACGGTGATGGTGAAGTCGCTGAGCACCTCGAGCAGGAACGCCTCGAACTCGTCGTCGGCGCGGTCCAGCTCGTCGACGAGCAGCACGCTCGGGGAGGTCTCCAGCGCCCGCAGCAGCGGCCGGGCGAGCAGGAACCGCCGGTCGTACAGCTCGCCTTCCAGCCGCGCGACGTCGCCGACGCCCGCGGCCTCGGCCGCGCGCAGGTGCAGGAGCTGGCGGGGGAAGTCCCAGTCGTAGAGCGCCTGCGAGGCGTCGAGGCCCTCGTAGCACTGCAGCCGGATCAGCGGCGCGCCGAGCGCGGTCGCGAGGGTCTTGGCCAGCTCCGTCTTGCCGACCCCGGCCTCGCCCTCCAGGAAGAGCGGCCGGCCCATCCGCAGCGCGAGGAAGCACGCGGTGGCGAGGCCCTCGTCGCAGAGGTAGGCGTGCCGGTCCAGCAGGGTCGCGAGGTCCGCGGGCGAGTCGACCTCGCCCGCCGCCGTCGGCGCCGTCTCCGCCATGGTCGCCAGGCTACCCAGCGGAGCGGCGGACTCCCAGACGTCCGCATCCCCGGTTTCCGGCTCCGTTTCCATGGTAAAGCTGTAGGGAAAGTTGACTTTCGGGCGGCCGGTCAGCAGCATCGAGCACATGCGAACCGGTGACACCCCCCACCGTCCCCAGCCCGGCCACGACGGCGACCTGACCGACGAGGCTACTTACCAGCGCGTCCGCGCGGCCCAGGCACCAGCCGGCCAGGCGCTGTCGCGGCGCGGCATGCTGCGGCTGTCCGCCGGCGCGGGCCTCGGCGCCGCCCTCGGCGCCGCCGCCGTCCCGCGCCCGGCGTTCGCCGACACCGCCCCCGCCACCGGGATCGTCAAACCGCTGCCGCCCGAACTGTTCATCCCGCAGGGCACCAACGCGGAGATGCGCTGGGAGGCCATGCGCGGGCAGGGCCACCTCACGCCCGTGGACCGGTTCTTCGTCCGCAACCACATCGCCACCCCGCGCATCGACGCCCGCACCTGGCGGCTCAAGCTCTGGGGCACCGGCCTGCACGGCGCACCGCCGGAGGAGCGTCCCGTCGAGTTCTCCTACGAGGACCTCCTCGGCATGCGCGCCGAGACCATCACCTCGTTCATCGAATGCACCGGCAACGCGCGCAGCTTCTACACCTCCCAGCAGGGACAGCAGGTGTCCGGCACCGCGTGGAAGCTCGGCGCCGTAGGCGTCGCGCGCTGGCGCGGCGTGCCGCTGTCGGCCGTCCTCGAACGCGCGGGTCTCACCCCTGAGGCGGTGGACATCCTCCCGCGCGGGCTGGACGCTGACTTCGTGGACAAAGGCGAGAACCTCGGCCGGGTCAGGCGTCCCCTACCCGTCGCCAAGGCGCTCAAGGACGTCCTGCTCGCCTACGAGATGAACGGCGCGCCGCTGCCGCCCGACCACGGCTTCCCCGTCCGGCTAGTCGTCCCGTCCTGGGTCGGCGTCGCCAACATCAAGTGGGTCGGCGACATCCAGGTCGCAGACGAGCCGCTCTTCTCCCCATGGAACACCCGCTACTACCGGTTCTTCGGCCCCGGCTACCCGCCCGAGGGCAGCGCGCCGCTCACCCGCATGAACGTCAAGTCGGCGTTCGAGCTGCCGTGGGACGCGCCGCTGCCCGCCCGCCCCCAGGTCCTGCACGGACGGTCCTGGTCCGGGACGGGACGCGTGAAGAAGGTCGAGGTCAGCGTGGACGGCGGCCGCACCTGGCGGCACGCCCGCCTGCGCGACCGGCACGCCGACGCGCGCGGCTGGGTCCGCTGGGAGTTCCCGTGGCGGCCGGACGGCCCCGGAGGCCACGAGCTGCTCGCCCGCGCGACCGACGACACCGGCGCGTCCCAGCCGGCCACCGCGCCCTACAACACGCTCGGCTACCTGTTCGGCGCCGTCGTCCGCCACCCGGTCACCGTCTCCTGAAGGGACCCGCCATGGCACTGTGGAAGCCCGACCCGACCTTCTACGCCTCGCCGCGGGACGCGGTGTCCGCGCCGCCGGAGAAGCTCGCCTACGTCGCGGCGTTCGACCGCGCGGCGGAGAAGCCGGACGCGATCGCCGTCCTCGACGTCGACCCGGGCTCGGCGTCCTACGGCGACGTCGTCGGCTGGACGGACCTGCCCTACCTCGGCGACGAGCTGCACCACTTCGGATGGAACGCGTGCAGCAGCGCCCTGTGCCCCTACGCGCCGCACCCGCACGTGGAGCGCCGCTACCTGATCGTGCCGGGGCTGCGGTCGTCGCGCGTCTACGTCATCGACACGAAGGACAAGCCGACCGCGCCGGAGATCATCAAGGTGCTGGAGCCGGACGAGCTGGCGAAACGCGCCGGATACTCGCGGCCCCACACCGTCCACTGCGGCCCCGAGGGGCTGTACCTCACCGCGCTCGGCGGCGCCAACGGAGAGGACGGACCGGGCGGGATCGCGCTCCTCGACCACACCTCGTTCGACGTCCTCGGCCGCTGGGAGGTCGACCGCGGCCCGCAGTACTTCGCCTACGACGCCTGGTGGCACATCGCGCACGACGTGCTCATCACCTCCGAATGGGGCACCCCGTCCATGATCGAGGACGGTGTCGTCGGGGAGCTGCTGCTCGGCCGCAAGTACGGGCACTCGCTGCACTTCTGGGACCTGCGCAAGCGCCGCCACGTCCAGGAGGTCGACCTCGGCGACGAGCACCAGATGGTGCTGGAGCTGCGGCCCGCGCACGACCCGACGAAGCAGTACGGCTTCGCCGGCGTCGTCGTCAGCGTCGAGGACCTGTCGGCGTCGGTGTGGCTGTGGCACCGCGACGGCGACCGGTGGGCCGCGACGAAGGTCATCACTATCCCCGCCGAGCCCGCCGACGCGTCGCGGTTGCCGGAGGTCATCGCGCCGTTCGGCGCCGTCCCGCCGCTGGTCACCGACATCGACCTGTCGGTGGACGACCAGTGGCTGTACGTGTCGTGCTGGGGCACCGGCGAGCTGAAGCGCTACGACGTCAGCGACCCGTTCCACCCCGTCGAGGCCGGCTCGGTGCGCATCGGCGGCATCGTCGGCCGCACCCCGCACCCGGCCGCGCCGGACCTGCCGCTCGCCGGCGGGCCGCAGATGGTCGAGGTCAGCCGCGACGGGAAGCGCGTCTACGTCACCAACTCCCTCTACGGCTCCTGGGACGACCAGTTCTACCCCGACGGCGTCGGCGCCTGGATGGCCAAGCTCGACTCCACCGCGGACGGCTTCGCGCTCGACGAGCGGTTCTTCCCGCACGGCGACGCGTTCCGCGGCAGGCGCCCCCACCAGACGCGGCTGCAGGGCGGCGACGCGTCGTCCGACTCCTACTGCTACCCGTAGAGCGGTGAAGGACGGTTCGCTCGCCGCGCTCGTCGCGATGGGCGCCTTCCACGGCCTCAACCCGGCGATGGGCTGGCTGTTCGCCGTGGCCCGCGGCCTCCAGGAGCGCAGCAGGGCGCTCGTCCTGCAGTCGCTGCCGGCGATCGCCGCGGGCCACGCCGCGTCCGTCGGGGCCGTCGCGGTCCTCGTCGCGCTGACCCGGTCGGTCGTGGCGACCCAGGCGGTCGCGATCGGCGGCGGGATCGTGCTGGTCGGGTTCGGGCTGTGGCGGCTGCTGTCGCGGCGGCACTTCCGCTGGGTCGGCATGCGGATCTCGCTGTGGCAGCTCGCCGCCTGGTCGTTCCTGATGTCGTCGGCGCACGGCGCGGGGCTGATGCTGCTGCCCGTGCTCACCTCGTCCGGGACGGTCCCCGCCGGCCACCACCACGGGTTCGCGTCGGCGTCCGGGAACGCCGTGTCCGCCGCGATCTTCGTGACCGGCGTGCACACGCTGGCGATGCTGGCGGTCGCCGGGATCATCGCCGTCGCCGTCTACGAGATCGTGGGCCTGGCGATCCTGCGGCGCGCCTGGTTCAACCTGGACCGCGTGTGGGCCGCCGCGCTCATCACCGCCGGCGCCGTCACGCTCGTGGCCGCCCTTTAGTCGCTGCCGTCCGCGGTGGTGGCGCGGGTCAGGTGCAGGCCTATGCCGTAGCCGGTGACGACCGTCAGCGTGTAGGCGTCGATCGGCGCGCGGCCGGCGTCGTAGGCGGTGCCGGTGATGGCGAGCGCCGGGTCGCCGGCGGACGTTCCGCAGCGCCGCGCGTCCGCCGCGTCCAGGACGGCGGGTTCGAGGCGCTGCAGGCTCTCGGCGACGCGGCTTCCCGCGAGCGCCAGCGCGTCGACGATCGTGGGGCTCGCGTCGAGGACGTCCGGGGTGATGCGGTCGGCGACCGCCCGGGGCAGAACGTCGGTCGCGACGCCGTACGGGACGCCGTGGCGAAGCCGGGTGGCGCGGTAGCGGACCACGGGTGCGCCCACCGGGACCTTCAGGCGCGCGGCTAGGGCCTCGTCCGCAAGCAGTTCTTCCTGTACGCGGTCGCGTTCGACGACGTGGTGGGCCTCGTTGTCCAGGTCATCGAGGAAGCCGGTGTAGACCGGGCCCGACCGCGGCGACAGCGGCTCGATCGGCAGCGGGTCCGCGACGTAGCTGCCGGACCCGCGGCGGCTGGTGACATAACCGGTGTCGCGGAGCTCGGTCAGCGCCTGGCGGACGGTGCTGCGGCTGGCGCCCATCGCGGCGGCGAGGTCGTCCTCCCCCGGCAGCCGCTGCCCGGGCGCGTAGTGCCCGGCCAGGATCCGGCTCTTGAGCGACATCGCGATGCGCACGTACAGCGGACGGTCCGCTCCAGGCGGGCGTGCCATGGCAGATGCCTCCTCGTCACAGAGCGACGTCGTCGAGTTCCCGCCGGACGGCGGCCTTGGTCGCAGCGGGCGCGTACGAGGCTTCCAGCGCGGTGACCTGCGCGTCCAGCAGCGCGCGGCGGGTGAAGCCGTGCAGGTCGTGGGCCATGCGCAGCTCGTCGTTCAGCGTCGTCCGGAAATAGGCCGGATCGTCGGTGTTCAGCGTCACGACCAGCCCCGCCCGCACCAGCTCGCCGAGCACGTGGCTCCCCGGGCTCTTCGCCAGCTTGAGGGCGACGTTGGACGTCGGCGCCACCTCCAGCGGGATCCGCCGTTCGGCGAGGTGCGCGACCAGCGCGGGGTCGTCCAGGCAGCGGATGCCGTGCCCGATCCGGTCGGCCTTCAGCGACCGCAGCGCGCCCCAGATGCTCTCCGGGCCGACGGTCTCCCCGGCGTGCGGCAGCGCGGCCAGCCCGGCCGCCTTCGCCTTCGCGAACGAGGACGCGAACGGCTCGGGCGGGAACCCCTCCTCCACCCCGCCGAGACCGAGGCCGACGACCCCGCCGGGCGCCGTCCGGCCGAGCAGGAAGTCCACCGTGAGGTGCGAGTCCGGCACCTCCGACTCGCGGGAGATGTCGCAGATCCAGCCGATCTCCACCCCGTGCTCGTCGCGCGCGCGCCGCCGGCCCTCGTCCAGCCCGTCCGCGTACTCCTCCAGCACGACGCCGCGGCGGTGATGCTGCACCGGCGTCGTCGTCACCTCGGCGTACCGGACGTTCTGCGCCGCCAGCTCCCCGGCCAGCGCGACGGTGGCGTCCGCGAAGTCCTCGACGCCGCGCAGGACGTTCAGCCCCGCGAGGAACAGCCGCGCGAAGTCGCCGAAGTCCTCGAACCGGTAGAGCGCCTCGACGTCGCCGGCCAGGTCGACGCCGTGGCGCCGCGCCAGCGACAGCAGCGTCGCCGGCCGCAGCGAGCCCTCCAGGTGCACATGCAGCTCGACCTTGGGCAGCCGCCCGATCCACGCGTCGATTCCCATCACCCCCTCCGATCTGTACGGTCGACCATACAGGTAAATCTGTACGGTGAACCATACAGGTCACGTTTTCGCTGGTGGCGGGCCTGCACGGTGCTTGAAGACGGCCCGTCCGGGTGGCAGTGTCCGAATGTGATCACCAGACTCGCCGCCCGCCACCGCACGATCGCCGTCCTGACCCTGGCCGCCGTCCCCTCGCTGGCGGCGGCCCCGGCCCGCGCGGCGGCGGCGCGTCCCGCCGCCGGACCGGCCGGTGTCGGCGCCAGGTCGGCGCTGCTCTATGACGCGACGTCCGGCACCACCGTGTGGTCACGCGCCGCCGACACCGAACGCCCCATCGCCAGCATCACCAAGGTGATGACCGCGCTCGTCGTCCTGCACGAGGGCGGGCTCGGCCGCGAGATCAAGATCAAGCGCAAGTACCTGACGTACGCGAAGAAGCACGACGGCAGCACCGCCGGCCTGCACGCCGGCGACAGGCTCACAGTGCGCCAGCTCCTCAACGCGCTGCTGCTGCCGTCCGGCTGCGACGCCGCCTACGCCCTCGCCGACGCCTACGGCCCCGGCAAGGGCCGGTTCGTCGCCAAGATGAACGAGGCCGCCCGGGAGCTCGGCCTCGACCACACCGTCTACGCCAACTTCGACGGCCTGCCCTGGCCGACGGCCACGTCCACCCGCTCCACCGCCCGCGACCAGGTCCGCCTCGCCGGCTACGCGATGGACGACGCCGTCTTCCGCACCACCGTCGGCCGCAGGACGTACAGGCTCGCCAGAACCACGACCCATCACGCCTACACCTGGTCGAACACCAACCGGCTCCTCGGCTCCTACCGGGGCGCGGCCGGCATCAAGACCGGCACCACCGACGCCGCCGGCTACTCCCTGCTGTTCGCCGCCCGCCGCGACGGCCGCGCCCTCACCGGGATCGTCCTGAACAGCTCCACCACCGACGAGCGCGCCCGCTTCACCGACGCCGCCCGCATGCTCGACTGGGCCTTCGGCTCCACCGACCCCTACCGAGTCCCACCCGCCCCCACCAACACCACCACCGACTGACCCGCGCACTCACCACCGCGCGTCGATGGCCGCCAGGTCGATCTCGATATCGAACGGCACCGTCACCTTGAGCCGCCCACGATGAACACTGGGCGGCCCATAAGACCGGGCTGCGTGATCGAGCTCATGGACGAAGACGACCGTCCGGTCACCGACGTCCTCGACCCGCCAGAAGTGCGGGATCCCCGCGGCCGCGTACCTTCGGGGCTTGACGTCGCGGTCGCGGATCTCCGAATCCGGCAGGACCACCTCCACCACGAGCCGGACGTCTCCCCTGGAGAAGAAGTACAGGTCCGGTCCCCCTCGACGGCACGCCTCCAGCGTCACCAGGGCCACATCCGGCGCCGGCGCCTGCCGGTCATCGAGCTTCACGGTCATACCGCTGACCGGGATCAACCCGTCCGGGGCCTGGCGCCGCAGATCCTCGCCGATCAAGTGCTTCACACAGGAATGCCACAGCGTCTGCGGGGCGGCGAAGACCAGGGCACCGTCGATCAGCTCGGTCTGACGGGGCAGACCGCGTATGCGAAGGAAGTGATCCGCGGTGAACCCGCCCGCCGGCGGGCGCACCCAGTCCGGCAAGGACTCGACGCTCGCCAGGATGATTCCCGCGCCTTCATCGGCGTCCTCCGTACTCACGTTCCACCCCACGACTTCAGGCGCACTCGTCCCGCGAGGTACCTAGGCGGGGCCGGGAGGCCGGCGGAGTGTACCGGTGGAAGTGAGATCGATGTCAATGTCGATGCCGAAGGGCAGGGTCAGCTTGAGCCGGTCATGGTGGATGCCGGTGGGGACGTAGGAGCCGGTGGCGGGATCGAGCTGGTAGACGTACACGATGGTCCGGCCGTCGTCCTGCTCGACGCGCCAGAAGTGCTTGATCCCGGCGGCGGCGTATCGGCGCGGCTTGACATCCCGGTCGCGGATCGCCGAGTCCGGCAGGACGGCCTCTACGACGAGCCGGACGTCTTCCGGGAAGAAATAGTGATCCGGCCGTTCACGACGCATGGCCTCCGCCGTCACGACCACCACGTCCGTTGCCGGTGCCTGGCGTTCGTCGAGTCTCACCGTCATGCCGTGGATGGCATCCAGGTCCTCAGGAGCCTGACGCCGCAGCTCGGCGGTCAGCAGGCTCACCGTGTGCGAGTGCCAGCGCGTCTGAGGAGCGGCGAAGATCAGAGCTCCGTCGATCAGCTCGGACTGGCGCGGCAGGTCGCGCATGCGCAGAAAATGATCGGCGGTGAACCCGCCGGGCGGCGGGAACACCCAGTGAGGCAATGAATCGACGCTCGCCCGGATACTCTTTGCGCCCACATCGACACTCTCCGCACTCATGCAGGCATTCTGGCGCAGGAATACGGCCCCCTGCCCGGCGAACGCCGACACCGGGGTGTCAGGCGGGGTCGGGGGTTTCGCTGCGGGTGCGGAGGAGGGCCTTCAGCTCGGTGAGCTGGCGGGCGGCGAGGGTCTTCTCGGCGCCGTTGATGCCCATCGCGCCGATGGACGTGCCGTCCGCGAGGTCGAGGGTGGGCCACGGGTCGCCCTCGGTCATCGACACGCCGAGCACCTCGGGCCAGTCGAGGCGGCGGGTGCGGAACGCGTTGACGACCGTGAGGCCCGACTCGTCGGCGGTGACGCGGCAGCGGGCCAGCATGTGCAGGACCCACGCGACGACCAGGCCGAACACGACGATGAGGATCCGGTCGAACAGCTTGAACTGGGGGGCCACCACCACGGCGAGCGCGATCAGGCCGAGCACGACCACGCCCGCCGTGATGTAGGCCACGAGCCGTGTGGTGCGGGGACGCCACACGACCGGAAGGGCCCTGACCTCAGTCAACGATCTTCGAGATGGGGATCTCGAGGATGTCGTGCGCGCCGGCCGCCTTCAGCGCGGGGATCAGCGTGTTCACCCCGCGCTTGGCGACGACGGACTCGACCGCGCTGGAGTCGCCGCCGGCCAGCGAGGTGACCGTGGGCGACGACATCGACGGCATGATGTCCAGGACCTTCGGCAGGTCGGACTGGGCGACGTTCAGCTTCAGCAGCACGTTGCCGCGCGCCCGGATCGCGCCCTGCAGCAGCAGGGAGACGTCCTCCATCGCGGCGCGCTTCTCGGCGTCCTCGTAGGCCTCCCGGTTGGCGACCAGCTCGGTGTAGCTGGTCAGGAGGGTGTCGAGGATGCGCAGGCCGTTCTTGCGGAGCGACGAGCCGGTCTCGGTGAGGTCGACGATCGCGTCCACGATGTCGGGGACCTTCGCCTCCGTCGCGCCGTAGGACGGGACGACCTTCGCCTTCACGCCGTGCTTGTCGAGGAACCGCTTGGTCATCGCGGGGAACTCGGTGGAGATCCGGACGCCCTCCGGCAGGTCCGACACGCTCTGCCAGGGCGCGTCCTCCGGCACCGCCATGATCACGCGGACCGGGTTGGAGGTCGCCTTGGAGTACTGGAGCTCGCCGAGGCTGACCACGTCGGAGTCGGTCTCGGTGATCCAGTCGCGGCCGGTGATGCCGAGGTCGAACAGGCCCTGCTCGAGGTAGGTCGGGATCTCCTGCGGGCGCAGGACCCGGACGCGGTCGATGCGCGGGTCGTCGATGGAGGCGCGGTAGTCGCGGTCCGAGGCGCGCCGGACGGTGAGGTCGGCGGCGTCGAACAGCTGCATGGTCGCCTTCTCCAGCGACCCCTTCGGCAGGACGAGTGACAGCACGGAATTGCCTTTCGGAATGGGTTGGGCTTGCGGATGCCGGGGGGGACCTCAGGAGCCCAGATGCTCCAGGCCGTGCCCGGCGTGACCGTGATGCCGCAGACCTCGCAGGGTCAGTGCCGTGTCGAGTGCGGCCACAGTCGCCTCCCATCCCTTGTCCTCGGAGCTGCCCGGCAGCCCGCTGCGTTCCAGCGCCTGTTCAATGGTGTCACATGTGAGGACCCCGTTGCCCACCGGAGTCGACTCGTCCAGTGCAACGCGTGTCACACCGGTCGTCACGGAGTCGCAGACATAGTCGAAATGGGCGGTCGCGCCCCGGATGACCGCGCCGAGGCAGACGACGGCGTCGAGGTCGCGGGCGAGCTGCTGGGCGATCACGGGGATCTCGAGGGCGCCGGCGACCCGGACGACGACGGGCGCGTCGATCCCGCACGCCTTCGCCGCGGCGACGGCGCGCTCCAGCAGCTGGTCGGTGATCTGCCCGTGCCAGCGGGTGCAGACGACGCCGAGCGTCAGCCCGGCGGCGTCGACGACGCTGTCCTCGGGGCGTCCCGCACCGCTCATGAGAGTCCTTCGATCTCGTGTCCGAGACGGTCGCGCTTGACCGTCAGGTAGCGCCGGTTGTGCTCGGTGACGACGACGGGCATCGTCTCGCGGCCGCGCACCTCCAGCCCGAACCCGTCCAGGCCCGCCAGCTTGTCGGGGTTGTTGGTGAGCACCCGGATCGAGCGGACGCCCAGGTCACGCAGCATATGCGCGGCGTTGGAGTACTCGCGCGCGTCGGCGGGCAGGCCGAGTTCGAGGTTGGCGTCGACGGTGTCGGAGCCGTGGTCCTGCAGGGCGTAGGCGCGCAGCTTGGCCAGCAGGCCGATGCCGCGGCCCTCGTGACCGCGCAGGTACACCACGACGCCGCGGCCCTCCGCGGCGATGCGCTCCATGGCGGCGTCGAGCTGGGTGCCGCAGTCGCAGCGCTCGGAGTGCAGGACGTCGCCGGTGAGGCATTCGGAGTGCGCGCGGACGAGGACGTCCTCGCCGTCGCCGATCTCGCCGAGGACGAGCGCGAGGTGCTCGCCGCCGTCGATCTCGCTGGAGAACCCGACGGCGCGCCACATCCCGTACCGGTTCGGCAGCCGGGTCTCGACGACCCGGGTGACCATCGCCTCGGTGCGGCGGCGGTGCTCGGCGAGCTGCTCGATGGAGATCAGCTTGAGGCCGTGCTCCTTGGCGAACACCTGCAGCTCGGGGAGGCGCGCCATGGTGCCGTCCTCGTTGACGACCTCGGCGAGGACGCCCGCCGGGGTGAGCCCGGCCATCCGGGCGAGGTCGACGGCGGCCTCGGTGTGCCCGCGGCGGCGCAGCACGCCGCCCTCGTGGTAGCGCAGGGGGAAGATGTGCCCGGGGCGGACGAGGTCGCGGGGCTCGGACGCCGAGTCGGCGAGGGTCCGGATCGTGCGGGCCCGGTCGGCGGCGGAGATGCCGGTGCTGACGCCGAGCCGGGCGTCGACGCTGACGGTGTAGGCGGTGCGCATCCGCTCGCTGTTCTGCGCGGTCATCAGCGGGATCTGCAGCCGGTCGAGGTCGGCGCCCTCCATCGGGACGCAGATCACGCCGCTGGTGTAGCGGATCGTGAAGGTGAGCAGCTCCGGCGTCGCCTTCGACGCGGCGAAGATGATGTCGCCCTCGTTCTCGCGGTCCTCGTCGTCGACGACCACGACGGCGCGTCCCGCCGCGATGTCGGCGACCGCCTCCTCGATCGGGTCGAAGATCCCGCTTCCGTTCAGTCCGTCGTCGCCGCTCATGCGGTCACCGCCTTGTTCCCGGGGGCCGGCACTGCCTTCGCTTCCCGCAGCCAGTTCCTGAACCCGACCATCACCATCACGAAGAAGATCACGTAGACCGCGCCGGACACGTACAGCCCGGAGTGCAGGGCGACCGGCACGCCGACCAGGTCGACCAGCACCCACACGATCCAGAAGTCGACGAGCGCGCGGCTCTGCGCGAACGTCGCGACGGCGCTGCCGACGAAGATGTAGGCGTTCGCCCACGGCGACCAGGCGGCCTTGAGCCAGTCGACGTGGAGGAACAGCTCGGCGACCGCGGCGGTGCCGACGACGAGGGCCGCGATCAGCACCGCGCGCTCCTTCGCCGTGGCGCTCCGCACGACGAGGGGGTCGCCGCCGCGCCGTCCGCGCGCCCACATCGCCCAGCCGTAGACGGCGAGGAAGCCGAACAGCACCTGCTTGAGGGCGTTGCCGGGGACGTCGGCGTGCACGGACGCGGCGAGCAGCAGCAGCGCGCCGGCCAGCTGCACCGGCCACGTCCAGAGGGTCTTGCGCATGGCGAGCCACACCACGGCGAGCGACAGGATGTTGCCGGCGAGGTCGGTCCACAGGATGTGCTCGCCGAAGACGTCGAAGCCCGCGTCCAGCCAGGTCATGCCGCGCCGCCCACCGGGTCCGGGGCTCCTGCCGCGCGGTCGCCGAGCATCCGCTCGACGTACTTGGCGACGACGTCGACCTCGAGGTTGACGGGGTCGCCGGGCTTCTTGTGGCCGAGCGTGGTGAGGGCCAGCGTCGTCGGGATGAGCGCGACGCTGAACCGGTCGGCGGCGGCGTCGACGACGGTGAGGCTGATGCCGTCGACCGTGATCGAGCCCTTGCCGACGACGTAGCGGGCGAGCTCCCCGGGCAGCGAGACGGTGACGACGTCCCAGCGTTCGCCCGGTTCGCGGGAGAGGATCGTTCCGACGCCGTCGACGTGACCCTGGACGAGGTGGCCGCCGAGCCGGTCGGAGAGCCGGACGGGCCGCTCCAGGTTGACCTTGGACCCGGGCTCCAGCGCGCCGAGGCTGGACCGGTCCAGCGTCTCC
Source organism: Actinomadura montaniterrae (assembly GCF_008923365.1). Lineage (GTDB taxonomy): Bacteria > Actinomycetota > Actinomycetes > Streptosporangiales > Streptosporangiaceae > Spirillospora > Spirillospora montaniterrae. Next base: position 12,967 of record NZ_WBMR01000064.1, read on the forward strand.
TTCATCGCGTCGGCGGTGAAGGTGCCGTCCTTGACGTCCACCACGGTGAGACAAACGCCGTTGACGGCGATCGACGCGCCGTGGACGGCGTCCTCGGTGACGAGCGGGCCGCGGATCGTCAGGACGGCCGAGTCTCCCTCGGCCTCGACCGCGACGATCTCGCCGAGCTCCTCGACGATGCCGGTGAACATTCCCCGGGCCTCCTCAGTTCCGTTCGGTACGGAACCCGGCTCCGGGGGTGTACGTGCGTCGACGTCGCGGGCACCCCTGCCGTCACAGGGGTGTGCTGCGCGCTGCCTCCCATCCGGACTTTCACCGTCGGTCCTGGAGTTCCACCAGGTCAACCGGCCGATGGCTTCGGCCGGGTCGCGGACTGTCACCGCCGGTTCGGAATTTCACCGACCCCGGAGCACGCGTTCATGCTTTGGGAACAGTGTGCCATGCGAACCGCCGCCCGCCCTATGTGAGCATCGCCACGGCCGCCTTCCGCTGACCAAGCGCTCGCTCGGGTTATCCTTGCCCGGTTCAACGTTCAACGATCTCCGGCACCGGGTAGACCCCGATCCGGAACCCGCCTCCGCTCCCCGCACCCGACTCCGCGCCGCCGAGGCCCGTGGTGACCGCCATTCCCAACGTGGGCCCGGCGGCGCGGCCCGCGGGGACCGCGCCACGACCGCCCCTGGTCAGCGGGCGAGGCGGAGGCCGCCGGGGCCGGTGGCCACGTGCGTCAGGTCCGCGACGACCGCGTGCGCCGCGGTCAGCTCCGACCGGTCGTGGCTGGTCGCGACCGCCAGGACGGTCGCGCCGGCGGCACGGCCCGCGGCGATGCCCGCCGGGGCGTCCTCGATCACCACGCAAGCCGACGGGTCCACGCCGAGGCGGGAGGCCCCCAGCAGGTAGCCGGTCGGGTCGGGCTTCCCGCGCGGGACGTCCTCGGCGGTGATCACGACGGGCGGCAGCGGGACGCCGGCGACCCCGGTGCGGACCCGGAGCTGCTCCTTGTCCATCGACGTCACCATCGCCCACGGCATGCCGTTCATCGCGGTGAGCAGGGCCAGGGCGCCCGGCAGCGCGGTGATCCCGTCGGTGCGCTCGGCCTCCAGGGCGTCGAGGCGCGCGGTGGCCGCGGCGACCCGGTCGGCGGGCAGGAAGTCGGCGACGCGGTCGCTCGTGCGGCGGCCGTGCGCGCCCGACAGGAACTCGTCGGCGTCGAGCCCGTACTCCGCCGCCCAGACGCGGGCGGCCGCCTCGACCAGCGGGGTCGAGTCGACGAGCGTGCCGTCCACGTCGAACAGGACGGCCGTACAGGGCAGTGTCACCATGAGGTCACCCGGCCCTCACCAGGAGGCGGCGGCGGTCGCCTTCTCCGCCTGCGCCTTCAGCCGCCGGACGGCCTCGGACGGGTCGTCGGCGCCGTAGACGGCGCTGCCCGCGACGAACACGTCCGCGCCGGCGTCCGCGCAGCGCTCGATCGTCTCGGCGCTGACGCCGCCGTCCACCTGCACCCAGACGGGCAGGTCGCGGCCCTTGATCATGTCGCGGGCGCGGCGGACCTTCGGGAGCACGACGTCGAGGAACTTCTGCCCCCCGAACCCGGGCTCGACGGTCATGAGCAGGAGCATGTCGATCTCGCCGAGGAGGTCTTCGAAGCCCTCGACCGGCGTGGCGGGATTCACACCGAGCCCGGCGCGCGCGCCGGCGGCGCGGATGGCGCGCAGGGTCCGGATCGGCGCCTTGGCGGCCTCGGCGTGGATCGTGACGCTGCCCGCCCCGGCCTCGGCGTACTGCGGCGCCCACCGGTCCGGGTCCTCGATCATCAGGTGGCAGTCGAGGGGCAGCGCGCTGTGCTTGAGCAGCGCCTCGACGACCGGGAGCCCGAGGGTCAGGTTGGGCACGAAGTGGTTGTCCATGACGTCGACGTGCACCCAGTCGGCGGTGCCGGAGATGAGCGCGACGTCCTCGGCCAGGCGGGCGAAGTCCGCGGAGAGGATGCTGGGTGCGATCTGTGGTGCCATGATGCCCCGAGTCTATTGGGCCGGTTCGTCCTGCCCATCACCCGGCCGGGTGAGCGCGGGGGTGGCCCGGCACGCCAGCCCGAGCCGGACGAACGCCTCCGGCGCGCCCGCCGTCGCCCACAGGGCCAGCAGCGCCTGCACCGCGAACGCCTCCCCCGCGCGGGGCCACGGGAGCAGGTCGAGCGAGGAGATCACGCCCGCGCCCGCGGCGCCGACGACCAGGCGCGCGAGGCGGCGCCCGAGGGTGCCGCCCGCGTCGAACCAGCCGCGCGCGGCGAGGACCGACATCCCCGCCAGGATCCCGAACAGGCCGCCGGTGGCGGCGGCCGCCTCGTTCACGGTGATCGGACGGGTGTGCCCGCCGGCCGCGACGAGGGCCTCCGCCCACGCGGCGGGCCACCGCCAGCCGTGCAGGGAGCGGACGGCGAGCCAGGCGGCGCCCAGGAACGCCAGCGAGATCACCAGCGCCATCGCCAGCTGCAGGGGCAGCGGGCGGCGGCTCCACCACGGGACGGCGCGCGGCTCCAGCCACAGCGCCAGGATCAGGACGCCCAGGCCGATCGCCCAGCCGGCGAGGACCTGGCCCCACGAGTGCACGCCGAGGTAGACCCGCGACACACCGATCAGCACGATCACGGCGGCCGCCGCCGCCCACACGCCCGCGCGCCGCGTGCGGGACGCGAAGAAGCCCCACGTCACGACGGCGTTCTGCGCGTGCCCCGACGGCATGCCGAACGAGGCGAGCGGCTGCCGCCCGCGGACGGCCGGGTCCGTCCAGAACGGGCGCGGCGCGTGCCACACCAGCTTCAGGACGGTGTTGAGCGTCGACCCGAACGACAGGATGACGATCGCGCGCGCGGCGAGCCGCGGATGCACGCACCAGAAAAGGACGACCAGCGCCGGGATATAGAACCCGGCGCTGCCGAGGTACGTCATCGCGAACATGAAGCCGGTGAGCACCGGCGTGTCAGTCCCCGCGGCGCAGGAGGGCGAGGAACATCGCGTCGGTGCCGTGCCGGTGCGGCCAGAACTGCGCGTACGGGCCGTCGCCCACGCCGGTGAGATCCGCCGCGACGGACGCGAGGACGGCGGGCGCGTCGAGCCGCTCGACGCCGTCGCGGTCGCGGAGCACGTCGTCGACCACCACCCGCGTCTCGGCGAGGTGCGGGGAGCAGGTGACGTAGGCGACGACGCCGCCGGGACGGACCGACTCCAGCGCGGTCGCCAGCAGCCGCCGCTGCAGCGGGCCCAGCTCGGCGACCGACTCGGGGCCGCGGCGCCAGCGCGCCTCGGGACGGCGCCGCAGCGCGCCGAGGCCGGTGCAGGGCGCGTCCACCATGACGCGGTCGAACGCGCCGGGCCGCCACGCCGGGGCGGTGCCGTCCGCCGCGACGACGCCGGTCCGGTCGTCGACCGCGCGGCGGACGAGGCCCGCGCGGTGCGGCTGCACGTCGGCGGCGAGCAGGCGCGCGCCGCGCTCGGCCGCCACTGCCGACAGCAGGCCCGCCTTGCCGCCGGGACCGGCGCAGATGTCGGCCCAGCGGGCGTCCGCGCCGTCCAGCGGGGCCGCGGCGAGCGCGAGGGCGACGAGCTGGCTCGCCTCGTCCTGGACGGCGGCGCGGCCGTCCCGGACGGCGCCGATGTGCCCCGGGTCGCCCTCCGCCAGCACGGCCGCGTACGGCGAGTACGGGGCGGGTTCGGCGCCCGCGTCGTACAGCTCCTGCGGGGTCGCGCGGCCGGGACGGGCGACCAGCGTCACCCGCGGGCGGGCGTTGTCGGCCTCCAGCAGCGCGCCGATCTCGCCGCGGTCGGGGCCGAGCGCGTCGCGCAGCGCCGACACGATCCACTTGGGGTGGCTGTGCGCGATCGACAGCCGGGCGGTGGCGTCGGCGTCGGCGGGCGCGACGATCGCGAGCCACGCGTCCAGGTCGCGGGTCGCGACCTTGCGCAGCACCGCGTTCGCGAACTTCGCCTGGCCGGGGCCCGACACCGACCGCGCCAGCTCCACCGCCGTCCCGACCGCGGCGTGCGGCGGGATGCGGGTGGCGAGGATCTGGTGCGCGCCGAGGCGCAGCACGTCCAGCAGCGGCGCGTCGATCCGGCGCAGCTCCCGGTCGCTGCACAGCGCGAGCACCGCGTCGTAGGTGCCGCGGCCGCGCAGCGTGCCGTAGGTCAGCTCGGTGGCGAGGGCGGCGTCGCGGCCGGTGATGCCGCGGTCGCGCAGGCGGGTGGGCAGCAGCAGGTTCGCGTACGCGTCGCGGGTCTCCACGGCGCGGATCACGTCGAACGCGGTACGCCGGACGAGGTCCTCCGGACGGCCCGTCCGGCGGGGCCCGCCGGGCCTGCGGGTGTCGGGACGGCCTCGTCGGCCACGGGTCGGCGGCATCAGTGCAACGCGTCCTTGCCGGTGAGGTCCACGCCGCGCGCCCAGTCGGCGGCGGCCATGCGGCGCTTGCCCTGCGGCTGCACGTCGCCGAGCGCGACGGGGTGCGTGGCCGTGCCGACCAGCACCTCCTTCTTCCCGGGACGCAGCTCGCCCGGCGCCAGCTTCTCCGCCTCCGGGACGAGGCGGACGGGGCCGAGCTTGACGCGGGCGTCGCGGAACGTCGTCCACGCGCCCGGCGCGGGCGTGCAGGCGCGGACCAGGCGGTCGATGTGCAGGGCGGGCGTCCGCCAGTCGACGTGCCCGTCCTCCGGGTTCAGCTTGGCCGCGTGCGACACGCCCTCGGTGGGCTGCGGGCGCGGCTCCAGCACGCCCGCCTCGATGCCGTTCATCGTGTCGAGCAGCAGGCCGGCGCCCGCGACGGCGAGCCGTCCGAGCAGGTCGCCCGTGGTGTCGGTGGGGCGGATGGGCTCGGTGAGGACCCCGTAGACCGGGCCGGTGTCGAGGCCCTCCTCGATCTGGAAGGTGGCCGCGCCGGTCACGTCGTCGCCGTGCAGGATCGCCCGCTGGACGGGCGCCGCGCCGCGCCACGCGGGCAGCAGCGAGAAGTGCAGGTTCACCCACCCGTGCCGCGGGATGTCCAGCGCCTCGCGCGGGAGCAGCGCCCCGTACGCGACGACCGGGCAGCAGTCCGGCGCGATCGCGCGGAGCCGGTCGAGGAACTCCGGGTCGCGGGCCTTGGCGGGCTTCAGCACCTCGACGCCCGCCTCGGCGGCCCGTACGGCGACCGGACTGGCCTCCAGGTGGCGGCCGCGCCCGGACCGGGCGTCCGGTCGCGTCACCACCGCGGCCACCTCGTGGTCGGACGCGAGCAGCGCGTCCAGGGCGGGAACGGACGTCTCCGGCGTGCCGGCGAAGACCAGCCGCATCAGGCGCTCACCTCAGATCGCCTTCCCGAAGGTGCGGTGCGGCGACTCCTTCACGACGGGCGCCGGGTCGCCGAACCACTCGGCCTCCCGGATCGCCTTCATCGCGGCCTTGCGCTGCTCGGGGTCCATCCGGTCGATGAAGATGATCCCGTCCAGGTGGTCGGTCTCGTGCTGCACGCAGCGGGCCAGCAGGTGCGTGCCCTCCAGCGTGATCGGCTCGCCGTGCATGTTGAAGCCCTTCGCCACGACGCCGACCGAGCGCGGCGTCGGGAACGCCAGGCCGGGCAGCGACAGGCAGCCCTCGTCGTCGGTCTCCTGCTCGTCCGACAGGTCGAGCGTCGGGTTCACCACGTGCCCGAGCCGGTCGTCGACGTAGTAGGTGAACACCCGCAGGCCCACGCCGAGCTGCGGCGCCGCCAGGCCCGCCCCCGGCGCGTCGATCATCGTGTCGGTGAGGTCCTTGACGAGCTGGCGCAGCTCCTTGTCGAAGTCCTTCACCGGCTCCGCGGGCGTGCGCAGCACAGGGTCGCCGAAGAGGCGGATGGGCTTGACGGCCAACGAGGACTCCGTTCCTGCGGGTGGGGCGCCGCGCGCCGCTCGAAGGGGGCGCGCCGGGCGGGACCGTGGATGTCGCGGCCTCCAGTCTACGGAGGGATCACGCGGACCTCACACGCCGCCGTTCCCGGCGGCGTGCGCGGAGCGGGCCTTGTAGGCGGCGGTACGGGCGGCCTTGGCGGTCGCCTTGTCGGGATGGTGGTCGCCGAGCGCCTCCAGGACGTCGGCGACGCCCGGGTGGTCGGTGCGCCACAGCTCGTCCACCATCTCCCGCATCTCCGCCCCGGGCGGCGCGTCGACCAGCGCGGCGGCGACGGCCTCCTCCGGCTCGGCGGTCTCCAGCATCCCGGCGACCGTGTCGACGAACACCCACAGGTACTCGGCGCGGGACAGCTCCCGGCCCGCCGGGTCGCCCGCCGCGTTCAGCCACAGCGCCGCGTACGGCGACACGAGCGGGTGCTCCTGCGCGGCCCGCACCACCGGCGCGGCCTCCGGGCCGACGCGGTGCAGGACGGCGGCGGCGAGGTTGCGGGCACCGGGCCCGCCGCCGCGCATCACGTCGAGCAGGTCGGCGGCGGCGTCCTTGACGTCGTGGGACGCGAGCCAGCCGTCGATCTCCTCGTCGGCGGTCTCCGGCCGGTGCCAGGCGAGCCCCGCGACCAGCTCGGCGGCCGGCGCGCCGGCCAGCTCCCCGACGACCGGCGCGGTGAACCCGTCCGACAGCAGCAGCTCCCGCACGCCCCACACGCCGAGCGGGGTCAGCGCGCGGCCCCCGTCGCCGGCGGGCTCGACGACGCCCCAGCGGGCCAGGTCGTCCAGCTCCAGGGTGAGCGCGTCGCGCACCGCCGTCGCCAGCGACCGCTCGTCGGAGATCTCGTAGGCCTCGGCGACGTGGCCGAGCAGCGCGTCGGCCAGTTCGCCGGGGGTGGCGGGCTCCTCCTGCTCGTACAGGTGGATCAGCACGCCGGTCAGCTCGTTCTGCACCAGCTCGATCGCGTCGAGGCCGTCGGACGGGTCGTGCTCGGGGACGGCGACGGAGTCCAGCAGCCGCAGCCAGACGCGCAGCGCGCGCTCGTCGTCGCCGGAGCCGAGGTCGGGCAGCGCCGGCCCGGGCGCGGCCTTGCCGCCCTCCGCGCGGATCACCTCCGCCTCGGTCGCGGCCCACCAGAGGCGGTCGAGCTCCGGCAGGTCGGTCTGGTCGCCGACCTCGACGCCGGGGAGGCGGCGCGGGGTGGCGAGGCCCAGCGCGGCGACGGCGGCCTCGGCGTCCGCCGCGGTCAGCTCGTCCAGCTCGGTGAGCACCCGCTCGCCCGTCCACTCGGCCAGCGCGCGGACCTCGGCGGTCAGGCCGGAGCGGCGCGCCGCGTCCGCGAGCTCGGCCGCCGGGGCCAGCCGGACCGGCGGGACGACGAGGTCCTCGGTGCGCCGCAGGTAGTCCTCGGCGCGGGCGTAGCGCTCCTCGTCGGGCAGCGCCTCGAACTCGCGCATCCACTCCTCGACGGCGTCCTGGTCGTCGAGGGGGATCCCGTCGGCCTCCATCAGCCCGGCGACGACCTCGGCGGCGACCTGCCGCTCGGCGCTGTCGGTCTCGGCGACCACCGCGGCGAACTCGGGCGCGAGCCGGTCGATCTCGGCGGCCAGCTCCGCGGCGCGCTCCGCGGTCACGGCGCCGGTGTCGCCGAGGAACGCCGCGACGGCGCGCAGCGTGTCCAGCACGGACGGGACCTCGTCGGCGCCCGCGACCACCGTCTCCGGGAACACCTCCAGCAGCAGCGCGCGGAGCGCGCCGGGGGTGAGGGCGTCCGGGCCCTCCAGCCCCATCTCCCGCGCGGCGAGGTCGAACAGCAGGTGAGCGCCCTGCCCGTCGACCTTCTCGCCGCGTTCGTCCGCCCAGCGCCGCAGGTCGCCCGCGGTCGTCTCCACCCAGTTGTCGGCCACCCGAGAACCCTATTGGCCCGCGCCTCCCGCGCGGGCCAACTCCGGCGCGGTCAGATGAGTTCCAGCGGGTCGATCTGGACGCGGACGGTCTCGGTCGCTTTGCGGGCGCTGCGGACGCCCTGAGCCTCCTTGAGCGCGCGCGCGAGCGCGGGCCCCGCCGCACGTGGCACCCGGACAAGAGCGCGCTCCTTCTCCGGCCCCTCCGCTCCCGGCTGCCGCGGGACGGGCACCGGCCCGAGCACCTCCGCCCCGTCCGGCAGCCGCGCGTCCGCCAGCAGCTCCCGGATCGCGGCCGGGGTCGCGGTCAGCGACGCCATCCGCGCCGCCGGCGGGAACCCCGCCTCCCGGCGCTCGGCCAGCTCCCGCTCGGCGTAGGTGACCGGATCCCACCGGACGAGCGCCTGGACCGCCGGCAGCGCCCCCTCCGCCGCCACCACCACCGGCGCCTCCGGCCGGACGAGCGCCGCCGCGTTCATCCAGCGCCGCAGCGTCTCCTCCCCCGCCCGCAGGTCGGGCCGCCCCAGCAGCACCCAGCCGTCCAGCAGCAGCCCGGCCGTGTAACCGCCGTCGGCGGGGGGTTCCGCGCCCGGCGTCGACACCACCAGCGCCCGCTCCGGGCCGACCCGCTCCAGGATCGCCTCCCGCCCGGACGTCCGCACCGGCACGCCTGGGAACGCCCGGCCCAGCTCCTCCGCCGTGCGCTTCGCGCCTACCACGATCGCGCGCACCTGGAAGAAGCCGCATTCGGGGCAATGCCAGTCGCCCGCTATGCGGCCGCACCACCGGCAGTAGGGCGCCGCATGCGACGACGGCAACGCCAACGGCCCCTGGCAGGCGACGCAGTGCGCCGGAGTACGGCATCGCCCGCACGCGATGCCCGGCACGTAACCGCGCCTGGGCACCTGCACGAGCACCGGCCCCTCCTCCAGCGCGCGCCTCGCCGCCTCGAACGCCAGATTCGGAAGCCGCGCCGTGCGCGCCGCCGCGTCCCGGGCGAGCTGCGCGTCCTCCCCCACGTACCGGACACGCGGCATCGCGCGCCGTACCCGCGCCCGGTCGGCGGCCAAGGCGTGTGCCCATCCCGTCTCGACCAGCACGGTCGCGTCCGTGGTCCGGGTGAACCCGCCGATCAGCGCCGCCGCCTTCGCCCGGTGCGCGCGCAGCGCCAGCACCTCGCGCGGATGCGGATAGGGGGCGTGCGGCTCGGCGTGCACGTCGTCGCCGTCGTCCCACAGCACGACGAGCCCCAGATCCGCGACGGGCGCGAACATCGCGGCCCGCGTCCCGACCACCGCCCGCGCCTTCCCCCGCAGCACCGCCAGCCACCGCCGGTACCGCTCCGCCGGGCCCAGCTCCGCCGTCAGCGCGACGTGCCGCCCCTCCCCCAGCTCCGCGGACAGCGCCGCGTCCACCCGCGCCACGTCACGGCCGTCCGCCACCACGACGAGCGCCCCGCGCCCGGCGCGCAGCGTCACCGCCACGGCCCGCGCGATGGCCGCCGCCCACTCCGGGCCCGGCAGCGCCGTCCACACCGCCCGCGGCGCCCTCCCCTCCGCCAGCGCGTTCAGGAACGACGCACCGGCCGGATACTCCAGCCACGGGTCGTCCCCCTCGTCGTGACCTTTCGCGGGTTCCTCGCCCGCGTCGTCCTTGACGGGCTCCGCCTCCACGCGGGCGTGCCGCGGCGGGACCGCCAGCCGCAGCACGTCCGCGAACGTCCCGGCATAACGGTCGGCGACCTCCCGCGCCAGCGAGGCGACCTCCGGCGTGAGGACGGCCTCCGAAGACGTCACGCGCTCCAGGTACAGGAGCTTCCCGCCATGCCCGCTCTCCTCGACGCGCTCCAGCAGGAACCCGTCGACGAGCTGCCCCGCGAACCGCACCCTCACCCGGCACCCCGGCACGGCCTTCCCGTCGAGCTCCACCGGGACCAGGTAGTCGAACGGACGGTCCAGATGCGGAAGGGACATGTCGACCGCGACACGGGCGACGGGCCGCTCCTCCGCCGGGCGCCGCGCCCCCTTCTTGGGGGCCTTGCCAGCGCTCTTCCCGGCGGGCCCCTTCGCCTGCCGCGCCTTGCCCGCGGGCACCCTGGGCACGTCGTCCAGGCCCGGGATCAGGTCCGCTCCCCCTCCGTCCTCCGTCACGCCCCCGTCCTACCAGATCAGCCCGACAGCCATCGGCGCGCGCTAAGGTGTGGTCCGTTTGAACGGGGCGCGCATCCGGCCGATCCGCGAACAAGTGAGATCGCCCGACGCCCTTCGCGCACCCGCCGTCCGACGAGCACGTGCAGGCGATGTGACCACAGCGCATACTCCAGAGCTGACCGACGCCCGGACCCGGGCCGGATCATCGGCCCGCCCGGGCCGCCCCGGCGCGGCCTGGTGGAAGCGGTGGACCAACCCCCGCAACCCCGTCGTGGCCGCCACGGTCGCCGCGGCCGTCATGCACCTGATCTGGGCCCTCTACCTGGCGACCGAGGGCGGCGACCTCGCCGCCCAGGCCGCCTGGACCGACTTCGCCTGGAAGCACCCCACCGCCGCCTACAGCTTCGCCTGGTACGGCGGCATGCACCCCGCCTCCTACAGCCTCCTGTCCCCGTACCTGATGGCGCTGTTCGGCATCCGGACCGTCGCCGTGATCGCCGGCACCGTCTCCGCGGGGCTCACCGCGCACCTCCTGAGGCGGTTCAAGGCGCGCATGGCGCTGCCCGCCGCGCTGTGGGCCGCGTTCGCGCTGTCGTGCAACACCGCCTCCGGACGCGTGACGTTCGGGCTCGGCCTCATGTTCGCGCTGATGGCGGTGATCGTCGCGTTCACCCCGCGCGGCACGCCCGCGCTCCGCTTCGCCGGGATGGTCGGCCTCGGCCTGCTCGCCACCGCGTCCAGCCCCGTCGCCGGCCTGTTCCTGCTCGTCCTCGCCGCCACCCTCTTCCTGACCGGACGGCGCCGCGCCGGGATCTCCGTCGCGATCGGCATGCCCGTCGTCGTCGGGACCACGAGCCTGCTGTTCCCCTTCAACGGCGTCCAGCCGATCTCCTTCACCGCGATCGTGCTGTGGGCCGTCATCAGCGTCGTCGCCGTCCTGGTCTTCGCCCCGCCCAGCTGGCGGTTCGTCCGCGTCGGCGCCGGCGTCTACCTGCTCGGCATCCTGCTCACCTGGGCGATCCCCTCGCCCGTCGGAAGCAACGTCGAACGCCTCTCCCTGGTCTTCGGCGCGATGTTCTGCCTGGCCGCCGTCGCGCGCGCACACGGCCGCGTCCGCATCGCCGTGCTCTCCCTGGCGTTCATCATCACCGGCTCATGGCAGGTCGTGAAACCCATCGAGGACCTCGTCCACACCACCCCCGCCGCGTCCGCCGCCGCCAACGCCCAGGGCCTCGTCGACGAACTCCACGCCCTCGGCGCCCAGCGGACCCGCATCGAGGTCGTCCCCCTCCGCTCCCACTGGGAGGCCGCCGGCCTCAGCCGCCACTTCATCCTCGCCCGCGGCTGGAACCGCCAGGTCGACGCCGAACGCCACGGCCTCTTCTACAAGGACGGCGCCCTCACCCCCGCCAGCTACCACGACTGGCTGCGGAAATGGGCCGTCCAGTACGTCGTGCTGCCCGAACAGGAAGCCGACTGGTCCGGCAAGAACGAGGCCGCCCTCGTCAAGGCCGGCCAGCCGTACCTGGCGGAGGTCTGGCACGACGAGCACTGGCGCCTCTACCGCGTCGCCTACCCCACACCGCTCGTCGACCCGCCCGCCACCGTCCAGACCCTCAACTCCGGCGAACTCGTCGTGGAGATGCCGTCGCCCGGCTCCGTCCTCGTCCGCGTCTCCTGGTCCCCCTGGCTCAGCGTCACCGGCGGCGACGCCTGCCTCGCCCGCGCCGGCGACTTCGTCCGCATGACCGCCAAAGACCCCGGCCACTACACCATCGCCGCCCACTACGGCCTCCACCGCGGCAACCACTGTGTTGGCTGAATCCCAGCCCAAAGGGCTCGCCTAGCGGCTGTGTTCACTCAATCCCGGCCCAAGGCACTCGCCTAGCGGCTCGCGCCTTGACCGTGCTTGGGCGAGCGCGGCCTCGCTTCGCGAGCTTCCCGGTGGGGGCTCGCCTTCGGCTTCGCCCCCACCGGTCAGATAACGCGCTCGCGTGACGGCTGAGGTCCTTGGGCGGTTCCGCCGGTCCGCTCGCTGATCGGCTTGCGGCTTCCCGCGCGCGCCGGGGCCGTCTGCGACGGCCCTGAGCGGCTCTCCAGCCTCCACACGGCCGTCCCGTGCAGGCAGAGGGGCTTGGGCGGGGCTGAGAGCGGTCAGGACGGCTCGGGCATGCGGAAGGGCCCTGGAGGTGCTCCAGGGCCCTTCCGGTGCGTCAGGGACGCTTACGGCTCGTCAGAGGCCGGCGGCGGAGGCCAGGTCCTTCGCGCGGTCCGTGGACTCCCAGGAGAAGTCCGGCACCTCGCGGCCGAAGTGGCCGTACGCGGCGGTCTGCGAGTAGATCGGGCGGAGCAGGTCCAGGTCGCGGACGATCGCGGCCGGACGCAGGTCGAAGACGTCCGCGACGGCCTTCTCGATCTTCTCCGGGGCGACCTTCTCGGTGCCGAACGTCTCGACGAACACGCCGACCGGGTGCGCCTTGCCGATCGCGTAGGCGACCTGGACCTCGGCGCGGTCCGCGAGCTGCGCGGCGACGATGTTCTTGGCGACCCAGCGCATCGCGTACGCGGCGGACCGGTCGACCTTGGACGGGTCCTTGCCGGAGAACGCGCCGCCGCCGTGCCGGGCCATGCCGCCGTAGGTGTCGACGATGATCTTGCGGCCGGTGAGGCCGGCGTCGCCCATCGGGCCGCCGATCTCGAAGCGGCCGGTCGGGTTGACCAGCAGCCGGTAGCCGTCGGTCTCCAGGTCGAACTGGGCGAGCACCGGGTCGACGACGTGCTCCTTGACGTCCGGGGCGAGCAGCTCCTTCAGGTCGATGTCGGGAGCGTGCTGGCTGGACACCACGACGGTGTCGAGGCGGACGCCGCGGTCGCCGTCGTACTCGATGGTGACCTGGGTCTTGCCGTCCGGGCGCAGGTAGGGGACGGTGCCCTCCTTGCGGACCGCGGACAGCCGCTGCGCGAGCCGGTGCGCCAGCGTGATCGGCAGCGGCATCAGCTCGGGGGTCTCGTTGGTGGCGTAGCCGAACATCAGGCCCTGGTCGCCGGCGCCCTGCCGGTCCAGGTCGTCGACGCCCTCGCCCTCGCGGGTCTCGTAGGCGTCGTCGACGCCCTGCGCGATGTCGGGGGACTGCGCGCCGATGGACACCGACACGCCGCAGGAGTGGCCGTCGAAGCCCTTCTTGGACGAGTCGTAGCCGATCTCGAGGATCTTCTCCCGGATGACGCCGGGGATGTCCACATAGGTCTCGGTGGTGACCTCACCGGCCACATGCACCTGACCGGTCGTGATCATCGTCTCGACGGCGACCCGGCTCTTCGGGTCGTCCTTGAGCATCGAGTCGAGGATCGCGTCGCTGATCTGGTCCGCGATCTTGTCGGGGTGTCCTTCGGTGACGGACTCCGAGGTGAACAGGCGGCGAGACACGTACGTGAGCTCCTTGCAGCGGCTGCTGACTGACGTCGCAGGACGGATATGTCTTCGAGTTCGGCGGGGACCTCCCCGCACGGGCATTCAAGGGTGGTAAGCCCGCAGTCTAGCGGGATCATCCCCGGACGCCGGTATGGCGTTGGTCGCGGTCGGGCAGCCTCCGGTCAATCCGCGGGCAGGGGGTCGAGGCGCGCGGCGACGAGGTCCCAGACGACGTCGGCCAGGGCCTCCTTGGCGCCGCGCTCGACCTCGGTGCTCGACCCGTCCGCGCCGAGGATCACCGCGGCGTTGTCGGGGCGGCCGAAGGTGAGGTCCTCCCCGACCTGGTTGACGACCAGCAGGTCGCTGCGCTTGCGGGCGAGCTTGGCGCGGCCGTTGGCGAGCACGTCGTCGGTCTCGGCCGCGAACCCGACGATCACCTGCCCGGCGCGGCGGCGCTCGCCGAGCTCGGCCAGGATGTCGGCGTTCTTGGCGAGCCGGATCGGCTCCGGTTCGCTGCCCTCCGCCTTCTTGATCTTCGAGCCGCGGTAGTCGACGGGGCGGAAGTCGGCGACGGCGGCGGCCATCACCACCGCGTCGGCGTCGCCGGCGGCCTCCAGCACGGCCTTCCGCATCTCCTCGGCGGACCCCACCGGCACGACGTGCGCGCCGGCCGGGTCGGGCAGCGCCACGTTGGCCGCGACGAGCGTCACGCGCGCGCCGCGGGCCGCCGCCGTGCGGGCCAGCGCGTACCCCTGCAGGCCCGACGAGCGGTTGCCGATGAACCGGACGGGGTCGAGGGGTTCGCGGGTGCCGCCGGCGGACACGACCACGTGCCGTCCGGCGAGGTCGCGCCCGGCGGACCCGCGGGCGAGGACGCGGCGCGCCACCTCGAACAGCTCGGCGGGGTCGGGCAGCCGGCCGGGGCCGGTGTCCTTGCCGGTCAGCCGGCCGGACGCGGGCTCCACCACGATCGCTCCGCGGGCGCGGAGCGTCGCGACGTTCGCGCGGGTCGCCGGGTGCTCCCACATCTCGGTGTGCATCGCGGGCGCGAACACGACCGGGCAGCGGGCGGTGAGCAGGGTGTTGGTGAGCAGGTCGTCGGCCAGGCCGTGCGCGGCCCGGGCGAGCAGGTCTGCGGTCGCGGGGGCGACGAACACCAGGTCGGCGTCCTGCCCGAGCCGGACGTGCGGGACCCGCGCGACCCCGTCCCACACCTCGGTGGAGACAGGGTTGCCCGACAGCGCCGCCCAGGTCGGCTCGCCGACGAAGCGCAGCGCGTCCCGCGTCGGGACGACGGTGACGTCGTGGCCCGACTCGGTGAGCCGCCGCAGCAGCTCGCACACCTTGTACGCGGCGATCCCGGCGCTCACACCGAGGACGACGCGCGGCTTACGGGAGGTCATGCGGACACTGTCCCATCAGGCCCGGGGCCCGGCCGCACCCGGGGGCCGCCCTCAGGGCGGCGCTCCGGGGCATCGCGAGGGCCGGCCGCGCCGGAGAGCGCGACGGCCGCCCCTGCCGGGCCGGCGGGCGCTCAGCCCTCGATCGGCTCGGCGTTGAGGAGGCCCTCGCGGGTCTCGCGCAGCGCGATCGACAGGGGCTTCTCCTGCACCTGCGTCTCGACGAGCGGGCCGACGTACTCCAGCAGGCCCTCGCCGAGCTGGGCGTAGTAGGCGTTGATCTGCCGGGCGCGCTTGGCCGCGATGCTCACGAGGCCGTACTTGGTCTCGACGACCTCGAGGAGCTCGTCGATCGACGGGTTGGTGATGCCTTCGCTGCTGGCTGCCACTCCGTGGCCTTCCACTAGTGATTCACTGCGGTGCCGGCCGCCGGACACGGCGGTCGCCGACACTAACGAACAGCCATCAAGGTTAGCAGCTCATGGCACACGCCCTGGACGGACGTGTTCACGAGGGTGACGTCGAACTCCTTTTCGGCGGCGAGCTCGACGCGGGCCGCGTCCAGGCGGCGCTCGATCACCTCGGGGGGCTCGGTGCCGCGGCCGGTGAGGCGGCGGACCAGCTCGTCCCAGCTGGGCGGCGCGAGGAACACCAGGCGCGCGCCGGGCATCGTCTCGCGGACCTGCCGGGCGCCCTGGAGGTCGATCTCGAGCAGGACCGGCTCGCCGCGGGCGAGGCGCTCCTGCACGGGCCGGCGCGGGGTGCCGTAGCGGTTGCCCGCGAACTCGGCCCATTCGAGCAGCTCCCCTTCGGCGACGAGCCGGTCGAAACCGGCGTCGTCGACGAAGAAGTACTGCACACCGTGGGTCTCACCCGGGCGGGGGGCCCGGGTGGTCACCGAGACCGACAGCCACACCCGGGGGTGTGAGCGCCGGATCTCGGCGACGACCGTGCTCTTGCCGACGCCCGACGGCCCGGACAGGACCGTCAGGCGGGACATGAGCGGGCCATGCGGTTGTTCGGAGCCCGCCGGCGCAGTGATGGGTGCGCCGGAGCCGGACGGGATGGTGCCGGATCCGGGGAGCCCGGACCCGGCCGCGGCGGCTCCTTCGTGCGAAGGGCCGCCGCGCCCGCCCGTGAGTCGCGCGTCAGCGGTTCGCACTTCCGCCGAACTCACGCTCCAGGGAGGCGCGCTGGTTGGCGCCGAGGCCCCGCACGCGGCGGGACTCGGCGATGCCCAGACGCTCCATGATCTGCTTCGCACGGACCTTGCCCACACCGGGCAGGGACTCCAGGAGGGCCGACACCTTCATCTTCCCGATGACGTCGTCGGACTGACCCTCCTTGAGAACCTCGGCGAGCGAGGTCCCCCCGTGCTTGAGCTTGTTCTTAACCTCGGCCCGCTCCTTGCGAGCCTTGGCAGCCTTCTCCAGGGCTGCGGCGCGCTGTTCGGGGGTTAGGGGCGGAAGAGCCACGCCGGGTCACCTCAGGTTTCCACTCGACGGAGTCGGACGGGTTGGGAAACTAGCGAGTTCACGCCCCATAAGGCAACGTGAAGTGCCGTTTAGCCCGCCACAAAATCACGAAAATCACTCCCTGGAGTGTCCTGAATACAGAGTGTACTCGACTCGGGCCCTCCGGCGGCCCATCCCCTTGCCTTGCTGGGACTTTCGCATGATCGTGAAAATCCGCCCATTCTGCCCCGATTTACGGCACTCGGCACCGCCCCGGCGCGGCGGTCCACTCCCTCCGGGGGCCTCCCCACCATGATCCCGCCACCGGCCGCCGGGCCGGATCCGGCCCCCCGCGACGGGCCCGTGTGAGGTCCCCCACAGCCGGTCCCGACCGAGTGACGCTCGTCACGCCGGGCCGTTCCGCACGTCGCGGGGGCACCGCAACTGCCATCCTCGACAACACACCCGCCAAGATCGTTCAGCAGACCGGAGCCGCCTCCGCCCGCACCCCCCAGCTCCCCTCCCGCGCACGCCCGCCTCCCCCCAGTGCGCCCGGACGCCCCCGTCCGGCACCGCGGGCGTCCCGGACCGCGAATCGGGCCGAACCGACTTCGCCGTCCCCCCGTATCGCTTTGCGGATCCCCGGCCCGGCATTCGCACGCGAAGTAAATCGACAATGCGCGCTCCCGCACGCCCAACAACACCCGCGCTAAATCCACCCCCAAAACCAAATCCATCCCCCGCGCCCCAATCCCCCCGCGCCCACTCCCCCGCGCGCGATCCCGCCCGAACACCGCCACGACGCGGGGCCCGCCGAGCGCCGCCGCGAAGAGTTGAGCTTGCGCGACCCCAGGACGTGAAACCCGGCTGAGCGCCGGCGCGGAAGGCCGGACCCCGGCCACCGCCACGGGCAGGCCCGCGGAGCGAGTGCAGCGAGCGCAGCGGGCATGCCCGCCGGCTGGCAGGCCGTTTCGCCGCGGAGCGCCAGCGGAGCGGGGAAACGGCCTGTCAGCCGTGACGGGGGGTTCCGGGGGGTCGCTCCCCCGGGAATTTTCTGAGCGCGGCGGCCATGGCCGCGGCGGCGGCGCCGGGGTCGGGGGCGGCGGTGATGGGGCGGCCGATGACGAGGAGGTCGGCGCCGGCGGCGAGCGCGGCCTCGGGGGTGGCGACGCGGGCCTGGTCCTGGGTGTCGGCGCCGGCGGGGCGGACGCCGGGGGTGATGAGGGTGATGCCGGGGCCGACCTCGGCGCGGACGGCGGCGGCCTCCTGCGGGGAGCAGACGAGGGCCTGGGCGCCCGCGCCGACGGCGAGGGCGGCGAGGCGGCGGACGGCGTCGGGGGCGGGCCCCTCGATGCCGACGGCGCGCAGGTCGGCGTCGTCCAGGGAGGTCAGCACGGTCACCGCGGCGATCGTGGTGGCGGGGGCCGCCTCGACCGCCTCGCGGATCATGGCGGGGCCGCCGGCGGCGTGCACGGTGAGGTAGGACGGCTTGAGCCGGGCGACGGCGCGGGCGGCGCCGCGCACGGTGGCGGGGATGTCGTGCAGCTTGAGGTCGAGGAAGACCTGGACGCGGCTCGCGCCGCGGACGCTGGCGACGACGTCGGGCCCGTACCGCAGGTACAGCTCGAGGCCCACCTTGACGGTGGAGACGTGCGGCGTGACCAGGGTGGCCCAGCGCGCGGCCGTGTCCAGGTCGGGCGCGTCCAGCGCGACGGCGATGGGGGCTGCGGTCACAGCTTCTCCTTCTCGGGCTCTTGGGGCCGCACCTGGGGCGGCACGTAGCCGGCGGGCTTGTGGGCGAGCCCGACGGCGTCGGCGAGGCGCCCGATGCGGCGGGCGGCGAGGGCCTCGTCCAGCTCGCGCAGGACGCGGGGGCCGGCCGCGGGGTCGTGGAACAGGGCGGTGCCGACGGCGACGGCGGACGCGCCGGCCAGGATGAACTCGAGGGCGTCGAGGCCGGTGGCGATGCCGCCGACGCCGATGATCGGGGTGCTGGGCAGCGCGGCGTGCACCTGGTAGACGCAGCGGACGGCGACGGGCCGGATCGCGGGCCCGGACAGGCCGCCGGACACGCCGGTGAGGGCGGGCCGGAGGGTGTGCGGGTCGATGGCCATGCCGTCCATGGTGTTGATCAGGGTGAGGCCGTCGGCGCCGGCGTCGACGCAGGCGAGCGCGATCCCGACGATGTCGGTGACGTCGGGGGCGAGCTTGGCGAAGATCGGGGTGCCGGGCCGGGCGGCGGCGCGGACGGCGCGGAGCACGGACGCGGCGGCGGACGGGTGCCAGCCGAACATGCGGCCGCGGTCCTCGACGTTGGGGCAGGCGACGTTGACCTCGATTGCGGCGACGCCGGGGACGTGGCGGAGCCGGCGGGCGAGGTCGCCGAACTCCTCGACGCTGTTGCCGGCGATGGACACGATGGTGCGGACGTCCTGCTCGATGAGCCAGGGAAGGTCGCGTTCCAGGAACGTCTCGATGCCGGGGCCGGGGAGGCCCATGGCGGTGAGGAGGCCGCTGGGGGTCTCGGTCACGCGCGGTGTGGGGCGTCCCGCGCGCGCTTGCGGCATCACCGAGGTGGTGACGAACGCGCCGAGGCGGGCGAGGTCGAAGAACTGGGCGAGTTCGCGTCCGGTGCCGCCGCATCCGGAGGCCGTCAGGACGGGGTTGGGAAGCTCCAGGGCGCCGAGGGCGGTCCGCACCCGGTCGCTCGCCCGGTCGCTCACTTGGAGCCTCCTTCCGTGACGCTGAGGACGCGCGGCGCGCCGAGCGCGTCGAACGGGATGGTGCCGAGGTCGCCCCAGCGGACGCGGTCGCCGCGCAGGACGGGCCCGTCGGCGCAGGCGCGGACCATGCGGGTGACGCCGTCCTCGCCGTGGACGGGCAGCATGCAGGTCATGCAGACGCCGATGCCGCAGGCGCCGGTGCGCTGCAGGAACTCCTCGACCGACACCTGGGACGGCAGCCCGAACTCGCCGGCGATCTGGGTGACCGAGCGCAGCAGCCCGGTCGGCCCGCAGGCGTAGACGACGTCGGCGCCGGTCTCCTGGACGACGCGGGGCAGCACGTCGCGCATGGTGCCCTTCTCGCCGAGCGAGCCGTCCTCGGTGACGACGGTGGCGGAGTCGCCGATGCGCTGCGCCATCCGGGACCCGAACACCTGCTTGGCGGACGGCCCGGCGAGCACGAAGTGGACCTGGCAGCCGCGCCGCACCAGCGTGTCGGCGAGCGCGAACACGGCGGCGCCGCCGGGGCCGCCGGCGGCCAGCAGGCAGCTGACGGGGTCGCGGGGCAGCCGGAAGGGGCGGCCGAGCGGGCCGAGCAGGTCGAGCTGGTCGCGGGCGCGGCGGCCGGCGAGCCAGCCGGTGCCGGGCTCGGTGTCGGCGAACACGACCTCGACGGTGCCGCCGTAGTCGGACTGGACCTGGTGGACGCCGAAGCAGCGGCGGACCAGCCGGGCGGTGTGCTCGCCGCCGACGGCGACGGCCACGAACTGGCCGGGCCGGAACCGCTCGGCGATGGCGGGCGCCACCAGCGTCATCGCGTGGTAGTCCTGCACCTGGCGGACCGTGAGGACCGTCGCCGACGTCTGCACCGGCGTGTCGGACACCCGTCTCCCTCTCCTCGTCGCGTCCGCCGCGCGGGCGGGGCCGGCGGCCCCGCCCGCGGGGCGGCTGTCACCCGGGCGCCACCGTGCCGTCACCCGCCGGGGCGACCGCGCCGGTGCGCCCGTGGGCGCCGCTGAGCCGCTCGGCGTGCTCCTGGAGGGAGCGGACGCCGACCTGGCCGCCCGCGACGGCCTCGATGCCCTGGACGGCGGCGGCGAGCCCCTGGACGGTCGTCACGCACGGTACGCCCCGCAGCACGGCCGCGGTGCGGATCTCGTACCCGTCGAGCCGCGGCCCCGACTGGCCGGGGCTTCCGAAGGGAGTATTGACGATGAGGTCGACCTCGCCGTCCAGGACGCGCCGCACGATGGTGGGCTCGCCGTCCGGGCCCGGGCCTTCGCTGTGCTTGCGCACGATCTTGGCACGCACGCCGTTGCGGCGCAGGACCTCCGCGGTCCCTTCCGTGGCAAGAATCTCAAAGCCCAGGTCAGCGAGCCGCTTGACCGGGAAGATCATGTGCCGCTTGTCCCGGTTCGCGACCGACACGAACGCGCGGCCCTTGGTGGGCAGCGAGCCGTAGGCGGCCTGCTGCGACTTGGCGAACGCGGTGCCGAACACCTCGTCGATGCCCATGACCTCGCCGGTGGAGCGCATCTCGGGGCCGAGGATCGTGTCGACGCCCTGGCCGCGCTCGTTGCGGAACCGGTCGAAGGGCAGCACGGCCTCCTTGACGGCGATCGGCGCGTCCAGCGGCAGGGTGCCGCCGTCGCCGGCCTCGGGGAGCAGGCCCTCGGCGCGCAGCTCGGCGATCGTGGCGCCCATCATGACGCGGGCGGCGGCCTTGGCGAGCTGCACCGCGGTCGCCTTCGACACGAACGGGACGGTCCGGGACGCGCGCGGGTTGGCCTCCAGGACGTACAGGACGCCCGCCGACAGCGCGTACTGGACGTTCATCAGCCCGCGGACCCCGACGCCCTTGGCGAGCGCCTCGGTGGACTCCCGGATGCGGCGGATGTCGTCGTGGCCGAGGGTGATGGGCGGCAGCGCGCACGCCGAGTCGCCGGAGTGGATGCCGGCCTCCTCGATGTGCTCCATGACGCCGCCGAGGTACAGCTCCTCGCCGTCGTAGAGGGCGTCGACGTCGATCTCGATGGCCTCGTCCAGGAACCGGTCGACGAGCACCGGGTGCTCGGGGCTCGCCTCGGTCGCCCGCGCCATGTACGACTCCAGCGTGGTGTCGTCGTACACGATCTCCATGCCGCGCCCGCCGAGCACGTAGGAGGGCCGGACGAGGACGGGGTAGCCGATCTCCGCGGCGATCTCGAGGGCCTCCTCGTAGGAGGTGGCGGTGCCGTGCTTGGGCGCGAGCAGCCCGGCGCGGTGCAGGACGTGCCCGAACGCGCCGCGCTCCTCGGCGAGGTGGATGCTCTCGGGGGACGTCCCGACGATCGGCACGCCCGCGTCCTTGAGCTTCTGCGCCAGGCCGAGCGGGGTCTGCCCGCCGAGCTGGACGATGACGCCCGCGACCTCGCCGGACTGCTGCTCGGCGTACACCACCTCGAGGACGTCCTCCAGGGTGAGCGGCTCGAAGTAGAGCCGGTCGGAGGTGTCGTAGTCGGTGGAGACGGTCTCGGGGTTGCAGTTGACCATCACGGTCTCGTAGCCCGCCTCGGCGAGCGCGAACGAGGCGTGGACGCACGAGTAGTCGAACTCGACGCCCTGCCCGATCCGGTTGGGCCCGCTGCCGAGGATGATCACCTTGGGCTTCGCGCCCGGCGGGACCTCGGTCTCCTCGTCGTAGGCGGAGTACAGGTACGGGGTCTGGGCGGCGAACTCGGCGGCGCAGGTGTCGACGGTCAGGTAGACGGGGCGGACGCCGAGCGCGTGCCGCAGTTCCCGGACGACCTCCTCCGACAGGCCCCGCAGCTCGCCGATCTGCGCGTCGGAGAACCCGTGCCGCTTGGCGCGCAGGATCTTGTCGCGGGTGAGCGCGTCGTCGGCGGTGCGGATCTCCTCGGCGATCTCGTTGATCGCGGCGATCTGGTCGAGGAACCAGGGGTCGATCCCGGTCGCCTCGTAGACCTCCTGGATGCTCGCGCCCGCCCACAGCGCCCGCTGGACGTCGCGGAGCCGCCCGTCGTGCGGGCGCCGGGCCGACTCCAGCAGCTCCCGGTCGTCGGCGGCGCCGGCCCAGCTGAACGACGAGCCCTTGCGCTCCAGGGACCGCAGCGCCTTCTGCAGCGCCTCGGTGAAGCAGCGGCCGATCGCCATCGCCTCGCCGACCGACTTCATGTGCGTGGTGAGGGTCGGGTCGGCGCCGGGGAACTTCTCGAACGCGAACCGCGGCACCTTCACCACGACGTAGTCGAGGGTCGGCTCGAACGACGCGGGGGTCTCGCGGGTGATGTCATTGGGGATCTCGTCGAGGGTGTAGCCGATGGCGAGCTTCGCGGCGATCTTGGCGATCGGGAAGCCGGTGGCCTTGGACGCCAGGGCCGACGAGCGCGACACCCGCGGGTTCATCTCGATGACGATCATCCGGCCGGTGCCGGGGTGCACGGCGAACTGGATGTTGCAGCCGCCGGTGTCGACGCCGACCTCGCGGATCACCGCGATCGCGACGTCGCGCATGTTCTGGTACTCGCGATCGGTCAGCGTCATCGCGGGCGCGACGGTGATCGAGTCGCCGGTGTGCACGCCCATCGGGTCGAGGTTCTCGATGGAGCAGACGATGACCACGTTGTCGGCGCGGTCCCGCATGACCTCCAGCTCGTACTCCTTCCAGCCGAGGATCGACTCCTCCAGGAGCACCTCGCTGGTCGGGGACGCGTCGAGGCCGGCGCCGGCGATGCGGCGCAGCTCGTCCTCGTCGTGGGCGAAGCCGGAGCCGCGGCCGCCCATGGTGAACGACGGCCGGACGACGAGCGGGTAGCCGAGCTCGCCGGCCGCCGCGATGATCTCGTCCATCGTGTGGCAGATGACGGACCGGGCGGACTCGGCGTTCAGGCCCTGCTCGCGCGCGACCTTGGCGACGATCTCCTTGAACCTCTCCCGGTTCTCGCCCGCCTGGATCGCGTCGACGTCGGCGCCGATCAGCTCGACCCCGTACTTGGCGAGGACGCCGCTCTCGAACAGCGCGATCGCGGTGTTGAGGGCCGTCTGGCCGCCCAGGGTGGGCAGCAGCGCGTCCGGCCGCTCCTTGGCGATGATCTTCTCGACGACCTCGGGGGTGATCGGCTCGACGTAGGTGGCGTCGGCGAACTCCGGGTCGGTCATGATCGTGGCGGGGTTGCTGTTGACCAGCGTCACCCGCAGGCCCTCGGCCTTCAGCACCCGGCACGCCTGGGTGCCGGAGTAGTCGAACTCGCACGCCTGGCCGATGACGATCGGCCCCGAGCCGATGACCAGGACGGACTTCAGGTCTTCGCGGCGCGGCATTACTTCGACGCCTCCATGATCTCGCAGAAACGGTCGAAGAGCCCGGACGCGTCGTGCGGGCCCGCCGCGGCCTCCGGGTGGTACTGGACGCTGAACGCCGGGCGGTCCAGGAGCCGCAGCCCCTCGACGCAGCCGTCGTTGAGGTTCACGTGGCTGACCTCGGCGCGGCCGTACGGGGTGTCGAACGGGCCGTCGGCGGGCGCGTCCACGGCGAACCCGTGGTTGTGCGCGGACACGTCGACCTTGCCGGTCGCCTTGTCCTGGACGGGCTGGTTGATGCCCCGGTGCCCGAACCGCAGCTTGTAGGTGCCGAGGCCGAGCGCGCGGCCGAAGATCTGGTTGCCGAAGCAGATGCCGAAGAACGGCTTGCCCGCGTCCAGGACGCCGCGCAGCGCGTCGACGGCGTACCCGGCGGCGGCGGGGTCGCCGGGGCCGTTGGAGAAGAACACCCCGTCGGGGTTCAGCGCGAGGATGTCCTCGGCGGTGCTGCCCGCGGGCAGCACGTGCACCTCGCAGCCCCGCTCGGACATCCGGTACGGCGTCATCGCCTTGATGCCGAGGTCGACGGCGGCGACGGTGTAGCGCTTCTCGCCCTGCGCCGCGACGACGTACGGCTCGGCGGCCGAGACGTCCCGGGCGAGGTCGGCGCCCTCCATCGACGGGCTCTGCCGGACGCGCTCCACCAGCGCGTCCTCGCCGGGCGCGACGGCGTCCGGGCCGCTGAAGATCGCGGCGCGCATCGCGCCCTTGTCGCGCAGGTGCCGCGTCAGCGCGCGGGTCCCGGGGATCGCGATGCCGACGATCCCCTGCTCGCGCAGCGCCGACCCGAGCGAGCCGGTCGCGCGCCAGTTGGACGCCACGCGCGCGGGCTCGCGCACCACGTACCCGGCGACCTGGATGCGCGCGGACTCCGGGTCCTCGGTGTTGACGCCGGTGTTGCCGATGTGGGGGGACGTCATCGCGACGATCTGGCGGGCGTACGAGGGGTCGGTCAGCGTCTCCTGGTAGCCGGTCATGCCGGTGTTGAAGACCATCTCGCCGAAGGTCTCCCCCGTGGCGCCGTAGGCGGTCCCGCGGAAGACCCTGCCGTCTTCCAGAACGAGCAGTGCAGGGGTCACTGAAGCTTCCCTTCCAGGACGGTCGGCTCGCCGCGCAGGAACGTCGCGACGACCCGGCCCGGCAGCTCCAGCCCCGCGAACGGGGTGTTGCGGCTCTTGGAGGTCATCGCCGACGGGTCCACCGCGCGGCGCGGCGACGGGTCGTACAGCGTGATGTTGGCGGGCGAACCTGCCTCCAGCGGACGACCCTGTCCGGTAAGGCGGCCGATCTCGGCGGGACGGTACGACATCCGGTCGGCGACGCCGGCCCAGTCCAGCAGGCCGGTCTCGACCATGGCCTCCTGGACGACCGGCAGCGCCGTCTCCAGCCCGATCATGCCCATCGCGGCGACCGCCCACTCGGTCTCCTTGGCCTCGACCGGGTGGGGGGCGTGGTCGGTGGCGACGCAGTCGATGGTGCCGTCGGCGAGCGCGTGCCGCAGCGCGGTGACGTCGTCGGCGGTGCGCAGCGGCGGGTTGACCTTGAAGATCGGGTCGTAGGTGCCGGCCTTGGCGTCGTTCAGCAGCAGGTGGTGCGGGGTGACCTCGGCGGTCACCGGGCAGCCCTTGCTCTTCGCCCAGCGGATGATCTCCACCGAGCCGGCGGTGGACACGTGGCAGACGTGCAGCCGCGACCCGACGTGCTGGGCGAGCAGCACGTCCCGGGCGATGATCGCCTCCTCGGCGACCGCGGGCCAGCCGCGCAGCCCGAGCGCGGCCGACATCTCGCCCTCGTTCATCTGCGCGCCCTCGGTGAGCCGGGGCTCCTGCGCGTGCTGCGCGACGACGCCGTCGAACGCCTTCACGTACTCCAGCGCCCGCCGCATGATCACCGCGTCGGACACGCAGTGCCCGTCGTCGGAGAACACCCGGACCGCGGCGGCGGAGTCGGCCATCGCGCCGAGCTCGGCGAGCTGCTCGCCGGCGATCCCGCGCGTCACCGCGCCGACGGGCTGGACGTCGCAGTACCCGGCCTCGCGGCCGAGCCGCCACACCTGCTCGACGACGCCGGCGGTGTCGGCGACCGGGTCGGTGTTGGCCATCGCGTGGACGGCCGTGTAGCCGCCCATCGCCGCCGCCTTCGTGCCGGACTCGACGGTCTCGGCGTCCTCGCGCCCGGGCTCGCGCAGGTGCGTGTGCAGGTCGACGAGGCCGGGCAGCGCGACGAGGCCCTCGGCGTCGACGACCTGCGCGCCCGTCTCGTCCAGGCCGGAGCCGACCTCGGCGATGACGCCGTCGCGGACGAGGAGGTCGGCGGGCTCGCCGCCGAGGATCCGGGCGCCCTTGATGATGTACGTGCTCACTGGGAGACCTCCTGGCCGATCGCGGGATTCAGCACTGCCGCCGAGCAGCAGGAAAGACCGCTCACTGGGAGACCTCCTGGCCGATCGCGGGCTCGGAGCCCCCGAGCAGCAGGTACAGGACCGCCATGCGGGCGCTGACGCCGTTGGCGACCTGCTCGACGATCGTGGAACGGACGGAGTCGGCGACCTCCGCGGCGATCTCGACGCCGCGGTTCATCGGGCCGGGGTGCATGACGATGGCGTGGTCGGGCAGCGCCGCCATGCGCTCGGCGTCGAGGCCGTAGCGGCGGCTGTACTCGCGCACCGTCGGGAAGTACGCGGCGTTCATCCGCTCCTGCTGGACCCGCAGCATCATGATCACGTCGCTCTTGGGGAGCACGCCGTCCAGGTCGTAGGAGACCGAGCAGGGCCAGGTGTCGATCGCGACCGGCAGCAGCGTCGGCGGCGCGACGACGGTGACGTCCGCGCCGAGCGTGTCCAGCAGCAGCACGTTGGATCGTGCCACCCGGCTGTGCAGGACGTCGCCGACGATCGTGACGCGGCGGCCCTCCAGGTCGCCGAGCCGCTTGCGCATCGTGAACGCGTCCAGCAGCGCCTGCGTCGGGTGCTCGTGGGTGCCGTCGCCGGCGTTGACGACGCTGCCCTGCACCCAGCCCGCGAGCCGGTGCGGGGCGCCGGACGCGCCGTGCCGGATGACGACGCCGTCGGCGCCCATCGCCTCCAGGGTGAGCGCGGTGTCCTTCAGGCTCTCGCCCTTGGACACGCTCGACCCCTTCGCCGAAAAGTTGATCACGTCGGCGGACAGCCGCTTGGCGGCCGCCTCGAACGAGATCCGGGTCCGGGTGGAGTCCTCGAAGAACAGGTTGACGACCGTCCGGCCGCGCAGCGTCGGCAGCTTCTTGACGGCGCGGCTCGCGATCTGCGCGAGCTCCTCGGCCGTGTCCAGGACCAGCAGCGCGTCGTCGCGGGTCAGGTCGGCCGCCGAGATCAGATGGCGTTTCACTTGGCTCCCTCCGCGGGGACGGGCGCCCCTGCCGCGGGGCCGAGCAGGACGGCGTCGCGGCCGTCGTTCTCGGCCAGCAGCACCTTCACGTTCTCGCGCATCGAGGTGGGCAGGTTCTTGCCCACGTAGTCGGCGCGGATGGGCAGCTCCCGGTGCCCGCGGTCCACCAGGACGGCGAGCTGCACGGCGCGCGGCCGCCCGAGGTCGTTGAGCGCGTCGAGCGCGGCGCGGACCGTCCGGCCGGAGAACAGCACGTCGTCGACCAGCACGACGACGCGGTCGTCGATCCCGTCGGACGGCAGCTCGGTGCGGCCGAGCGCGCGCGCGGGACGCATGCGCAGGTCGTCGCGGTACATGGTCACGTCGAGGGAGCCCCACGGCACCGGCCGGCCCTCGACGTCGTGCAGCAGCCCGGCGAGCCGCTCGGCGAGCGTCACGCCGCGCGTCTGGATGCCGAGGAGCAGGACGTCGTGCCCGCCCTTGGTGCGTTCGAGGATCTCGTGCGCGATCCGGGTCAGCGCCCGCCTGATGTCGGGACCCTCCAGAACGGCCTTGGGCCGGGGGTCCGTGTCCGGGCGCGCCCCCGCAGGCCGGTCCGGCCTGGAGGCAGCATTCACCACCGGAACCTCCTTTCCCGCCTCACGGGACGGGTCTTAAAGGACGTCTTGTCCCCGACACGGTAGCAGCCGGGCGCGGCTGCCCCGCACCCGGGCCTCCCGCGTCTTGCCTGGTGAGAGGGGTCACACTCGGCCTGCGCGGGAGGCCGTCCGGCGCCCGCCGGCGGGCCCGCGCGGCCCTGCCCGGCAGGGCCTGCGGGGATCCGGACGGCCCGGATCGAGACCTGCGGATTCGACCGCTTTTTTCCAATCAGCTTGACCTAGGGCCCTCACCGTTTTACCGTCACTGTCCGTAACCATCCCTGGGGACAGGGTCTTGGGCCCGAAAGGCTCCGGGAATCTGTCTCCCCCCCGGCATCCGCCGGGGTCCAACGACGACGAAAGTGAGCCTGGGGGGCCGCAGAATGCCGTCTGAATACGCTAAGGCTCTCGGCGCGCGCCTGCGCGCCATCCGCACCCAGCAGGGGCTGTCGCTGCACGGTGTGGAGGAGAAGTCCCGCGGCCGCTGGAAGGCCGTCGTCGTGGGTTCGTACGAGCGGGGCGACCGCGCCGTCACCGTTCAGAAGCTGGCCGAGCTCGCCGATTTCTACGGCGTGCCGGTTTCCGAGTTGCTGCCCGGCGGAGCCGCGCCGAGCCCGCTCGGGCCCACGCCCAAGCTCGTCATCGACCTTGAGCGGCTGCAGCAGCTTCCGAAGGACAAGGCCGGTCCTCTCGCCCGTTACGCCGCGACGATCCAGAGCCAGCGGGGCGACTACAACGGAAAGGTCCTGTCCATCCGCCAGGAAGACCTGCGCTCCCTGGCGGTCATCTATGACAAGTCCCCGACCGAGCTGACCGAAGAGCTCATCACCTGGGGCGTGCTCGACCCGGAGGCGCGCCGCGCCGTCGAGTCGTTCTGATCGACCGCACCACCAGTTCCAGGCACCACCGGTTCGACGCATCACCAGTTCGGCGCTTCACCAGTTCGGCGCATCACCGTGACGGGGCCCGGCTCACCGCCGGGTCCCGTTCCGTTTCGCCCGCGCGCGGCCGGCCGGGCGCGCGGGGAACTCGATAGCGATTCCGCCCGGATTCCCCCGGGGCAGCGAATTTCCCGAAAAGCGCGGCGGTCCCTCCCGCACGCGCGCGGTTCCCGCGGCCCGCGGGCCGCAGCCATCACTCTGCGTCCACCCCGCCGCGTCACGACACGGGGGCGGCCCGGCGCTCCTCGCCGCGGGACGGGACGCGGCCGTCCGGGCGGCGGCCCCGGCGCGGGACGAGCAGGGCGAGCGGGAGCACGGCGACCATGACGGCGGCGCTGACCGCGAACCCGGACGAGAAGCCGCGCTCGCCCGGCAGGCCCGCCACGATCACGGCGCTGACCTGCGTGCCGAGGGACGCGCCGACGGTGCGGATGAGGGTGTTGATGCCGGTGGCGACGCCCGTCTCCCCCGCCGGGACGGCCGCGACGACGAGGTTCGCGACGGCGGCGTAGGCGAACCCGAGCCCGATGCCGCGGCCGAGCCCGCCGACGTAGAGCTGCCACATCGCCGCGTGCTCGACGACCACGAACGCGTAGCCGGCGGCGGTCAGGACCGCCCCGCCGAGCAGGACCAGGCGGGACCCGATCCGGCGGTCGAGGAGCCCGGCGGTCATCCCCGCCGCCGTCATCCCGATGCTGGCGGGCAGCTGCAGCAGCGCCGCCTGCGTGGCCGTCCCGCCGAAGCCGTACCCGGTGCTCGCGGGCAGCTGGACGAGCAGCGGGAACAGCAGCCCGCCCGCCATCAGCGCGTACCCCGACAGCAGCGACGCGGCGTTCGCCGTCCAGACCCCGCGGACGCGCATCAGCCGCAGGTCGACGAGGGGTTCGGCGACGCGGGCCTCGACCCGCAGCCACGCCGCCGCCAGCACCGCGGCGAGGCCGAGCAGGCCGAGGACGCCCGGGGACGTCCAGCCCCAGTCCATCCCCTCGGTGAGCGCGGTCAGCGCCGCGACCAGCCAGCCGGCGAACAGCGCGGCGCCCCACCAGTCGACCCTGGCGGCCTCCCGGGGCTCCGCGGCCGGAACGATCCACCAGGCGAGCAGGACGCCCGGCAGCAGCCCGGCCACCGGCACCCAGAGCAGCCAGCGCCAGCCCAGCAGGTCGATGATCGGGCCGGCCAGGCACCACGACACCGCGCCGCCGAGGCCCAGCATGGACGACATCAGGCCGACCGCCGACGCCGTCCGGGCGGGCGGGAACACGTCCCGGATGATCGTGTAGGCGAGCGGGAAGACGCCGCCGCCGATCCCGCTCAGCATCCGGCCGAACAGCATCAGCGGGAGCGACCCGGCCGCCGCCGCGATCACCATGCCGACGGTGGCGACGGCCAGGACCGCGAGCAGCACGCGGCGCGGCCCGTACAGGTCGCCGAGCCGGCCGACCACGGGCGTCGCCACGGCCGCCGACAGCGTCATCGACGTGATCGCCCAGGCGGCGCCGGCCGCCGTGGTGTGCAGGCCCTGCTGGATCAGCGCGAGCGCGGGCGTCACGACCGCCATCGACAGCGAGTACGCCATCACGCCGAGGAACGCCAGCAGCGGCACCAGCCCGCGCCCGCCCCGCGACCGCACCGCGCCCTCCCTTACTTCGCCGCCCTAACGATCCCACATCCCCCCAAAAGCGACATCGGCGGCCCACCGCTCCGCTGGCGTGCGGCGTGTCAGCGTGGCCGGGGCTCCCCGGCCACGCCGCGGGACCGGAGGGACGCGATCTCCGCGTCGGAGAGGCCCAGCACGTCACGGAGGATCTCGGCGGTGTGCCGGCCCAGCTCCGGGGCGGGCGCCGGGACGGGGTCCTCGTCGCCCAGCCGCATCGGGGACGCCGGGGCGAGGTGGCGGCCGATGCCCGGCTGGTCGATCTCGCCCATGAGCGGCTCGTCGTGCAGGCCCGCGGCGACCTCGGCGAAGCCGCGGTACCGGGAGCACAGCACGGAGGTGCCCTTCAGGGCGTCCTCGACCTCGGCGCACGTGCGGGACGCGAACCACGGGACGAGGACGCCGCCGAGCGCGTCCCGGTAGGCGTAGCGGTCGCCGGCGGTGCGGAAGTCGGCGCCGAGCGCGCGCTCCAGGGCGTCCGCGACCTCGGTGAGGCCGGTGGCGGCGACCAGGTCGCGCCAGTGGCGGGCGCTGAGGACGGCGACCATGACGCGCCCGTCGGCGGTGGCGAAGTCGCGGCCGAAGTCGCCGAACAGGTGGTTGCCGAGCCGCGGCCGGACCTGCCCGAACTGCGCCTCGGCGAGCATGCCGAGGTTCCCGGCGGTGGCGAGCGCGACGTCGGACAGCGCGACGCGCAGCCGCGTCCCCTCCCCGGTCCGCAGCCGGTGCCGCTCGGCGGCCAGCAGCCCGATCGCGAGGTACAGCCCGCACGCGACGTCCCAGGCGGGCATGACGTGGTTGGACGGCTCGGCGCTCCCGGACGGCCCGGTGATCGACGGGAAGCCCACCGCGGCGTTCACCGTGTAGTCCACGGCGTTGCCGCCGTCGCGGGTGCCGAGGAGCTGGACGTGGATCAGATCGGGCCGCGCCTCGCGCAGCGCCTCGTAGGTGAGGCCGTCGCGGGGCGGCGCGTTCGTCAGCACCACGCCGGCGTCGGCGGCCAGCCGGGCGACGAGGGCGCGCCCCTCGGCCGACCGCAGGTCCGCGGTGAGGGACCGCTTGCCCTTGTTCAGCCCGGCCCAGTACAGGCTGCGGCCGGACGGGGCGAGCGGCCACCGGTCGATGTCGGGGCCGCCGCCGGTCTGGTCGACGCGGATCACGTCCGCGCCGAGCTGGGCGAGGGTCATCCCGCCGAGCGGCGAGGCGACGAAGCTGGACAGCTCGACCACCCGCAGCCCCGCGAGCGGCGGCGACGTCACGTCATTCTGCATTCCACGGAGTATTCCGCGCGGCCATCACGATCGGCGCGCCGGGAGCGCCCGGCCTCCTCCGCACCGAGCACCTCGCCGCCGACCTCGACGGGCGGGACCGCGCCGGCACCGGTCGGCTCGGGGGGATGCGACCGGCGCCGGCGCGATCGTCGGGGGGCGGGAGGGCCGGGCCGGGCCGCCCGCTCGGTGAGAGCGGCGGCCCGGCCGCGGCAGGGCCGTGCCCTGGGGAGGGTCGGGCGGCCCTTCGAGGGGGTCTCGGGTCAGGACGTCGGCAACGTGGGCTGGCTGGTGACGCCGAGGGTGTCCTCGACGAGGGTGACGAAGACCTCCGCGTCGTGGAGGAGCTCCTCCGCCTCGCGCGGGCTGACGGCGCGCGGGAGGCCGGCCTCGGCGGCGGCGCGCTTGTCGGCGCCGGCGGCGAAGAACGCGGCCCACTCGCGCAGCGCGGGCTCGGCCTCGGGCAGCAGCACCCAGACGCTGCGCGGCCGCCCTCGGCGGTGGGTCTCCAGGGGCTCCTTGGACGCCAGCACCGCGGCGGCGGCGCGCAGCGCGGCCAGGTGGGCGCAGACGTAGCGGACGGCGGGCGAGGTGGCCTCGGCCGCCTCGGCGAGGCCCATGCGGGCGGCGTGCAGCTGGCCGACCGCCGTGTGGGCGGGGCGCGGCGCGGGGAGCGCGCGGTGGCGCGGGCCCGGCGCGGGCTGGGCGGCGGAGTGGACTCCGCGCGCGGCCGTCGTTGCGGACATGACTGCCTCCTTCCGGGGCTCGGGCCGGCCGGGCGGAGAGCTTCCCCTCACTCCGCCCGGCCGTCCGTCCCGCCGGCCACCGCTGCGCCGGTCGGGGACGTCGCCCTGGTGCGGGCCGCGAGTCCCGCACCACATCGAACATAAGTTCGACGCACTCACAGTAAAGCGCCCTGCCGCCGATTCGTCAACGTGTTCGAACGGGTGTCGCTTCCCGCAGGCCGGAGCCGTTCGCGCAGGCGAACGAGGAGGTCCGGCGGCCCGGCGCACCGTAAGGTGCAGGCATGCATCCGAATGTCGAACGGGTCGCCGCGGCGCTGCGCGCGCACGGCGCCACCGGGGAGATCGTCGAGCTGCCGGACTCGGCCCGCACCGCGCAGGCCGCCGCCGACCAGCTCGGCTGCGAGGTCGGCGCGATCGCCAACAGCCTGGTGTTCGACGCCGACGGGACGCCGCTGCTGGTGATGACCAGCGGCGCGCACCGCGTGGACACCGGCAAGGTCGCGCTGCTGGTCGGCGCGGAGAAGGTGCGGCGGGCGACGCCCGAGTTCGTCCGGGCGGCGACCGGGCAGACGATCGGCGGCGTCGCGCCGGTCGGCCACCCGGCCCCGATCCGCACGCTCGTGGACGTGTGGCTGGACAAGTACGACGAGGTCTGGGCCGCCGGCGGGCTCGCGCACACCGTCTTCCCGACCACCTACGGGGAACTGCTGAAGATCACCGGGGGCGACCCGGCCGAAGTGGGCTGAGAGGCTGAGCATGGAGATCTGGCACAACCCGCGCTGCTCGAAGAGCCGGGCCGCCAAGGCCGCGCTGGACGAGGCGGGCGTGGAGTACACCGAGCGGCGCTACCTGGACGAGCCGCCCACGGCGGACGAGCTGGACGCGGTGCTCACGCGCATCGGCGCCGAGCCGTGGGACGTGGCGCGCCTCGGCGAGCCGGTCGCCAAGGAGCTGGGCCTCAAGGACCTGGAGCACGACCGCGCCCGGTGGATCGAGATCATGGTGGCGAACCCGGTGCTGATCCAGCGCCCGATCGTGCTCAACGGCGCGGACGCCGTGGTCGCCCGCGACCCCGAGTCGGTCCGGAAGGCCCTCGACAGCCGCTGATGCGGGTGTGATTCTGGGGATCGGAACGCTGCGACGTTCCACGCCGACGATGAGTGACGTCCGGGAGGGGCGATGACCGCTCAGATGCGCACCGGCCCGGCGGCGCGCGACCCGGAGTTCCGGGGCATCGACCCGCCCGCGCTCGACCAGGTGATCAAGCAGCTGCGCGACGCGCAGGCCGCGATCGCGGGCTGGCTGAACGGGCACCGCCCGCCGGCGGGCGTCTCGGCGGCCGGCTACCGGGAGGCCGACCAGGTGGCGCACTGGGTGTCCGGCCAGCTCGGCATGCTGGCGCGGCGGTACAACTTCGCGATCACCCATCCGGACCCGGGCGGCGGGGTGGACGCCCCGCCCGCGCCGAAGCCCGCGCCGGCGCCGAAGCGGACCGGCGGGACCCCGGGCGGGACGCCCCGCCCGGTGCGCCCGCCGAGCCGGACGTCCCCCGTGCGCACGGTCGC
>NZ_WBMR01000065.1 GCF_008923365.1 Actinomadura montaniterrae
GGCCCGCCGGAGGGCCTCCGCGCCGCGCGCCTGCGGGCGCCCGGCGTGCCGGCCGTCCGGGTCGTCCACGCCGGGGCCGGACGCGGTGGTCCGGGCCAGCGCGAGCCAGCCCGCGTGGTCGCGCGGCGAGGCCTGCCGCGCGGGCTGGTCGCAGGTGGTGGTCACGGTGGTCTCCCAAGCGCCGGGAGCGTCCCGGCGGACGCGGGGAGTGTAAGCACCCATCGGGCGAGAAATCAACTAAAACAGTAGGAAATACATGTTTACGGACGGGCGGTGCCCTGGCCCGGCCAGCCCCGGCGGTCCTCGGGCGGCAGCAGGAGCACCTCCATCGCCCGCGCGCACGACTGCGCGTGCGCCAGGAACCACGGGACGCGCGCGTCCGTGATGACCTCGGGCGTCGAGCGCAGCGCGAGCGCGTACGGCGCGTGGCCGGACCGGTCCAGCAGCGGGACGGCGAGCGTCCGCACCCCCTCGGCGGACTCGCCGTCGTTCATCGCGTGCCCCGCGGCGCGGACCCGCTCCACCTCCGCGCGCAGCTCGTCCACGTCCGCGATGGTGCGGCCGGTGAGCGGGCGCAGCGGCGCGAGCCCGGACAGGTCGTCGGCGCCCGGCCGCGGCCAGGCCAGCAGCACCTTGCCGAGCGCGGTGGAGTGCAGCGGGCGGCGCAGGCCGACGCCGTCCTCGGAGCGCCGGACGGTGCCGCCGGCGAGCAGCACCGCGTGGTCGCCGCTGCGGATCGCGAGGTCGGCCGTCGTCCCGGTGACCCGGGCCAGGTGCTCCAGCTCCGGCGCGACCCGGTGCAGGCCCTGCCGGTGGAACGACAGCAGGCCCAGCTCGGTCACCGCCGGGCCGAGGCGGTAGCGGGCGGACGCGTCGCGGGCGAGGAACTCCGCGCCCGCGAGGGTCTGCGCGAGCCGGTGCGCGGTCGAGGTGCTGAGGCCGAGGCGGCGGGCGATGCCGGACGCGGTCAGCGGCGCGGCGCCGTCACGGAAGCAGAGCAGGACGTCCAGCGCGCGCCGCACGGCCTGCCCGCCGGGGGGATGGTGTGCCATGTTTCCCACCTTATGGGATCTACATTGAGTTGGTAGGGATTGTTGGCAATACTCCCGGCATGACCGGCACCCCTCCCGCGGACCTCTGGTTCACCCGCTGTCCCGTCCCCACCGCCACCGGCATCGCCGCAGACCAGGGCTGGCTCGCGGCGGAGTTCGCCGCCGACGGCATCGCCGTGCGCTCCCTCCAGGACGCGGGCCCCGGGCCGGACCGCGGCGAGCACTTCCGCCACCGCCTTCCCACGCTCGTCCGCGAGGGCGGCAACGTCCCCGCGCTGTGGGCCCGCTCCACCGGCGCGCCGACCCGCCTCGTCGGCCTCACCTGGTTCGAGGAGCGGCAGGTCGTGCTGGCCCGGCCCGGCGCGGGCCTGCACGGGCCGCACGACCTGAAGGGCCGCCGGCTCGCCGTCCCGCGCCGCGCCATCGAGATCGACTTCTGGCGGGCGATGGCGCTGCGCGGCTTCGACGGCGCGCTGCGCCAGGCCGGGCTCACCCTCGCCGACGCCGAGCTCGTCGACCTCGACGGCGACGCCCTCCCCGGGCAGTGGGAGGCCGAGCTGGCCGCGCTGCGCGACGGCCGCGTCGACGCCGTCTACACCAAGGGCTCGGTCGCCGTGGAGACCGCCGCCCGCTACGGCGCCGAGGTCGCGATCGACCTCGACGCCCTGCCGGACCGCCGGTGGCGGGTCAACAACGGGACGCCCCGCCCCATCACCGTCGACCAGCGGCTCCTCGACGAGCACCCGGACCTCGTCGTCCGGTTCCTCGCCGTGCTGCTCGGCGCCGCGGACTGGGCCCGCGACCACCCCGCCGACCTCGCCCGCATCCTCGCG
This sequence comes from Actinomadura montaniterrae, assembly GCF_008923365.1. Classification (GTDB taxonomy): domain Bacteria; phylum Actinomycetota; class Actinomycetes; order Streptosporangiales; family Streptosporangiaceae; genus Spirillospora; species Spirillospora montaniterrae. Next base: position 1,886 of record NZ_WBMR01000065.1, read on the forward strand.
GACGAGACCGGGTCCGGGGCGGAGGGCGTCGCCCGCGCCTACGGCGACGGCTTCCACCGCGAGCTGCACGCCGCGCTCGACGACGACCGCCTCGACCTGCTGGCCGGCCAGGAGGAGTTCCTGCGCCGGCACGGCTTCCACGACGCCCCGGTGGACGTGTCCGCCTGGGCCGACCCCGCACCCCTCACCGCCGCGCGCGACCTCGTCCCGCGGCTCGCCTTCGTCGCACAGGAGCATCCATGAAGCGCTTCCCCGCCCTCCCGGCCCTGGCCGCCGGCGCCCTCGCGGTCCTGCTCGCCGCCGCGGGCTGCGGCGGCTCGGACGACGCCGGCGCGTCCGGCGGTGGGACGGTCACCATCCGCGTCCCCGACCCGGGCAACTCCGGGGTGCTCGCCGCCGGGAAGAAGGACGGCAGCCTCGACAAGGCGCTGTCGGCGGTCCACGCCAAGGTCAAGTGGACCGGCAGCGCCGGGCCGTTCGCGCCCGCCGCGCAGGAGCTGAACGCGGGCGAGCTGGACTTCGCGCAGGGCTCGATCACGTCCGCGATCGCCGCGCTCGCGCAGAAGCCCGGCTTCAAGCTGTTCGCGCAGATCGCCCCCGACAAGATCGGCGAGGGGATCCTCGTGCGCAAGGACTCGCCGATCCGGACGCCCCGCGACCTCGTCGGCAAGTCGGTCGCGGTCAACAAGGGCGGCACCGCCGAGTACCTGCTGCTCAAGGCCCTCGCCGCGTCCGGGATCAAGCCGGACCAGGTGAAGCGCGTCTACCTCAACCCCGCGCAGACCGCCCCGGTGTTCAACTCCGGGAAGGTCGACGCGTGGGCGGTGTGGGCGACGTACTCGCTGCCCGAGATGGCCTCGACGGGCGCGCACTTCCTGGTGAACGGCGGGCAGATCGGCTCGCAGAACTACTCGGTGTGGGCCGTCCGGACGAAGCTCGCCGACGCGCACCCCGAGGTCGTCAAGGCGTTCTACCAGTACCTGCACGACCGGGGGCAGGACCAGATCAAGAACCCCGGCGCCTACGTCAACGTGTTCACCAAGGCCGGGCCGCAGGCCGTCAGCGGCGACGCCGAGCGGCTCACCGTGCAGAACCTCGCGCAGGGCGCGACCGCCCAGCCGATCGGCGCGGCCGACCTCGACGGGTTCGCGAGCGTCGCGCGGTTCTTCGCCGACCAGAAGATCACTCCGACGGCGGTCGACGTCAAGCCGTACGTGGTGGCGCTGCCCGGGAGCGGGACATGACCGCCGCCCCGGCCGAGACGCGCTCCTACCCGGACCTCGTCGTCCCGCGCCCGCGCATCCCGAAGCCGCGCCGCCGCGGCGTGAGCGTCGCGCTGCGCACCCTCGGCCCGCTCGCGCTGCTCGGCGGCTGGTGGCTGGCGTCCGCGACCGGCGTCCTCAGCCCCGACGTGCTCGCCTCGCCCGCGACCGTCGCGGACGCCGCCCGCGAGCTGTGGGCGGACGGCCAGCTCACCGACGCGCTGCGGGTCTCGCTGACCCGCGCCGTCCTCGGCCTGGCGTTCGGGCTCGCCACCGGGCTGCTGCTCGGCGTCGTCACCGGCTTCTCCCGCCTCGGCGAGGAGCTGCTGGACTCGCCGCTGCAGCTGCTGCGCGCGCTGCCGTTCCTGTCGCTCGTCCCGCTGTTCATGGTGTGGTTCGGGATCGGCGAGTCGGCGCGGGTCGTGCTGATCGCCGTCGCCACCACGTTCCCGATGTACGTCTCGACGGCGGGCGGCGTCCGGAACGTCGACCGGCGGCTGCTGGAGGCGATGCGCACCTTCGGCCTCGGCGGGTGGCGGCTCGTCCGCGAGGTCGTGCTGCCCGGCGCGCTGCCGTCACTGCTCGCCGGGTTCCGGCTGTCGATGACGCTCAGCGTGATCGCGCTGATCGCCGCCGAGGAGATCAACTCGACGTCCGGGATCGGCTACCTGATGACGCAGGCGCAGAGCTTCTCGCGCACCGACATCCTGTCGGTCTGCGTGCTGGTGTACGGGCTGCTCGGGCTGGCCGCCGACCTGCTCGCGCGCGGCGCCGAGCGGCTGCTGATGCCGTGGCGGGCGAAGGGGGCGGCACGATGAGCACCGCTGTGCACCTGCGCGGGCTGCGCCGGGTCTTCGGGACCCGCGCCGTCCTGGACGGGGTGGACCTCGACATCGAACGCGGCGAGTTCGTCGCGCTCCTCGGCGCGAGCGGCACCGGCAAGACGACGCTGCTGCGCATCCTCGGCGCCCTCGACCGGCCGGACGGCGGCACCGTCCTGGTCCCCGAGGCCCGGACGATCGTGTTCCAGGAGCCGCGGCTGGTGCCGTCCAAGCGCGTCCTCGGCAACGTCGTCGTCGGGCTGCCGCGCGGCGCCGCCGTGCAGGAGCGGGGGCGGCGGGCGCTCGCGGAGGTCGGCCTGGCCGACCACTCCCGGGCGTGGCCGCACACCCTGTCCGGCGGCGAGGCGCAGCGCGTCGCGCTGGCGCGCGCGCTGGTCCGCGAACCGGAACTGCTGCTGCTGGACGAGCCGTTCGCCGCGCTCGACGCGCTGACCCGGCTGCGGATGCAGGACCTCGTCGGGGACCTGGTCCGCACGCACCGCCCGGCGGTGCTGCTGGTCACCCACGACGTGGACGAGGCGATCCGGCTGGCCGACCGCGTCGCGGTGCTGAAGGACGGGCGGCTCGTCACCGACGAGCGGGTGGCGGCGCGGCGTCCCCGCGACGCCGCCGACCCCGAGTTCACCGCGCTGCGCCGCCGGCTGCTGGCCGACCTCGGCGTCCGCCTCCCGGCGCCCGAGCCGGGCGACGAACAGGAGAAGGCCGGACGGCCCTCGGAAGGAGCGATACGTTGACCCGCTTGCATGTCGTGGCGCCGACCCGCGCGCCCGGACGGGCGGTCCTGCCGGACTTCGTCACCGACGTGCGCCCGCGCGCCGTCGAGCCGGAGCACCGCGCGGTGGGCCGCGCCGCCGAGCTGGGCGGGCTGGACGGCGTGCTCGTCCCGTTCGATCCCGGCGGCCACGACCCGCTGGTCCTCGCGGCGGCGGTGCTGCGGGACACGCGGCACGTCCAGGTGGCGGCCGAGTTCCATCCGGCGATCGCGACGCCCGTCTACGCGGCGAAGCTGTCGGCGTCGCTGCAGCGCTACACCGGCGGACGGCTCGCGTGGCGGCTCGCCGTCGACCTCGCCCCGGACGTCGCGCGCGCACACGGCGACTTCCTCGACGGCCCGGCCCGCTACGCCCGCGCCGACGAGTTCCTCACGATCGCGAAGGGCGTGTGGGGCGAGCGCCCGTACACCTTCGAGGGCGAGCACTTCCAGGTGCTCGACGGCGGCTTCCCCGGTTCCCGCGTGCCGCGCCCGTTCCCGCGGGTGTACCTGTCGGGGACGTCCCCGGAGGCGCTCGCGCTGTCCGCCAAGCACGCCGACGCGCACCTCATCGGCCCCGACGACGACCCCGGGCTCGTCCCGGACGGCGTCGACGCGGCGCTGCGGCTGCGCGCCGACGTCCAGGACGAGACGGCCCTCGCCGAGGAGATCCGGCGCCGCGCCGAGGCGGGGATCGCCGAGTTCTTCGTGGAGCCGGCGGCGACGCCCGGCACCGCCTACTGGCTGGCGCAGCGCGTCCTGCCCCTGCTGCGGAAGGAGACCGAAGGTGTCGGTTGACATCTACTGGCGCATCGCGATGGAGGGCGACGCGCCCGCGCTGCGGCTCGGCGACATCACCCGCGGCGGCTTCGGCCCGTACCTGCCGGGCGCCCTCGGCCCCGGCCTGCGCGGCGGCGCGCCGGACGGGTACGGCCCGGTCGACTACATGGGCGAGGTGGCGCGGGCGACGGAGCGGTCCGGGTTCGTCGGCGGGCTGATGCCGTCGTTCCCCGAGACCGACGACCCGTGGGCGGCGGCCGCCGCGCTCGCCGGGGAGACCACCGCCTACCGGTTCATGATCGCGTTCCAGCCCGGGTTCCTGCACCCGGTGCAGGCGGCGCGGATGTCGGCGTCGCTGCAGGCCGCGACGGGCGGGCGCGTCGTCTACAACATCATCTCCGGCGGCGGCGGGCCGCAGCAGCTGTGGTGGGGCGACAAGGTCGCGCACGACGACCGGTACGCCCGCACCTCGGAGTTCCTCGACGTGCTGAAGGGCGTGTGGGACGGCCCGTTCGACCACGAGGGCCGCTTCTACCGGGTCGAGAGCGCGGCGCTCCCGCCGGAGCTGCGCGGGCAGCCGTTCCCCGAGATCTTCTTCTCCGGCTCGTCGCCCGCCGCGATCGCCGCCGCGGGCCGGCACGCCGACTACTACCTGTCCTGGCTGGAGCCGTTCGACGCGCTGGCCGCGAAGTTCGCCCTGGTCCGCGAGCACAGCGACACGCCGCCGAAGTTCGCCGTCCGCGTCGACGTCCTCGCCCGCGAGACGGAGGAGGAGGCGTGGGAGGAGGTCCGCGCGGGCTGGGCGCGGCTCGGCGACGCGCAGCGCACCCCGGACGCGTCCGAGTCCGTCGGCTGGCAGCGGGGCCGCGCGTTCACCGCGGGCGCCGGCGACGACTTCCGCGACCTCGAAGTGCAGCCCAACGTGTGGGGCGGCTTCAACCGGCTCCGGCCGGGCCCGCTGTTCGGGCTCGTCGGCGACTACCACCAGGTCGCCGCCCGGCTCGACGAACTGATCGACCTCGGCGTGGACGCCTTCATCCTCGCGGGCGTCCCGCACCTCGAGGAGGCCCAGCGCGTGGGCCGCCACGTCCTCCCCCTGCTGAAAGGAAAGATCGCATGAGCCTGCGCGTCGGCTACTTCCCGCAGAACAACTCGCTGTGGGTGCTGCGGCACCGCGGCATCCTGGAACGGTCCGTCCCGGACGTGGAGTGGGTGGACCTGCGGTCGCTGCCCGCCGGCGACCGTCCCGCGCCCACCGAGGGCCTGCCGTCCGGGCACGGCGACCACCTGTTCGACGGCGGCTACGACTTCATCGGCACCGGCTCCACCCCGCCCGTCACCGCGCAGGCCAAGGGGCACGACGTCGTCTACGTCGCGATCTCCGGGCCGCGCGTCGAGAACGGCCGGATCGTCGTCCCGGACGACTCCCCGATCGCCGGGCCCGCCGACCTCAAGGGGCGGCGCGTCGCGCTCGGCCACGGCTCCTGGCAGACCACGCTGCTGCTGCTCGCCCTGGAGAAGGCGGGCTTGACCTGGAGCGACATCGAGCCGGTGGACGCCTACGGCAACGCCGCCGAGCTGTTCCTGAACGGCGACGTCGACGCCTGGGTCGGCTCCTACCCGTACCTCACCGACGTGGAGAAGCAGCGTCCCGTCCGGACCGTCATCGAGACGCCGGGCCTGTTCAGCCACCGCTCGCTGTGGTTCACCAGCCGGGCGTTCGCGACCGAGCGGCGCGACGACCTGGCCGCGATCGTCGCCGCGCTGAAGGAGTCGGACGCCTGGATCGAGGCGAACCCGCGCGAGGCCGCGAAGCTGTTCGCCGACGACGACGGCGGCGACCTCGACGCCTGGGAGCACGCGCTGCGCACCCGCCCCTGGGGCCTGAACCCGGTGGACGAGGGCTTCGTCGCCGAGCAGCAGCACGCCGCCGACCTCTTCCACGCCAACGGCCTGATCCCGCGCCCGGTCACCGTCGCGGACGCGGTCCTGCCCGAGATCAACGAGCTGGTCGCCGCGCCCGCGTCCTGACCCGCCGCCGCTTCGCCCCCGGGGTCCCGGCCCGTTCCGGGACCCCTCCCGGCCGTCCGCCGTTACGTTGGCCGCCAAGCGAGAGAGGATGGATGACATGGCGGTGCGGACGCGGAGCTCCCTCGGCAAGGTCGACGTCCTCCCGAAAGGGATCGGGAGCCTCACGTCGGGGCATCCCCCGGCGCAGACCGGGACGCTGTTCGTCATGGGGACGAACGGCGGGATGCGCGTCGCCCCGGACGCGGGCTTCGACGTCGTGTTCGGCCGCTGCGAGCCGGACGTCCACGTCTGCGTCGGCGCGAACGACCCGCACGTCAGCCGGCGGCACGGCTACATCACCCGCGAGCACTCGCGGTGGGTGCTGTACAACGTCGGGAAGCTCGCGATCCGGTTCCCCGGGTCGCGGCTGGTGCTCGGCGGGCACCGGGCCGAGCTGCCCGCCGCGTACACGCCGCTGTTCATCGTCACGCCGGAGCAGGAGCACCTCCTCGAGGTGCGGATCGCGGCGGGGGCGCCCGGGCGGGGCGCGGGGAACCGGCACGACGCCGCCACCTACGACCCGGGCGGCTGGGAGCTGAGCGACCTCGAACGGCTGGTGCTGGTGTGCCTCGGCCAGCGCTACCTGCGGCAGGAGCCGTGGCCGCAGCCGCTCACCTGGGCGCAGGTCGCCGACGAGCTGGGCGCGCTGCGGCCGGGCGAGCGGTGGAACGCCAAGCGGGCCGCGCGCATCGTCACCGAGGTGCGCCGGCGGCTCAGCGCCCGGGTCGACGGGCTGCTGGAGGAGGAGGTCCCGCCGCCGCTCGGCAACACGTTGAACCACAACCTGATCAGCGAGCTGCTGGTCAGCGCCACGATCGTGACCGCGGACCTGGCGCTCCTCGACGGCCCGGACGGCCTGGCGTGACCGCCCCCACCGGAAGGTCGCCGCACCCAACCTGACCGGACCGGCACGGGCGCCGCGCTCAACCTGAGCGAGGCGGCGCGGGCGCCGCGCTCAACCTGAGCGAGGCGGCGCGGGCGCCGCGCTCAACCTGAGCGGCGCGGCGCGGGCAGCGCGCCCAACCTGAGCGAGGCGGCGCGGGCAGCGCGCTCAACCTGAGCGGCGCGGCGCGGGCAGCGCGCCCAACCTGAGCGAGGCGGCGCGGGCAGCGCGCTCAACCTGAGCGGGCGGGCGCGGGCAGCGCGCTCAACCTGAGCGGGCGGGCGCGGGCAGCGCGCTCAACCTGAGCGGGCGGGCGCGGGCAGCGCGCTCAACCTGAGCGGGCGGGCGCGGGCAGCGGGCTCGCCCTGAGCGCGGGCGCCGCGGCTCAGCCTGAGCGGGGCGGTGCGGGGAGGGAGCGGGCGGCGGACGCGGCGAGCCCGGTCGCCAGCGAGCACCGCTGCTTCGCGGGCGCCTCGCCCTGCACGACGAGGTAGACCGTCTCGACCGCCTTGTCGCCGTACCGGTCGGGGTGGGTGCGGTAGACGAGCCGGGCGAGGCACGACCCGTCGCCGTCGCCGTCCGGCTCGACGTAGGCGGGGAACCCGCCGAGCACGGTGGGGCGGCCGTCCTGCGCGGTGAGGGGCTGCCCCTGGTCGAACCGCAGCTTGACCTGGATGTCGCGGGTGGTGCTGTGCCACGAGCAGCCCCACCGGGCGTAGTCGACGTCCGGATCGGTGGCGTCGATCCCCGGCACGACGTCGAGCGCGCGCGCGTCGAGCAGCGTGCACGCGTCCTGCTGGGCCAGGGACGCGGCGGGCAGGGGCGGGGAGCGCCGCGGAACGGGTCCGCGGTTCAGCACAGCGGTCGCCCCGGCGGCGGCGACGTCGGCGATGGCGCAGAGCTGCGCGGGACCGCCGTCCTCCTGGTGGGCGATGACGTCGATCGCGGTGCCCGCGTCCTTGCCCGGCAGCCGGAGGATGCGGGCGCATTCGTCGCCGTCGAGGGGCTCCTCGTCGACGCGGACCCGGCCCGCGGCCTTCGCCCGGGCCCCTTGCTCCGTCCCCGCGTCGTCGTCGAACTCCACCCTGACGTCGACAACGCCGCCCTTGTGCGACGACACGACGACGTCGCACCGGTCGAAGTTGCCGTAGTGGTCGTCAAGGTCGGTGTCGCCGAACCGGCCGAGCGCGGCGGCGGCGGTCAGCGCGCAGGGGTCGGCGGTGCGCGGGTCGCCGATGAGGGACGCGGCGGCCGCCGTCCCGGACGGGTCCGTCTCGGGCTGGTCGGCGCGGCCTCCGCCGGAGAAGAGCGGTGTCAGCGCGAGCGCGACAGCGGCCGCCGCGACGGCCGCTCCCGCCGTGAGGAGCCGCGGATGGCGCCGCGCGAACGCCGTCCCCTTCCGCCACGTGGACGCGGAGCCGCCGGTCAGGTCCCAGTCGGCGTCCGCGTCGGCGGCGGCGAGGCCGCCGGACGGGCCGTCCAGGGTCGGGACGAGATGCAGGGGAAGCTGGGGTTCCGCCGGGCCCGCCGCCTCGTCGAGCAGCGCGCGCGCCTCGGCGGGGCTGGGACGTTCCGCCGGGTCGTCCCGGACCATCGCCGCCACGATCCCGGCGAGCGGCTCGCCCGCGTCCCCGGCAGCCGGGCCTCCGCCGTCGCGGGCGGGCGGCTCGCCGGTCGTCAGCGCGAGGACGGTGGCGCCGAGGGAGTACACGTCGGACGCGGGCTCGGGCCGTCCCACGACGACCTCGGGCGCGGCGAACGCGGGAGTGTGGCTCACGGCGCCGTTCGGGGTGATCGTCTCGCGGCCGCCGGTCCGGTAGGCGGCGCCGAAGTCGGTGAGCTTGGCGGTGCCGTCCTCGGTGACGACGATGTTGCCCGGCTTGACGTCGCAGTGCACGATGCCCTCGGCGTGCAGGGCGGCGAGGGCGTCCGCGATCTGCGCGCCGACGCGGGCCGCGGCCGCGGCCGGGATCGGCGGCCAGTCGGCGAGGCTCCCGCCGGGCACGTACTCCATGACGAGCCAGGACGCGGCGCGCCCGCGCGTCCCCGTGCGGACCGCGTCGTAGAGCGTGACGACGTGCGGGTGGCTGAACCGGGCGAGGGCGCGGGCCTCGGCCCGCAGCCGGCCGAACGCGGCGTCGTCGCCGCCGAGCAGCGCCCGCTTGAGCACGACCGGGCGGCCGAGGCGCTCGTCGGCGGCCAGCCAGACCTCGCCGGTCCCGCCGCGCACGGGACCCTTGACCAGCCGGTAGCGGCCGGCGATCCGCGCTCCCAGACGCACCGTGACTCCTCTCGCCGGGGGGCCGCACGGTCACGCGTGATCGAACCTACAGTGTGACCGGCCGGACACACGCGGTTTCCGTCCAGGCCCGCCACGCGGCCCGCCGCGCGCCCACCCATGCGCCCGCCCGCGCGCCAGCCCGTGCGCCCGCCGCGTGGCCTGCGTCGGTGCTTCCGTCCGGGGGTACAGAGTTGTAGCGTTTACTGTTTTGAATCGTTCGCGATTCGCTAAGGTAATCTGGGGTCCATGTGCGCATCGCAGACCCCGACCACCGCCGAGGAACTGCGCGGTGCCGGCCTGCGGGTGACCGCCGCCCGCGTCGCGCTGCTGGAGACCGTCCGGGAGGGCGACCACCTCGACGTCGAGGGGATCGCCGCCGGAGTCCGCGACCGCGTCGGCCACATCTCCCTGCAGGCCGTGTACGAGGCCGTCCACGCGCTCACCAAGGCCGGGCTGGTCCGCCGCATCGAGCCCGCCGGGAGCCCCGCCCGCTTCGAGGGGCGCGTCGGCGACAACCACCACCACCTGGTGTGCCGCAACTGCGGGGCCGTCAAGGACGTCGACTGCGCCGTCGGCCACCCGCCCTGCCTCGACCCGGTCGACGACGCCGGGTACCTCATCGACGAGGCCGACGTCACGTTCTGGGGCCTGTGCCCGCGGTGCCGCCGCCAGGCCGACTGACACCGCCCGGCTGACCGACACCGCCAGGCCGACTGACACCGCCAGAGGCCGACTGACGAGGAACCGCCCCGACCCGCAAGCGGAACGACGGCCGGGGGGGGGGGGGGGGGGGGCCGGCCCCCCCCCCCCCCCCCGCCCCCCCCCCCCCCCCCCCCCGCGCAACCCCGGCGGGCCCAGGGCCGGGCGCCCGGCCCCCGGCCGCCGTCACGTCACCTCAGGCGACGTCCCCGGAGGGCGTCACCGCAGGTCGTACCGGTCGAGGTTCATGACCTTGTCCCACGCCTTGACGAAGTCCTGGACGAACTTCTCCTTCGCGTCGTCGGAGGCGTAGACCTCGGCGACCGCGCGCAGCTCGGAGTTCGCGCCGAAGACCAGGTCGACGCGGCTGCCGGTCCACTTCAGCTCGCCGGAGGCGTCGCGGCCCTCGTAGGTCTCCGACTCCTCGTTCGTCGCCTTCCACACCGTGCCCATGTCGAGCAGGTTCACGAAGAAGTCGTTCGTGAGCTGCCCGGGACGGTCGGTGAGGACGCCGAGGTCCGACTGGCCGTGGTTCACGCCGAGGACGCGCAGCCCGCCGACGAGCACCGTCATCTCGGGCGTGCTCAGCGTGAGCAGGTTCGCCCGGTCGACGAGCAGGAACTCGCCCGGCAGGATGTTGCCCTTCGCGAGGTAGTTGCGGAACCCGTCGTGCGTCGGCTCCATCACCTCGAACGACTCGACGTCGGTCTGCTCCTGCGACGCGTCGGTGCGGCCCGGCGTGAACGGCACCTCGATGTCGTGGCCGGCGTCCTTGGCCGCCTTCTCGACGGCGGCGCAGCCGCCGAGCACGATCAGGTCGGCCAGGGAGATCTTCTTGCCGCCGGTCTGCTCGGCGTTGAACGCCTCCTGGACCTGCTCCAGCGTGCGCAGCACGGTCGCGAGCTCGGCCGGGTTGTTGACCTCCCAGCTCCGCTGCGGCTCCAGCCGGATGCGGGCGCCGTTGGCGCCGCCGCGCTTGTCGGTGCCGCGGAACGACGCGGCGGACGCCCACGCGGTGGCGGCGAGCTGGGACACCGACAGGCCGGAGTCCAGCAGCCGGGCCTTGAGGGCGGCGACGTCCTGCGCGTCGACGAGCTCGTGGTCGACCGCCGGGACGGGGTCCTGCCAGACCAGCGTCTCGCTCGGCACCTCGGGGCCGAGGTAGCGCTGGATGGGCCCCATGTCGCGGTGGGTCAGCTTGAACCAGGCGCGCGCGAACGCGTCCGCGAACTCGTCGGGGTTGTCCTTGAAGCGGCGCGAGATCGGCTCGTAGATCGGGTCGAAGCGCAGCGACAGGTCCGTCGTCAGCATGCCGGGCGCGCGGTTGAGGGTGCCGTCCTCGGGGTCGGGCACCGTGTTCGCGCCGGCGCCGTTCTTCGGCCGCCACTGGTGCGCCCCGGCGGGGCTCTTCTCCAGCTCCCACTCGTACCCGAAGAGGATCTCGAAGAAGCTGTTGTCCCACTTGGTCGGGGTGTTGGTCCAGGTGACCTCGAGGCCGCTGGTGTGCGAGTCGCGGCCCTTGCCGGTGCCGTGGCTGTTCTTCCAGCCGAGGCCCTGGTCCTCCAGCGGGGCGCCCTCCGGCTCGGGGCCGATGGCGTCCGCCGGCCCGGCGCCGTGCGTCTTGCCGAAGGTGTGGCCGCCGGCGATCAGCGCGACGGTCTCCTCGTCGTTCATCGCCATGCGGCCGAAGGTCTCGCGGATGTCGCGCGCCGCGGCGATCGGGTCCGGGTTGCCGTTCGGGCCCTCCGGGTTGACGTAGATGAGGCCCATCTGCACCGCGGCGAGGGGCTTCTCGAGCTCGCGGTCGCCGGTGTAGCGCTCGTCGTCCAGCCACGCGGTCTCGGGGCCCCAGAAGACGTCCTCCTCCGCCTCCCAGGCGTCCTCGCGGCCGCCGGCGAAGCCGAAGGTCTTCAGGCCCATCGTCTCCAGCGCGACGTTCCCGGCGAGGATCATCAGGTCGGCCCACGAGATCTTCCGGCCGTACTTCTGCTTGACCGGCCAGAGGACGCGGCGGGCCTTGTCGAGGCTCGCGTTGTCCGGCCAGCTGTTCAGCGGGGCGAAGCGCTGCTGGCCCGCGCCGGCGCCGCCGCGGCCGTCGCTGACGCGGTAGGTGCCCGCGCTGTGCCACGCCATCCGGATGATCAGCGGCCCGTAGTTGCCGTGGTCGGCGGGCCACCAGTCCTGCGAGTCGGTGAGGACCGCGGCGATGTCCTGCTTGACGGCGTCGAGGTCGAGGCTGTTGAACGCCTCCGCGTAGTCGAAGTCCTCCCCGAGCGGGTTCGTCACCGGCGGGTTCTTGGCGAGGAGCTTCAGGTTGAGCCGGTCGGGCCACCAGCCGCGGTTGCCGCCGCCCTGGGTCGGGTGCGGGGCGCGCTGGTGCGCGACGGGGCACTGGCCCGCGGCGGCTTCGGTGTTCTCGGACATGGGTTCCCTCCAGGGCTACGCGAGGTTGGCGGATGAGGAACGGTGAGCGGTGGAGCAGGCGGGGCACAGGCCCCAGTAGATGACCTCGGCCTCGTCGATCGAGAAGCCGCCGTCGTCGGAGGCGGTCATGCAGGGCGCCTCGCCGGTCGCGCAGTCGGCGTCGGCGATGGTCCCGCAGGACCGGCACACGATGTGGTGGTGGTTGTCGCCGACCCGCGCCTCGTAGCGCGCGACGGAGCCGGCCGGCTGGATGCGCCGGACCAGGCCCGCCTCCGTCAGCGCGCGCAGCGAGTCGTAGACCGCCTGGTGGGAGACCTTCGGCAGGTCACCGCGCACGGCGCTGATGATCGATTCGGTGTCGGCGTGCGGATGCGCGTGTACCGCGCTCAGCACCGCGACCCGGGGACGGGTCACGCGGAGAGCGGCCCCGCGCAGCATCTGCCGGAATTCCACGGTCGTGGCCACGTCGCACAGGTTGCCTCCTTTTCTTGAACGAGTCAAGTGTTTGCAGGAACCCTGTTCTTGACCATGTCAGGTCGAGGGCCCGGATCCGCCCCGTCCGGCTAGGCTGCGCGCCCGTGGAGAACGATGCGCAGGTCGCGGTGCGGGCGGCGCTGGCGGGCGCCGCCGTCGTGCGGGACATGTACGGGACGTCCCTCGACCGCTTCGGCAAGCCCGGCGGCGACTTCGCCACGTCCGTCGACCTCGCGGCGGAGAAGGCGATCGTGGACGTCCTCCGGGCCGCCCGCCCCGACGACGCCGTGACCGGGGAGGAGAGCGGCCGCACCGGCTCCGGCGACCGCATGTGGCTGGTCGACCCGCTCTGCGGGACGCTGAACTACGCCGTCCGCAGCATGCTCGTCGCCGTGAACGTCGCCCTGCGCGCCGGTTCCGGGACCGGCGCGGCGGCGTCCGCCGACCCGTTCAGCGACGAGGTCTTCTGGACGGACGGCACCCGCGCCCGCGTCCGCGCCGGCGGGACCGACGCGCCGCTGGTCCCCTCGCCCGCCTCGAACCTCGTGGACGTCAACCTCGACCCGCCGTTCCCGAACGCCCCGGGCTTCCGCGCGGTCGATCTCCTCGCCGGCGCGGGGTTCGCGGCCCGGTTCCGTCCGCGCGTGGTGTCCACGACCCTGGCCGTGGCGTGGGTGGCGGCGGGACGTCGCGCGGCCTACGTCACCGATGGGCATGTGCAGGACAGCGTGCACTTCGCCGCCGGCATCGCGCTGTGCCAGGCCGCCGGCTGCGTCGTGACCGGCATTCACGGTCAGCCGCTGCACACCGGCCCCGGCGGCCTCATCGCCGCCGCAGACCCCGAGACCCACTCCGCCCTCCTTGATCTCATCGGTACCCCGCGCAACACGCGCTGAAGCACCGAGATCAACAGCGGCCTGCCCACTGCATATCGTGCTATTTTCGTGCTATCTCTGACGGCACGGAAAGGTGGACGGCACGATGGGCGGCACGTGCGAGTTCTGCGGGCAACCTCTCCCTGAGCGCGATGGACCAGGACGTACGCGCCGATTCTGCAACGCGACCTGCCGGAGCGCGGCACGCAGAGCCCGAGCCACAAAACGTGCTCCGGCGGCGCCGCACGTAAAGGAGAGATTGACGTTTCTCGGCGACGGTGACAGCGTGGGCCGCATGCCCGAGGTGACCGGAACGCCCGGCGAGGCGCTGGCCGAGGCGGCCGCCCGCCTCGCCGAGCAGGCGTCCACCGGGACCGGCTCCGCGCCGATGGACGCGGTCGCCGCCGCGGCGGAGACGACCCGGCTGGCCGACGACCTGCTCCGCCGGGCCGTCGAGGCGGCTCGGGCCGCGGGGCACACCTGGCAGGAGATCGGCGACGTGCTCGGCACCACCCGGCAGGCCGCGTTCCAGCGCTTCGGGCGTCCGATCGATCCGCGAACGGGGAGTCCCATGTCCGCCAACGTCCTCCCGGGCGCCGCCGATCTCGCCGTCGGGCTGCTGGCCGACCTCGCGGCGGGCGACTGGGACGCGGCCCGCCGCGACTTCGACGCCACGATGCGCGACGCCATCGGCACCGACCGGCTCGCGTCCGTGTGGGCGCAGGTCATCGGCACCGTCGGCGCGTACGAGCGGATGGGCGCGCCCGCCGTCCACCAGGCCGGCGACCACACCGTCGTCGACGTCCCGCTGCACTTCGAGGCCGGCGAGATGACCGGCCGGGTCACCTACGCCCCCGACGCCACGGTCGCGGGCCTCTACATCACCCCTCCGGGGAGGGTCCCTTGAACACCTCCGTCCGCCTGCTCGCCCTGGCCACCGCACTCGTCGCCGGTGCCGCGGCCTGCACTGCCTCCACCTCCGTCCGGCGCACCGCCGCGTACGCGTCCACGGCGACCGCGGGCGACCAGCTGGCCTGGCTCGTCTCCGCGTCCCGGCACCTGCCGATCAGCGACGCGGACGCCGCCGCCCACGTCGCGGCCGCCTCGCTCACCGCGATGGGCGGCGCCGCCGGACTGTCCAAGGTGCTCGCCCAGAGCGGCCCGCTCACCGCGCAGGAGCCCGCCGCGTCGTCCAAGACGCAGGCCGTCGGCTGGTTCACCGGCGCGCGGCGCGCCTCGCTGCTGGTCACCGTCTCGACCGACGCGTCCGGCCTGATCATCGGCCTGTACGTCACCAAGCAGCCCGGCTCCTGGAAGGAGCTGGACGCGGAGCTGCACCGCCTCGCGCCGCGGGTCTCGTTCGCCGCGTCCGAGATCGGCCCCGGCGGCCGGTGCCGGGTCGTCCACGGGGTGCGTCCCGCGGCCCCGCGCCCGCTCGGCTCGGCGTTCAAGCTGTACGTGCTCGGCGCGCTGTCGGACGCCGTCGCGCGCGGCACCGTGTCGTGGAGCACGACCATGCCCATCAAGGACGCCTGGAAGAGCCTCCCGTCCGGGATCCTGCAGGACAAGCCCGCGGGGACGGAGCTGACGCTCGGCCAGTACGCCGACTACATGATCTCGATCAGCGACAACACCGCCGCCGACCATCTCCTCCACCGCCTCGGGCGCCGTGCCGTGGAGGCGGAGCCGACCCGGCTCGGCAACCGGCACCAGCGCGGCGACCGGCCGTTCCTCACCACGCGGCAGATGTTCGTCCTCAAGGGCGCCGGCTACCCGGCCCGCGCCGACCGCTACCTGGCGCTGCCGCCGAGCCGCCGCGCCTCCGCGCTGCCGGGGCTCGACACCGTCCCGCTCAACCAGGTCACGATGTGGCGGCAGCCGCGCGACATCGACTCCATCGAATGGTTCGCCGCCCCGACCGACATCTGCGCGGCGTTCAGCGGGCTGGACGCCCGCTCGTCCAAGCCCGGCCAGTCGGGCGTGGGCAAGGCCCTGTCCATCAACGACGGCAACATCGACCTGAACCCGGCGAGCTACCCGAAGGTCTGGTTCAAGGGCGGCAGCGAACCGGGCGTCCTGACGCTGAACTACCTGGCCCGGACGTCCGGGGGCCGGACCGTCGTCACCAGCGTGATGCTGTCCGACCCCAAGACGTCCTTCACCGGCACCGCGCCCCTCGACGCCATCGCCGTCGCCCGAGCGGGCATCCAGCTCGCCGCCGTCACTCCGGGCTCGTGACGCGGGCGAGGACCAGGCCGGAGACGATGAGGGCGAGCGCGGTCACGCGCCCGGCCGTCAGCGGATCCTTGTGGACGGCGACGCCCAGCGCGATCGCGCCGACCGCGCCGATGCCGGTGAAGATCGCGTAGGCGGTGCCGACCGGCAGGGTGCGCATCGCCTGCGCCAGCAGCCAGACCGCGGCCACCATGAGGGCGAGCGAGACGAGGGTCGGCAGCGGCCTGGTGAAGCCCTGGGTCGGCTTGATGCTCTGTGCCCAGGCGATCTCGACCAGCCCCGCCAGCCCGAGGACGAGCCAGTTCATCAGTACTCCTTGCCGAGGTCGCGGGCGGTTCCGAGCGCGGCGGCGTGCAACGCGTCGTGCTCGGCGCGCCGGTGGGCGAGGGCCGGGTCGACGCGTGAGTTGGCCAGCTCGGCGGCGATGAACGTCGCGTCCTCGACGGCGAAGTGGCCGGCGAAGAAGTCGCGGAGGAAGCGCTCCTGGTGGTCGAAGCGGGCCTTCGGCGCGCCGGGACCGTAGGCGCCGCCGCGGGCCGTGGCGACCACGAAGCGCCGCCCCGCGAGCGACATCCGCGGAAAGGTCACCTGGTCGAGCCACGCCTTCAGCGACGACGGGACCGAGTAGTTGTACATCGGGGTCGCGATCAGCACGACGTCCGCGGCCACCAGCTCGGCCAGCAGCGGCTCGACGATCTCCCACGCGGCGGCCTGCTCCGGCGTCCGGACGGCCTCCTTGTACCGGTCGACGTCGGTGATGCCGTGCGCCAGGACGTGGTCGCACAGCTCGGTCCACGCCTCGCCGATGTGCGGCACGGGCTCGGCCGCCAGGTCCCGGTGGACGTACGTCCCGCCGGGGTGGGCGTCCCGCCACGACCCGGCGAAGGCGTCGCCGATCTCGCGGCTGATCGAACGGCGCCGGGCGCTGGCGTCCAGGTGCAGCAACGTGGCCATGAGGAGCCTCCCTTAACTGGACACAATGTCCGCTTGATGTGGGCCCCGACCGTAGCAACGATGTGGACACTTTGTCCACATCGCTACTAGAGTCGCCGCCATGGAGTCCCGTACCGACCTGCTCAGCGGCCGTCCCGCCGGCGGCGGCCGGCCGCGCGAGCGCGCGGACGCGGCCCGCAACCGCGCCAAGGTCCTCGCCGCCGCCGCCGACCTGTTCGCCTCCCGCGACCCGCGCAGCGTGACCATGGACGACATCGCCAAGGCCGCGGGCGTCGGGCGGGGCACGCTCTACCGCCGCTACCCCGACACCGTCTCGATCGCCCGCGCGCTCCTCGACGACCACGAGCGCGCGCTCCAGGAGCGCCTGCTGCGCGGCGACCCGCCCCTCGGCCCCGGCGCGCCCCCCGGCGACCGGCTGGCCGCCTTCTACGCCGCGATGGTCGAGCTACTGGAAGACCACATCGCGCTCGTCCTCGGAGCCGAGCAAGGCGCGGCGCGCTTCGCCGCCAGCGCCTACGGCTTCTGGCGCGCCCACGTCCGGATGCTGCTGGCCGAAGCGGGCACCCCCGCCCCGGCCGCCCTCACCGACGCGCTCCTCGCCCCGCTGGCCCCCGACGTCTACGCCGAACAACGCCGCCAGGGCCTGACCCCCGCCGACATCACCACCGCCCTAACCCACCTGGCCCACGCCACCACCCACTGACATACGCGCCCAGATCCACTTGCCGCCGGCCGGGTCGTGGGTGGCACCGCAGCGGGTCGCGAGCGCCTGGACGATGTGCAGGCCCCAGCCGCCGTTGTCGTCGAACGCCTCCTCGGACAGGTCCAGGTCGTCGAGGGTGAGCTTCCGGAGCGGCTTCGGACGCGGAACACCGAGACCCGAGTCCCAGACGGCGATGATGACCCCCTGAGCGTCCCGGCTGAGCTGGAAACGGATCTCCTTGTGCGGCGTCTCGTACGCGGCATTCGTGACGAGCTCGGACACGATCAGAAGCGCATCGTCGAGAATATGAAAATAGTCCCATTTGCACATCCAGGCGTCCGCCAGCGTCCGCGCCAGCCCCACCGTCGCCGGCGTCCCCAGCAGCGGAATGATCAAATCCCCCGTCGCCGTCATCACCATCGTCCCCACCCTCGCCAACGTTTTCGATTTCTTGTGGCAAGGATCACCCGATCGTTCTACGTTGTGCCTGTAGTCCCCCGATCCGGATACAGGGAGAGAGCGATGCCGATCGTCCGCGACCCCCTCAACCCGAAGCTCTCCATGTGGCACTTCCTGGCCTTCTACCTGCGGTTTTGGCGAGAGAAGATGGGGCTGTCACTCACCCAGTGCGGCGAGATAATGGGCGTGCAGCGCGGCACTGTATCCAACTTCGAGGCAGGACGCCGCCGCCCGCAGGAAGACCATATGCGGGCACTCGACAAGCATTACGGAACTGGGTGGCTATTCCAGCTTTTGCTCTGGTTCGCCCGAATGGCCCACGACCCGGACTGGGGACGCCAACTCGTCAAGTACGAGGAAGAGGCCCACATCATCAGGACCTACCACGGCCAGGTCATCCCGCTCGCCCTCCAGACCGACGAGTACACCTGGGCCTACGTCCAGTCAGGGACGCCCAAGGACTTCGAGGCCGCCATGGAACGGCGGAGCACCCGCAAGAGGTCGTTCTTCGACCGAGGGACCGATGTGGAGATGTGGGCCGTCCTGGACGAGAGTGTCCTGGCCCGCGAGGTCGGCGGCCCGCAGGTGATGAAGGCGCAACTGGAGCATCTGCTGAAGCTGGCTGATCTACCTCAGATCAGCCTGCGAATCATTCCCTTCAAGTCCGGGGCACACCTCGGTGTCGACGGTGCTCTGCAGGTCCTCAGCTTGGAGAGCCGAGACATCGCCTACTCCGCCGCGCAGAACGGAGGTCGCTTGATCGAGACGCCTGGCGAGGTCCGCGAACTGTCCGTTAAGTTCGATCGCATAGGAGCGGCGGCTGCGTCCCTCGAGGCCTCCCGCGACATCATCAAGCGGTATCTGGAGAGCTACCAATGATCGTGCAGTGGCGGAAGAGCTCTTGCAGCGGCGGAGCCGACGATGAGCACTGCGTTGAGCTGGGACGACTTGCGCCGGGCGCTGGCATCGGCGTCCGAGACTCCAAGGACCCGGACGGCGGACACCTCACCCTTACGTCCACCCAGTTCGCCGATCTCCTGACGCGGATCAAGCACACCCCCTCCGCCTGACCCGCACCCCCACGACACCACTCCCCCAGACGGCCTGGCGGCCCCGCCGCCGGGCCGTCGCGCAGCGGTGACCAGCGCGGAAACCGCCTGACTTCTCCATGACACAAGTGTGATCATGAGCCGGTGGACATCGTGGTGCAATGGGTGCGCGTCTACTGGACAAAGGAATCCCGCGGAGGGCCAGGAGCCGTCCGACGCAGCGTGCTCCCCGAGGCCTTCCCACTCCCGGAGGCCGAGCCGCCCTTCGTCCACGAAATGCACATGCTTGAGCGGAACGGCTTCTCTCCCAGCACGACCGTCACCAGCGGGCACCCGCCGAAATCGCAGGTCGAGATGACCGAAGCCGACAACTGCCTCCGCGTCCTCCCGGTCAGGGACGCACCCGAGTGGGCGAGCAGTGGGCTCGACGTCACCTGGCGGCCGGCAGCCGTGACCATGCGGCCCCGGCAGACCCTGCGCTGGCAGATCAACCACCGCCTCACTGCCGAAGGCGGCTGGTACTACCGGCTCGACACCCTCAACGTCTCCTACGGCAACCGCACAACCGAAGTCTTCCTTCGCCCGCCGACTCACCGAGTCGACGAACGCTCCCTTCTCTGACGCGGACCGACGATCGACCGTTCGCCCGGACATCCGTCCTGCGAACGGCCCGTAGCCCGCCTGGCGGCCACGGAGGCACGCTGCTGGACGGAGCCGCCACAACCCGCCGGGCTCGAGCTCCTCTCCATCACTCCGGCCGCCGGCGCCCGGCCACGATGCCCGCTGCTCCCGCGCACACCCGACCCCGGAGCCCCCGGCGAGCCGTCTTCAGGTGCCGCGGCCGGCGCCGAGATCCACCGGGGCCTGCGGAAACCTTTGATGACGGTTTACTTTGCCAGGACTTGAGACACATCTTGCGGTGCTTAAGTTTGCATTTGCCCACCCCGGTTGTGCCCTGAGACTAGGCGCATGTAGGGGGAGACATGACGAAGACGAAGGAACGGGAGCGGGCGGAGGTCGAGCCTCCCAAACGCCGGCACCGCGTATTCCCCTGGGTCTTCCTGGGGGTGCAGATCATATTCCTGGTCTGGATCATCACGGGAGCGAACTCCGGTGGCGACTGCCCAGCTGGGCAGCAGAACGCCTGCGACGCCGGGACGACGATCGGAGTAGGGCTCATAATCGGTCTCTGGGTCGCCGTGGACATCATTCTCGCGCTGACGTACCTCATGTTCCGCGTCTTCCGGAAGTAGCGGCCCGCCAGAACCGGACGCAGATGCACCGCGCCGTGCATCGTCTGGATTCTTTCTGCGGTGAAGGCGGCTCTGAAAGGAGAGCACATTGAGGAAGTCAGCCCTACTTCTCGGAATACTGACCATTCTGGCCCTGGTGTTCGCATCGGCGTGGACGTCCCAGGCCGCCCCCGCACAGGCGCAGCCGCACGGCGCGGCGGGCGCGGTCGTGGTCAAGCCCGGGCCGGTCAAGCTGGACGCCAAGCGGGCCCAGGCTCAAGACAGCGTCCTCAACACCGGCACTCCGCTCAGCTGCGTCCGGGTCACGGTGACCAACCAGTCCGGGGACGACGTCGACGTCAACCCGCTGTACTTCTCGATCACCGACACCGGCAACACGAAGCACGACCCCGGCTCGGCCCTCGGTGAATACGACGGAGAGATCGCCGCGACGACGCTCGCCCCGCACGAGAACGTCAAGGGCCTAGTCTGCGCCGAGGGGCACTTCCAGCCCAAGGTGGTCGCCATGACCGACGCGCTGTTCTCCGAGATAGCCCGCGCCAACGTCCACTGAGCTCATTCCATCCTCATCGGTCCTGGTGGCGGAGAGAGTAGCGATCGCGCCGCCCGCTCCCACATACCCCTTGTCGGCGTAGCAGGCGATCGCCCGCGGCGTGGCACCCCACAGTCGGTCGGTGGCCAGGTCGGCGAGCAGCTCGATCACCTCGGTGACGGAGCGGTGCGCGGTCGCGGGCCGAGCGAGACAGATCGAGGGCAGCGCGACTGAACAGCATCGGAGCTCCTGGTAGGTCGAGATCGTCGCAGATCTCGACCTACCAGGAGCTTTCTCGTCGTCGACCGGCGTCCGGTACGAGCCCGGTCCGTGTACTGCGGCACCCCCGGCGTGCCGGGCTTCTTCCCTGAGCGCCGGGACCGGCGGCTCTGTGTCCCGGGACGTGTCCGCGTCCACTCTTCGGGTGACCGTCCACCATGAAAGGAACGGGTCATGGACATCAGGACACTCGCGCGGTACGGGGCCGCCGGCACGCTGGTGATCGCACCGGCGGTATTGCTCGCCGCCGGATTCGTCAACCCGGTCGGCGACACCGACGGCCAGAGCGTGGCGGACCAGGTGGCGAAGGTCGTCGCCCACCAGGGCGCGATGCGGGCGGCGCTCGCGCTGGACGTGCTGACCCTGCTGGTCGTGCCGGCGATGCTCGCCGTCGCTCGGCTGGCGCGGCGGGGCGCGCCGCGGCTGGCGCTGGCCGGCGGCTGGATCGCCGGCGCGGGGTGGTTGGCGGGCGTGGTCGGGCTCCTGCCACTGGACGCCGTGCTGTACGAGGCGGCGCGCAACCCCGGGCCGGGGACGGCGGCGCTCGTCGACGCGATCGAGGGCGACGCACTGATCGGCGTCTTCACCCTGGTCTTCGTGCTCGGCCACATCGTCGGCGGCGTGCTGCTCGGCGCCGCGCTGTGGCGGTCCCGCGCCGTCCCCCGGTCCGCGGGGCTGCTCGTCGGGATCACTCCGCTGATCCACCTGGCGTCGCACATCGTCGGCTCGCCCGCCGTGGACGACGTGGCGAGCGTGACGATGCTGGCCGGGTTCGTGATCTGCGCGGCCGCCATCGTCCGGCTGGCCGACGGGGACTGGGACGCGGCGCCGGCCGACCCGGCCGGGCGGCCGCTGGCCGAGCCCGCCACCGCACGGCCGTGACCACCGGGACCGCTGGGACCTCCGGCCGGCCGCAGCCGGCCGGAGGGCGCCGTCGCCCGCGGGGGCGGCGACGGACGCCCCTCTGGCGACCCGGCCCGCCATGGCCGACAATCGCTGCCATGAGCCGCCCGCTGCGGGTCACCGCGGACGCCGCCGTCGTCCTGGCCGCCGCCTCCGCAGTCCTCGCGGTGCTGCTGGCGGCCCGTACCCCGGACGCGCTGCCGGTGCTGTTCGCGGTGACCGCGGTGGTCTGCCTGCCCGTGGCGCCGGTCGGCGCGGCGGTGGTCCGCTCCCGACCGCGCAACGCGGTGAGCTGGATCCTCCTGGCGGCCGGCGTGTGCCTGCCGCTGAACATGGCGTTGCAGATCGCCGTCGCCGCCGCCTACGACCACGGGGACGGCGCCATCCCCGCCCCGGCCTTGCTGGCCACGGTGAACACGTTCGCGGCGCTGGCGGGCGTCCCGCTGGCGGCCACCTTCGGCCTGCTGCTGTTCCCGGACGGGCGGCTCGGCGGCCCGTCCCGGCGGCGACGGGTCCTAGCCGCGGCGTGCGGCACCGAGCTCGCCGCGATCGCCTGCTGGGCGCTGTTCTCACCGACGATGATCGACTACCCGGACCAGGACAACCCGACCGGGCTCCCCGGCGCGGCGGGGCAGGCCGCCGAGGGCGGGGTGCTCGCCATCCTGCTGCTCGGCCCGGTCGCTCTCGCCACCTCCACCGCCCTGATGCGCCGCGCCCGGCGGGCCCCGGATCCGGCGGGCCGGGCGCTGCGGCTGGTGGCGGGCGCCGGCTACGCCATCGCGGCGTCGCAACTGGTCTGCGTGGCCGTGGGGATGAGCGGTGGTGACACGGTGGTGGT
Source organism: Actinomadura montaniterrae (assembly GCF_008923365.1). Classification (GTDB taxonomy): domain Bacteria; phylum Actinomycetota; class Actinomycetes; order Streptosporangiales; family Streptosporangiaceae; genus Spirillospora; species Spirillospora montaniterrae. Next base: position 24,432 of record NZ_WBMR01000065.1, read on the forward strand.
CAGCGCGCTGGAGAACACCGCCGCGCTGGTCCTCGGCGCCGCCGCCTGGGTCGGGATCGTCCGGTACGGCCTGTTCGACCTGCGCCGGGTGATGCATCGCGCCCTGATCTACGGGCTGCTCACCGCCGGGGTCGTCGCCGTCTACCTCGTCCTGGCCACCGCCCTCGGCGCGCTGGCCGGCGGGCGGCTCCCCGGCGCGCTCGCCACCGCCGGCGCGGCGCTGACCGTCCTGCCCCTGCGCGACCTGCTGCAACGCCGCGCCAGCCAGCTCGTGTACGGGCTGCGCGACGAACCCGCCGCGGTCGTCGGGCGACTGGGCGACCGGCTGCACGCCGCCGCCGAACCCGCCGACGTCCTGCCGGCCGCCGCCCGCACCATCGCCGAGGTCCTGCGCCTGCCCTACGTCGCGATCGAAGTGGAGGGCGTCGCTGTCGGCGCGCACGGGGTGACGGGCAGCGGGCACCGTGAGTCGCTGCCGCTGCCGCTGCCGCTCGCCGAACCGGGCGGCGACGCTCCGGTCGGCGCAGCCGGGAAGGCGGCCGCCGGCCGGAGCGGGGAGGCGGTGGGGATGCTGGTGCTGGAGACCCGCGACCCGGCCGAACGGTTCGGCACGGCCGAGCGGGAGTTGCTCGGACAGCTCGCCCGGCAGGTCGCGGTCACGGTGCGCGCGCTGTCACTCGCCGCCGAGCTGCGCACCTCGCGTGAACGGCTCGTCGGCGCCCGCGAGGAGGAGCGGCGGCGGCTCCGCCACGACCTGCACGACGGGCTCGGCGCGTCCCTCACCGGGATCGCGCTCGGCATCGACACCGCCTGCCGGTCCCTCCCGGCCGGCACTGCGACCGGCCTGCTGGCCCGGCTGCGCGCCGAGACCGAGAACGTCATCGCCGAGATCCGCCGGATCGTCTACGACCTGCGGCCCGCCGTGCTGGACGAGCTGGGCCTCACCGAGGCCGTCCGGTCGCACGCCGCGCAGCTCGGCGGCGTCTCGGTCCTGGTACCCGCCGCGCTGCCCGCGCTGCCCGCGGCCGTCGAGGTCGCCGCCTACCGGATCGCGGTGGAAGCGCTGACCAACGCCTCCCGGCACGCCCCCGGCGCGCGCGTCGAGGTGGAGGTGGCGTTCCGGCCGCCCGGCCTGGAGGTGGTGGTCCGCGACGACGGCGGCGGGCTGCCCGACGGCTTCCGGGCCGGCGTCGGCATCACCTCGATGCGGCGCCGAGCCACCGAGCTCGGCGGCACCTGCACGGTGACGCGCCGCGACCCGACCGGCACCATCGTGCACGCCGTGCTGCCGCTCGCGGAGCCGGCATGATCCGCGTCGTGGTCGCCGACGACCACCCGCTCGTGCTCGAGGGTCTGCGCTCCCTCATCGAGGACACCGCCGGCACCGAGCTCGCGGGCCAGGCCACGACCGGTGACGAGGCCGTCGCGGTGACCCTGGAGCAGCGCCCCGACGTCGTCGTCATGGACCTGCGGATGCCCGGCGCCGACGGTGTGCAGGCCACGCGGCGGATCCTTCGGGAAGCACCGGGCACCGCGATCCTCATCCTCACGATGGTCGACGAGGACGCCTCCCTGTTCGCCGCCCTGCGCGCCGGAGCACGCGGCTACGTGCTCAAGGGCTCGGGCCCCAAGGAGATCCTGCGCGCCATCCGGGTCGTCGCCGACGGCGAGGCCATCTTCGGCTCCGCCATCGCCGGCCGGATGGCGCACTTCTTCGCCGCCCCGTCCCCGCCGTCCGCCTTCCCCGACCTGACACCCCGCGAACTGGAGATCCTCACCCTCATGGCAGCGGGCACTGGCAACAACGCCATAGCCCGCCGACTCACGCTGTCGGAGAAGACCGTCCGCAACAACGTCTCCAACATCTTTACCAAACTGCGCGTCACCGACCGCGCCGCAGCCGTCGCCAAAGCCCGCGACGCCGGTCTGGGCAACCCGCCGCCGCCCTGACCCGAGCCAAGCGCCGGGGGAGCAGCGTAGGGGTGGCGGGTCGCTCGTGGATTCATTCGTGCAGGTCAAGTGAAGCGGCAGGTTTTCACTGGAATTCGTCCAACGACTCCTGTACCGCGCGAGACGTTTACACGGTGGCGGACATTGACCCGAAGCGGTCAATTGTCGGGAGGCGCGAGTGCGCCTACCAGGCATGAATACAGATGATCACTCTACCGCTTCTTCTCGGCGGTTACCAGGATCGAGCACGGGTAAGGCAGGCACCCTCTTCACGTGAGACGCAATCACGAAAAGGAGGAATGCGTCCATGAAAAGGACTGCCTTTCAGCTGTCCGCCATCGCGATCGCGCTGGTGACGGCCCTGGCGCTCGCCATCGCACCGGCCTCGGCCCGCCAGCAGGCGGCACCGGCGCCGCTCGACCGCATCCCCGTCACCGGGACCGCTGACGACGGGTCGACGTTCACCGGGACGCTGGTCCCGACGGCCTTCACGTCCGAGGGCCGACAGCTCAACCTGAACGGGACGCTCAGCGGGACGCTGCGTAACGCGTCCGGTGCCACCACCGGCACGGTCGACGCGACCCCGGTGTCCGTGCCGGTCGCGCTGCCCGCCGCGACGTGCCCGATCCTGCACCTGACGCTCGGCCCGCTGGACCTCAACCTGCTCGGCCTGAAGGTGCACCTCGACCGGGTCGTCCTGGACATCACCGCGATCTCCGGCCCGGGCAACCTGCTCGGCAACCTGCTGTGCGCGATCGCCGGCCTGCTCAACGGCGTCGGCGACATCGCCGGGCTCCCCGCGCTGATCGCGCAGCTGAACGCCCTGCTCGGCCTGACCGGCTAGCCCTTCCCGCCCCGAAGACGGCCACGGGCCCCCACGCGCAGGCCGGGGGCTCGTGGCCCGCTCCCTTCCGGTGCCGCGAGATCGGCCGGTAGGATGCCGCCGCTTTCGTCACTTCCGCGCCGCCCGGCCGGGAAGGCGAACGATGCGGCGGGAGGCCGGTCATTCAGATTCCCATCCTGACGCGCCGCCGATGGATTCTCGCGACGCTCGTCCCGGTCATCGTCGTGGCGGCCGTCGTCGTCGGTTTCGCGGTCCGCGGCTCCTCCGATAGCGCGTCGGTCGAATTCGTGCTGGGAGCGGGCACCGCTGACAGCGGCAGCGGGCCCCAGCGAAAAGTGTCCGGGGAACTGCAGAGCATGACCACCGACCAGCGCGGGAACATCGCCCTGTTCACCCGCGACTCGCAGGGTTACGAGCTCTGGACGGCCGATCCCGGCGGAGCAGTCAAGCGGGTGCGCGTCCCGGCCCTGGACCGTTTCGGCGCCGGCGCGTTGAGCCAGGCGGTTCAGGCGGCCGCCGCGCCGGACGGCAGTCTCTATCTGGCCCTCGACGGAGAGGGCCTGTGGAAGGTCACCCGGGACGGGCAGGCGACCAGGGTCGTCGCGACGGCGCGCGAGCTCCCCCTTAAGGACAGGACGCCCCCAGAGCGCGTCCCTCCTTTGTCGGTGAACGGAGTGGCGGTCGCCGACGACGGGACCGTGTTCTACAGCGACCATCAGAACCAGCGCAATTCGCTCCTCGTCCACCGCCTGCGTTCAGGCCAGACGACCCGAATCGCGGGCACTCCGCTGCGCTCCACGCAACAAGTCCCGAAGCGGGATCCGAATCTCCTCGACCCCAAGACCGGCGCCCCCGCCGAAGACACATACATTCCCGAGGACGGGAACGCGCCGCTGGCGTGGAACGCCGGAAACCTGTACATGCACACCGGTCGCGGCATCCTGAGAATCGCCACTGCGACAGAACGGATCTATCCCGTCGTCGCGGCCCGCGACACGGCCTCCCTCAAGCGTCCGGACTCGCCCTTCAAGCCGTTCGGCAAGGCGATCAACGGATATGTCGACGCCCCGGGCACCGGTGACGCAAGGCACGCGTCGAGCATCACCGTGAACCGGGCCACCGGCGACCTCTATTACGGCGCCGGCGACCCCCGGCCCGGCAACGGCACGAACGGGATCTCCGCGAAATTCCGGTGGAGCGGCGACCTCACCAAGTCCGAGCGCGACTTCCGCGACTCGCTGCGCAACGCTCAGGAGACCATCTACCAAGTCGGCAGGAACGGCGACCTGTCCGCCGTCACCGCCGGAGCCGAAGCGCTCTCCACCGCGAACGGCTACCTGTACCTCGCCGCCGACACCTGCCCGTCCACCGAGACCAAGTGCAGCACCGCGAACTCCCAGTCGGCCGTCCTGCGAATCCACCTCCCCGCGAAGACCAGCTGACGACGGCTACGACCCCACGCGTTCAAGAGGTCGGCCTCGCGCGGGTGTCGTGGTCAGGGGGTGCCGCGGGCGCGAGGCGGCCGGGGCCGTGCGAGGTGAGGAGCGCATCCGACGCTCGGTCACGGCACGGCCCCGGCGCGCGCGAGGGTCAGGCCGCGTCGTCGTCGGTGACGACGAGGCGGGCGAAACCGTCGCCGATCTCGGCGTTCTCGGGTGCGGACGCGACCACCTGATAGGACTGGGCGGCCGCCGCGACGGCCGTGTCACCGGCCAGCGGCACCTCGAAGGACGCCGACGTCGCCCCCGCGGGGACGACGACCCGCCGCGCGACCTGCGCGATGACGGGCGCCGCGCCGCTGGTGATCGACTGGACGTTCACCGTCACCGGCACGGTGCTCTTCCGCGACAGTGCGAGCGTCATCGTCGCGGTGCCCGGGCCGTCGCCCTCGGGGACGGTCAGGTCCCGCACCGACACCTGCGCGCAGCGCCGACGCGTCGGCCTTGCCGGTGCCGGCGCTGGTGAAGGCCAGGTCGGCGAGGTACACGCCGCCGGTGCCGCTCGCCGCGGAGAGGCGGACGGAGGCGACCGAGGACAGCTTGACGCCCTTCAGCGCGGACAGCGGGATCCGCACCGTCCGCAACCAGGTCTTGGGCAGCGGCGAGACGGTGCCGGGGAACGGGGTGAGCGCGTCGCTCACGTCCGACAGCCGGACGCTCGCGCTGCCGCCCTTGTCGTCCGCGACGGTGACGGTCAGGTCCGCCGCGGTGGTGGACTCGTCCAGCGCGGCGCGGAACGTCAGCGCGTCGTACCGCTTGACGTTCGCGGACTTGGCGGGGACGGCGGCCGTGACGTTCCCGGTCGGGTCCGTCCAGGTGAAGTGCAGGACCGGGGTGGCCGGCACGTTGGGCGCGTAGGTCGCCGGTGTCCACGAGGGCGCCTGCGAGGTGGTGAGCCGGGTCGCGCAGGACGGCAGGCCGCTCTGGATGGAGCGATCCAACATGCTCGCGCAGATCGCGCCGGCGGCCGCGCCGCCCACGGTGACCGAGCCCGGCAGCGTCGTGAACGCGGCGACGTCGGAACGTTCCTTCGCCGGAGCCTGGGCGACGGTGTGCACGACCGCGCGGCCCGCCGAGGCGGCCGTGCCGCCGCTGCCGTCGAACAGCGGGAGGAACGCGTCCTCGCCGCCCTGGACGAGCCGGAAGAACCCGGCGATGTAGGCCGTGCCGACCTTGTACTGCTCGGCGGCCGACAGCCGGGTGGGCGCGGTGTTCCCGCAGACCGGGTCGGCGTTGTTGGACCAGTCGTCGCCCGCCGGGAAATGCGCCGTCCCCGGCGTCCACTCGGTGTTGAAGAAGTTGTGGTCGGCGCCCATGACCAGCTGGGCGGCGCGGAACGAGCGGTCGCCGGCGTCGGCGTACAGCGTGTCGTCGTAGAAGTGCTGTCCCTGCTGGTTGGAGACGTCGCCGTCGCAGTACGGCAGCAGCACCGCCATCGGGACGTTCGGCAGCGTCGCCCGCGCGAAGTCGGTGGGCGCGAGCGGCAGTACCGCCTTGATGCCGTAGGGGTGGTCGCGGCCGTCGTTGAGCAGGGCGGCCTTGACCACGCCCTCACCGCCGCGCGAGTGCCCCATCAGCCCGATGTCGTTCATGTCGAGCCGGTCGTCGAAGATCGCGCCGAGCGGGCCCTTGCCCTTGGTGCCCTGGGCGAGCAGGTCCAGGTGGCGCATCACGAGCTCGCCGCGGGCGAGCGCGCCGCGATCGTCGCTGTAGGGATTGTCGGCCGCGTTGACGCCGTTCGCGCTGATCGACACGACGGTGTACCCGTGGCTGGCCAGGACCTTCGCGGGCTCCTGGTACCCCTTGTAGCTGTCGATCGGCTTCTGCCCGGCGGGGCAGGGCCACTGGGAGTTCGACGTCGTCCAGGCGACCGGGTCGTAGCAGGCCGAGTGGCGTCCGTGCAGGAACAGCACGAGCGGCCCTTTGCCCCGCTTGTCCGGCAGGTACGCCTCCGCGCGGATCTCGGCCTTGCGGCCGCCGAGGCCGGACAGCTCCATCGCGGTGTCACCGAGGTCGTAGCCGGTCACTTTGACGCTGTACGGGCCCGGATCGGCCGGGTCGACCGGAAGCTTCCCGCCCTTGACGGACGGAGCCGGCGCCGGTGCGGCCTTGGCCGACTTCGGCGCCGCGGCCGACGGCACCTCGCCGTTCCAGGCGACCTCGACCGACGACGGGTCGGCGGCCTCGGGGGCGGCGGTGACGAGGGTCAGGGTCCTGCCGTCGGGGGACTCCTGCGCCGGGCCGAGCGACTTCCCGTCCACGGCCAGTTCGGGGACGGCGTCGCGGACGGGCAGCGGCGCGTCCAGCCGGAGGGTCAGGCGATGCCCGCCCTGGACGGACTCGACCGTCCAGGGCGGGGGGTTCGGTGCGGCGTTCGCCGGGGAGACGGACAGGACGGCCGCCGCGAGGGCCGTCATCGCCACGGCCGCTCGCCGGCCGCGTCTGTGCACGCGCATGCAGTGCCTTTCGAGGACAGACCCCGAAACATCGTGCAACGGGTGCGTTACACGACGTCAGAAGGGGTTTGTGAGGTTTGCCCTCGCATGGGACCGCAGCCACCGGCGCGATCGCGTTACGCGATCATTGCCGCCCCGTTAACCTCGCGATCACCCGGCCGGGGACCTCCACCGGACGGCCGGCGGCCCGGCCGGGGTCGCCCGCGATGCCGCCGGCGCGGCGGGGCCGTTACCGTGTTCGGCATGGTCGGAACGGGATTTGTGACAGACGGAGCGGTCGGCGACGGGATCGCCACGGTCGCGGACGACGGGACGGTGCTCGACACCTGGTTCCCCGAGCCGCGGCTCGCCGGGGACACCGGCAAGGGGACGCGGCGGCTGGACGCCGCCGAGGCGCGCAAGGTGTTCGGCGAGGACGTCGCGGTCGGGCCGGACGCGGCGCGGCGGGTCGAGACCGTCGCGGTCCGGACGGAGATCGGCAGCCTCGCCGACCCGCCGGTGGACGCGCACGACGTGTACCTGCGGCTGCACCTGCTGTCGGCGCGGCTCGTCACGCCGCACCGGGTGAACCTGGAGGGGATCTTCGGCCTGCTCGCGACGGTGGTGTGGACGAGCGCCGGGCCGTGCGCGGTGGACGGCTTCGAGCGGGTCCGGACGGCGCTGCGGGCGCGGGGCCAGGTCACGGTGGACGGGGTCGACAAGTTCCCGCGGATGACCGACTACGTGGTGCCGTCCGGGGTGCGGATCGCCGACGCGTCGCGGGTGCGGCTGGGCGCGCACCTGGCGGCGGGCACCACGGTGATGCACGAGGGGTTCGTGAACTTCAACGCGGGGACGCTCGGCGCGTCCATGATCGAGGGCCGGGTGTCGGCGGGCGTGGTCGTCGGCGCGGACTCCGACGTGGGCGGCGGCGCGTCGATCATGGGGACGCTGTCGGGCGGCGGCAAGCAGGTCATCTCGGTCGGGGAGCGCTGCCTGCTGGGCGCGAACTCCGGCATCGGCATCTCGCTGGGCGACGACTGCGTCGTGGAGGCGGGCCTGTACGTGACGGCGGGCACCAAGGTGGCCCTGCCGGACGGGAGTTCGGTGAAGGCGGCGGAGCTGTCCGGCCGTTCCGGGCTGCTGCTGCGCCGCAACTCCGGCACGGGCGCCGTGGAGGCGCTGCCCCGGAAGGGCGGGACGATCGCCCTCAACACCGACCTGCACACCAACAACTGAAGGCACACCAGCAACTGAAGGCCGCGTGCGGGCTCCCCCCTCTGGAGCCCGCACGCCGCCCGCGGTCGCCGGCGCGGGCTCAGCGGGTGCCGCTCGGCCCCTGCGCGCCGAACGCGGCGGGGACGTCGTCCAGCCGCGGCACGGTGATCCGGCGCAGGTACCGGTTGAGCGCGGGGTGGACGGCGCCGCCCGGCGGGGCGACGAGCCGCAGGGCGCCGCCGGCGGCGCGGACCGTGAAGCGGGTCTTGGTGAGCAGGCCGGTGCCGTGCTGGTCGATCGCGTCGACCTCGGTGAGGTCGAGCACCAGCTTCAGGGGGCGCGCGGAGAGCACGGCCGTGGTCAGGATCCGCGCCTCGGCGGTCACGGCGGTGTCGGCGACCAGCCGTCCGCGCATTGTCAGTATCGTCGTGCCCTCGCGGGTGGCGGTCTCGACGGCGAGGGCGGGGCGGCCGGCCTCACCGGCCCCCGTGTCCGGTGTGACCTGCGACGTGGCGGGCTGCGCGAGCATGGCGGAGCACCCTCCTCACGGGACGACGACCTCGACGGCTGACAGAGCTTACGCCAAAGATGTTACCGGAAAAATAATTCGGCAAAGGTTCGTCGTATCATGGCGGAGTGGCCGGCACCATGGAGACCGCGGAAGCACGGCGGAGCAGGAAGCCGTGGACGTTCCTGACCAACCACGCCCGCGTCCTGATCTGCATCGCCCGGGACCCCGAGCTGCGCGTCCGGGACGTCGCGGACCGGATCGGGATCACCGAGCGGGCGGCGCAGCTGATCATCACGGATCTGGAGGAGGCGGGGTACCTCGTCCGGACCCGCGTCGGCCGCCGCAACACCTACACGATCAACGCCGACCGGCCGTTCCGGCATCCGGCCGAGGCCGGCCACGACGTCCAGGACCTCATCGAGGTGTTCCTCGGCGAGGGCTCGTACGCCTGACCGGCCCGGCCGTCACGTTCGCCTGACCGGCCCGGCCGTCACCCGCGGGCGGGGCCGACGCGCGGTCACCCGCGGGCGGGGCCGACGCGCAGCCGCGACGGGCCGGGGCCGCCGAGCGTGAGGCGGCGGGTCACCGGGCCGCCGGGCGGGGACGTCCACGGGTCGGCGCCGGCGGGGGCCTCCGGGACGTATTCGGGGAAGTCGCCGCTCATGACGTCGAGGGCGAGGCGGTGGCCGGCGCGGAGCCGGTAGGCGATGTGCTGGAGGTCGAGGACGGCGGCGGCGCGCGGCGCGTCGAGGCGCAGCTGGCCCTTGGCGATGAGGAACGCGGCGCCGCCGGGCCCGGTGTCGAGCAGGCGGGCGTGGACGTGCGCGCCGGCCGGTGCGTCGAGGTTCAGCGTCACCGTCACGGCGCCCATGAGGTCGGTGTCCTCGGCGCAGGCGGGGCCGGTGAAGCGGAGCACGTCTTCGCGGTCGCCGACGGCGCTCAGATCGGACCGGTCGAAAAGGGCGGCGAAAGGGTTCGCGCCCTGGGACGGGACCGGATCGGACGGGTCGTGCGTCCATGCGAGGGTGCTCGCCTCGGACGGCGGTTCGACCGCGAGCCCTTCCGGCGCCAGGAAGTACTCGAATTCGGGGGCCTCGCGCGGTGGCCAGGTCTCGCTTTCCCGCCATTCGCCGTGGCAGATCTCGTAGGCGACGCGGGGCACTTCGTCGGCGGAGCCGTTGAGGACGGCGTCGAAGAACTCGATCGCGGGGTCGAGGTAGCCGGGCAGCATCCGCCGCAGCGCGCCGGCGTCGGCGGCGTGGTCGTCGGACGGGGCGACGGGCGCGTCGCGGAGGCGGTAGTTCTCGTGGTCGATGGCCTCCAGCCGCAGCCGCAGGTGGGAGGCCCATCCGGGGTCGCGCGACAGCGCCCGGACGTCATGCCAGGACCAGATGGCGCAGTTGTCGAACCAGCCGATCGTGTAGAGCGCGGGAACCGGACGGCTCTCGACCAGCGCCTTCACGGGCGGCGGGACGAACCGGGACTCGCCGGAGAACTCCGCGTCGAAGTTCGCGGAGCGCTTCCCGATCCGGTCGAAGAAGTCGTCGAAGGGCGCGCGGAGCGGGCGGCGCGTCCAGTCGGGCTCCCATTCGTAGCGGCCGGCGTCCACGTAGTGGGTGGCGAAGTACATTTTCCGGCTGGTCTGCTCGACGTCGCGGGTGCCGTCGCCGTAATCCAGGACGGTGGACAGCTGCGAACCGGTGACGCGCGGCGCGATCGCCCGGAGGGCGGGATGGCCGCCGATGGCGCCGGCGATCGCGGTGAAGCCGTAATAGGAATCGCCCCACATGACGACATCGCCATTGCACCAGGGCTGTTCCGTGACCCATTGAACGGTGTCGTAGCCGTCGTCGACCTCGTGGACGGCGAACTCGGTGGCGCCCTCGGACCGGTACTTGCCCCGGACGTCCTGCACGACGGCGGTGTAGCCGCGCGCCGCGAAGTAGCGGCCGATCAGCGGCATGAAGCAGTAGGCGCCGTCCTTGTCGTACGGGAGCCGGATCAGGACGGCCGGCCCCGGCGACGGGGACGCGGCGCGGTAGACGTCGGCGGCCAGCCGGACGCCGTCCCGCATCGGGACCATGGCCTGGTCGGCGTCGGCGGGCACGGCGGCGGGGCCGACCCGTTCGATGTTCAGCACGTGTTCTCCGGAAGGGGGTGAGGGGGCGCCTCAGCTGGACGGGTCGAGGGCGCGGCGGTCGCGGGCCACGCGGTCGAGGTCCCAGCCGGGCACGGGAATCGAGTCGAGCAGGAGGCGGGTGTAGGGGTGCCGCGGTTCGCGCAGGATCCGCTCGGTGTCGCCGCGCTCGACGATGCGGCCGTGCCGCATCACGACGGCCGTGTCGGTGATGTGCCGGACGACGGCGAGGTCGTGGGACACGAAGACGTAGGCGATGCCGGTGTCGCGGCGCAGCCCGTCCAGCAGCGTGAGGATCTGCGCCTGGATGGACACGTCGAGCGCGGCGACCGCCTCGTCCAGGACGAGGACGCGCGGCCGGATGCCGAGCGCGCGGGCGATCGCGGCGCGCTGCCGCTGCCCGCCGGACAGGTCGCGGGGCAGCGACGCGCCGGCGCGCTCGCTGAGCCCGACCTGGTCGAGCAGCTCGGCGACGCGGGCCCGCCGGTCCGCGGCGGTGCCGGGCAGGTGCAGCCGCATCGGCTCGGCGATGGACGCGGCGATGCTCTGCCGCGGGTCGAACGACCCGTACGGATCCTGGAAGATCATCTGGAGGAGGCGGGCGCGGCGGAGCCGGGCGCGCCGGGACCGCCCGGTGACGGGCTCGCCGTCGAGCAGCACGGTCCCGGACGTCGGCGCGTCGAGGCCGGCGAGGATCCGCGCGGTGGTCGTCTTGCCGGAGCCGGACTCGCCGACGATCCCGAGGGACGCGCCGGGCATCAGCTCGAAGCCGACGCCGTCCACGGCGGTGACGTCGCCGAACCTCTTGACCAGCGACGACACGGCCAGAACGGGCTCGGACGTCATCGCGTCACCTCCTCGGGGCGGACGCACGCGACGGCGGACGTCCCGTGCGCGCGGACGGCGGGCACGGCGACGGCGCAGTCGTCGTCGGCGAGCGGGCAGCGGTCGCGGAACGCGCACCCGGACGGCGCCTCGGCGAGCGAGCGGGGCCGCCCCCGGATCGCCCGGATCTCGGTCCGGTCGCCGTGCACGGACGGGCTCGCCTCCAGCAGCGCCTTCGTGTACGGGTGCGCGGGCGCGGAGAACAGCGCGGTGCCGGCGGCCTCCTCGACGATCCGTCCCGCGTACATGACGTAGACGCGGTCGCAGATCGCGGCGGCGAGGTCGAGGTCGTGGGTGACGAACAGCATCCCGGTGCCGCGGGTGCGCTGCATCCCCTTGAGCAGCCCGATGACCTCGGCCTGCGTGGTGACGTCGAGCGCGGTCGTGGGCTCGTCGGCGAGCAGCAGCTCCGGCCCGGTGGACAGCGCGCCGGCGATGACGACGCGCTGCAGCATGCCGCCGGAGAACTCGTGCGGGTGGCGCCGCAGCGCGCCGCGCGGGTCCCGGATGCCGACCTGTTCCAGCAGGTCGAGCGCCGTGGCGGCGGCCTCGCGCGACGGCACGCCGCGGGCCCGCAGCCCCTCGGTGAGGTAGTCGCCGACGCGGCGCACCGGGTTGATCGCGGCGCGCGGGTCCTGGAAGATCATCGACGCCCGGGTGCGGCGCAGGTCGCGCAGCGCGGCGCGGCCGGCGGCGAGCACGTCGACGCCGCCGACGGTCACCGACCCGGTGGCGCGCGCGCCGCGCGGGAACATGCCGAGCGCGGAGCGGGCCGTCAGCGACTTCCCGGACCCCGACTCGCCGACCAGGCCGACCGTCTCGCCGCGCCCGACCCGGACGGTGACGCCGTCCAGCAGCGGCACCGCGTCCTCCCCCGAGCCGATGGCGAGGCCGAGCCCGGCGATGCCGAGCGCGTCCGCGCGAGTCGCGGTGTCCGCCGCCGTCTTCTTGTCCTGCACGGTCACGTCCCCTCCCCTCTCCTCGCGATGGACCCGCCGATGTGCTCGCCCAGCACGTTCACGCTGACGACGGTGAGCAGCACGGCGAGGCCGGGGATCAGCCCGCTCCACGGCGAGCCCTGCAGGATCGCGCTCTGCGCCTGGCTGATCATCGAGCCCCAGTCGGCGGCGGGCGGGCGGACGCCGAGCCCGAGGTAGGACAGCGACGCGAGGTCGACCATCGCGTAGCCGAACGACAGCGCGCTCTGGGCGAGCAGCACCGGCGTCATGTTCGGCAGCAGGTGCCGGACGGTCGTCCACAGCTCGCCGAAGCCCATGGCGCGGTAGCTCTCCATGTACGGGCGGGCGCCCTCCTGCAGCGCGACGCTCCGGACGACGCGTCCGAGGAACGGCGTGTAGCTGACGGCCAGCGCGCAGATCGGGGCGGTCAGCCCGGGCCCGAACACCGCGACGACCAGCATCGCGAGCAGCAGGCTCGGGAACGAGAACACGATGTCCATGGCGCGGGACAGGACGGCGTCCACCCAGCCGCCGGCGCGGGCGGCGAGCAGCCCGGCCGCGGTGCCGAGGATCCCGGACAGCAGCACCACGCCGAGCGGCGCGAGCAGCGACAGCCGCGCCCCGTACATCAGCCGGGACAGCACGTCGCGTCCGGTGGAGTCGGTGCCGAGCAGGTGCCCGGCGGTGCCGGGCGGCGCCAGCGAGTCCAGCAGGCTCGTGGCGTTCGGGGAGTGCGGTGCGAGCAGCGGGGCGAGCGCGCCGGTGACGGCGGCGACCAGCAGGAACGCGACCGCGAGCGTGACGCCGAGCGGGCGGCGGCGCCGCCGTCTCGCGGCGCGCGCCCGCAGCGCGGGGATCGTCAGGGTCATCGGCGCGGCCCCCTCGCGGCGACGCGCGGGTCGATGAACGGCAGCGCCAGGTCGACCAGCGTGTTCACGGCGACGAACAGCAGCACCCCGAGCAGCGAGACGCCCTGCACGACCGGGAAGTCCCGCCGCGACACCGACGTGACGAGCAGCGACCCGACGCCGTCCAGGCCGAACGCGGTCTCGATGACGGCGGTGCCGACGAACAGGCTCGCGACCAGCACCCCGATGACGGTGAGCAGCGGCCCGAGCGCGTTGCGGACGACGTGCCGGCGGATCAGCGGGGCGCCGTCCACGCCGCGGCTGCGCGCCGCGGCCACGTGCTCGCGGCCGAGCTCGTCGGCGAACGCGGCGTTCCCGACGCGGGCGAGGACGCCGAACGCGGCGATCGCCATCGCGACGGCGGGCAGCGTCAGGTGCCAGAGCCGGTCGGTGAGGCCGGTGCCCGCGCCGGTGGACGGGAACCAGCCGAGCCCGACCGCGAACACCGACAGCAGGACGATCGCCGCGACGAACGGCGGCGTCGCCGTGGTCAGGGACGCGGCGATGGTCGCGATCCGGTCGGTGAGGCCGCCCTTGACCGCCGACACCAGCGCCACGCCCGTCCCGACGGCGATCGCGAGCACCGCCGAGTACGCGATGAGCAGGCCGGACACGCCGAGCCGGCTCCCGATCAGCGACGTCACGCTGGTCTGGTAGGTGAGCGATCGGCCGAGGTCCAGGTGGACGGCGTCGCCGATCCACGCGAGGTATCCCTGCGCGAACCCCTTGTCGAGCCCGTAGGCGTGCCGGAGGGCGTCGATCTGGTCGGGGGTGAGGCGGCGCCCGGACGTCACCGCCAGCACCGGGTCGCCGGGGACGAGCCGCAGCGCCCCGTAGATGAGGACCGACGCGACCAGGACCGTCAGGGCCGCGCCGAGCGCGCGCTTCCCGATCCAGGGCGCGAGCGCGCGGGCGGTCATCCCTTGCCGCCGAGCGTCGTCGCCCACGGCACGTACAGGTAGTTCTGCCGCGGGACGAGGCCGGTCAGGCCCGCCTTGTAGTAGACGTTGACGTACTGCGTCGCGATCGGGATGTTCACCAGGTCGTGCGCCATGATCGCCTGCGCCTTCGTGACCTCGCGGGCGCGCGCCGACGGGTCGGCGGTCGCGATCGCGGTCCGGATCGCGGTGTCGTACTCCTTGTTGCTGTATCCGGCGAAGTTGTAGAAGTTGCCGGTCGTGAAGAACTGGTAGTACGTCAGCGGCTCGGGGAAGTCGAGGTAGCCGCTCGACAGGAACAGGTCGACGCCCGCGCGGGCCTGCGGCGAGGCGAACATCGCGCCGTACTGCTCGGCGGTCAGCGGCTTCAGCTGGACGTGCATCCCGGCCTGCGAGGCGGCGTCGGCGATCGCCGTGGCGGTCCGCGACTCCTCGTCGATCGCCGTCGTGTACGCCAGCACGATCTTCTGCTTGGCCTTCGCGGACCCGGCGACGAGCTTCTTCGCCTTCTCCAGGTCCTGCGCGGGCTGCGGCAGCGCGTCGTAGGCCTGCTGGTAGACGTCCTTGCCGTAGCCCCACGCCGCCGGCGGGACCAGCGCCCGCAGCGGCTGCGCCGCGCCCTGGTAGACCGACTTGATGATGCCCTTGTAGTCGATCAGCGCCTGCACGGCCTGCCGCGTCGCCGGGTCCGACAGCGCGCCCTTCTGGTTCAGGACGGACAGGAACGTCGGCGACAGGCTCTGCCCGAACAGCAGGTTCCCCTTGTCCTTCAGCCGGACGTGCGCGGCGCGCGGGACGCTGAACTGGCCGTCCACGTCGCCGCTGTCGAGCGCGGCCGTCTGCGCGGACGGGTCGGTGATGAAGGTGAACTTGAGGTTCTTCACCTTCGGCTTCACCTGCGTGTTCCACCACGCGTCGTTGCGGGTGAGCGTGATGTTCTGGCCCTGCGTCCAGCTCGCGAGCTTGTAGGGGCCGGTACACATCACGCCGTGTCCGGCCGTCCCGAACGACCTGCCGGCGGACTCCGCGAACGCCTTCTCCACGACGTCGAACGCGGGCGTGGCGAAGAAGTTCGGGACGAGGACGTCCGGCTGCTTCAGCTTGATCGTGACCTCGTGGGCGCCGGTCGGCTCGATGCTCCGCAGCCGCTCCGCCCAGCCGATCCAGGACGAGCCGAGCTTCGGGTCGAGGATCCGCTTGACGCTGTAGACGACGTCGTCGGGCGTGACGGGCTTGCCGTCCCAGAACGTCACGCCCTCGCGCAGGTGGATCACGTAGGTGAGGTCGTCGGGATGGTCGACGGACGTGGCGAGGGCCGGCACCCGCTCGTAGTTCGGGCCGAAGCTGAACAGCCCCTCGCACATGTTCGCGAGCGGCGTGCTGACGGACTCGATCGCGGACTGCGCCGGGTCGAGCGTCGGCGGCTCGCCGGGCGGCAGGTTCCAGGTGACGGTGTCGACGTCCTTGACCGGGGCCGGGACGGACGTGGTGAGGGACGGGGCGGCCGCCGCCGCGGACCCGCCGCCGTCCGCGCACGCGGCGAGGGTGCAGGAACCGGCGAGGATCGCGGTGATCGCGGCCAGGCGTGAACGTGACATGGGGTGGACCCTTCGGATGGTGGACGGGCCGGGACCGGGGAGGGAGGGGAATCGCAGCGTGGTTCGTTCGGAGTTGATTGTCAATACCGCAAAACAAAACGGCGGAAGGTCAGGCCGAGGATGCCCGTGGTCTCGTTATGAAGGATCAGGGCGCTATCCTGAAGCGCGCATTATCCTTCCGTTCAGCAGAACTATCGAAGGCGAAAAGGAGGGCCGTTGGGACGGCCGAGCCTCGCCGCCGAGCGGCGCGAGCAGATCCTGCGGGCCGCCGCCCGGTCAGTCGCCCGGCACGGCCTGGCGGGTAGCACGCAGGAGCGGATCGCCGCGGCGGCCGGGATGAGCCGCTCGCACGTCCGGCACTACGTGGGCAACCGCGACGAGCTCATCGACGCCCTGTGGGACCACGTCATCACCCCGTACTTCGCCTCGATGCGGGACGCGCTGAACGACCGGGAACCGGCCGCGCGGCTGCCCGCGCTGGTGGACTACCTGTTCGGCCCGCAGATGGCGCGCAACGAGGACGACCTCGTCATCGAGGCGCTCATCAGCGGCGCGATGCACGACGTCCGGCTCCGCGGCCGGATCTACGAGAGCTACGCCCGGCTCGAACGCGAGATCGCCGGGACGATCCGCGACGCCGTCCCGGGCTGCGGCCAGGCGGAGAGCCTGCAGCTCGCCTACGCGCTGATCTGCATGGCGTTCGGGCACTCCACCCTCGCGCCGCTGCCGTTTCCCGCGACCCGCCAGGCCGGCATGAAGGCCCTGGCCGCGCAGCTCCTCGCCGCCCTGGAGGCCGGGCACCGCGCCCCGCCACCGCCGACGGCGGCCGGCTGAGCGGGAGGCCGGGCGCGCGTACTCGCGGGAGACTGGGCGGGCGTTCTCGCGGGAGGCTGGGCGGGCGCCCCCGTGGCCCGCCGCGCCGTGCGCGTTCACCTCCAGGTCCATGCGCGGCTCCCCGTCAGGGCCCGGTGGTCAGCAGCGTGACGAGCCGGTCGACCAGCGGGGTCATCCGCTCGCTGTTCCAGCGCTCGGGCGCCTCCAGGCTGGAGACGTAGAAGCCGCGGAACACCAGGTGCAGGACGTCGGCGGCGAACGCGGCGTCGTCCGCGCCCGCGTCGCGCGCGGCGTCGACGAGCCCGTCCAGGTTGTGGCGCGCGTCGTCGCGGATGAGCTGGAGCGCGTCCGACCCGCGGCCGCTGCGGCCGAGGATCTCCAGGAACAGCCGGCGGAGCACCTCGTCGTTGCCGGTGGTCGAGCACGCCCAGCGGGCCAGGACCGCCAGCCGCCCGGGTGCGGGGGTGCCTTCGAGGGCCTGGTCCAGCTCGGCGTCCCAGTCCCGCATGGCGTGCTCTATCGCGTTGCGCAGCAGCGCCTCCCGGGTGGGCAGGTAGTTGGTGACGAGGGTCGTCGAGCCGCCGATCCGCTTGGCGACGGCCCTGATGGACACGCCGTCGAGACCGTCCGCCGCCACGATGTCCAGGGTGGCGTCGGCGATGGTCGCGAGGCGCTGGTCGATATCGATCTCCACCGGCATGCCCGCAGGGTAACGCCGCGGGATGCGTCGTACAACACCGTTGTACATCAGCGTTGCATGACGTACGCTCCTCGCCATCGCCGGTGCGCTCCGGCCCCACGACCTCCCGACGAGCCCGAGGAGCAGGCATGGAACTGTGGCAGTTGCCGGTGACCGAGGTCGCCGCGCTGATCCGCGAGCAGCGGGTCTCGGCCGTCGAGGTGGCGGAGTCCTGCCTGGCCAGGGTCGAGGCGGTGAACCCCGAGCTGAACGCGCTCGCCGACGTCCGCCCCGAGGAGACCCTCGCCGAGGCGCGCCGCGCGGACGCCGCCGTCGCCGCCGGCGCGGAGCTCGGCCCGCTGCACGGCGTCCCCGCCTCCACCAAGATCAACACGCCGCAGCGCGGCGCCCTGATGAGCCACGGCGTCGCCGCCATGGCCGGGATGCGGGCGACGCACGACGACGCGTCCGTCGCCGCGCTCCGCGCCGCCGGCGCCGTCTTCCTCGGCCGCAGCAACGCGCCCGCGTTCTCCGTCCGCTGGTTCACCGAGAACGAGCCGCACGGCCGCACCCTCAACCCGTGGAGCGCCGGGCACACCCCGGGCGGCTCCAGTGGCGGCGCCGCCAGCTCCCTCGCCGCCGGGATGACGCCGCTCGCGCAGGGCAACGACATCGGCGGCTCGATCCGCTTCCCCGCCGGCTGCTGCGGCGTCGTCGGCGTCCGCCCGACCGTCGGGCTGATCTCCAACTGGATCGCCCCCGAGGACACCGGCCCCGAACCGCCCCTCACCGTCCAGGCGTGGGCCGTGCAGGGACCGATGGCCCGCACCGTCGCCGACGCGCGGCTGGCCCTGCACGCCATGGCGGGCGCCGACCTGCGCGACCCGTTCGGCGTCCCCGCCCTGCCCGCCGCCGCTCCCCCGGCCGGCCCGATCCGCGTCGGGGTCGTCCGCGACGTCGGCATCGCCAAGCCGCACCCGTCCGTCGACGCGGCGGTGAGCGAGGCGGCGCGGTGGCTCGCGGACGCCGGCTACGAGGTCGAGGAGATCGAGCTGCCGCTGCTCGCCGAGGCCGCGCGGCTCTGGTCGCTGCTGCTGTTCGAGGACCTGCGCCCCGGGCTGCCCGGCATGCTGGAGATGGCCGACGAGCCCCTCCGCGTCCACATGCGGTACGCGTTCGAGCACGCCGCCGGGCTGTGGGGCGAGGAACCCGGCCTCACCGCCTACGTCACCGGCTGGGCCCGCCGCGCCACGCTGATCACCCGGCTCCAGGAGCTGCTCGGCACCGGCATGCTCCTGCTCACCCCGGTCTCCGCCGAACCGCCCTTCGAGCAGGACGCCGACATCCTCGACCCGGAGCGAGGCCGGAGCATCGTCGACGCGCAGTGGCCGATGACCGCCCTGCCCGTCCTCGGGTTCCCCGGCGTGTCGGTGCCCGCTTCGGTCGCGGACGGGCTGCCGATCGGCGTCCAGCTCATCGGCGGCCGGTTCACCGAGGACCTCGTCCTCGACGCGGCGCAGGCGATCGAGGACCGGGCGCCCCGCATCGTCCCGCCCGCCTTCTCCTGATCCGTCCCAGTCCGGGCGATGACGTCCCGCATTGCGGTGATCGGTGCGCCGCCCGCGCGGCGGCCTGCGATGATGCGGGCCATGAGCAGGAAGAGCACCGCCGGGCCGGACCTCGACGACATCTCGTGGCAGATCATCGAGCAGCTGCAGGAGGACGGCCGGCGCTCCTACGGGGCGATCGCCAAGGTGGTCGGCCTGTCGGAGGCGGCCGTCCGGCAGCGGGTGCAGCGGCTGACCGAGGCCGGCGTCGTCCAGATCGTCGCGGTCACCGACCCGCTGCTGGTCGGCGGGCACCGGCAGGCCATGGTCGGGGTGCGGGTCTCCGGACCCCTCGAACCGGTCGCGTCCGCGCTGTCGGACATGCCGGAGACGATCTACGTGGTGCTCTGCGCGGGCGGCTTCGACATCCTCTGCGAGATCGTCTGCGACGACGACGCGCACCTCGCCGAGGTGCTGGCGTCCCGCATCCGCTCCATCCCCGGCGTCGCGGGCACCGAGACGTTCGTCTACCTCCAGCTCCGCAAGGAGAGCTACCGCTGGGGCACGCACTGACCACTAAATCAGTAGCCGCTCCAGGTTGCCGCAACTCGATTAGTGAAATCTGCGCCGCAAGCCGCTAAATTAGTGGCATGTCGCAGGCCACCGCCGCTGATCCCGCACGCGCGCTCGTCCACGCCGAACCCGTCCCCTTCTGGCTCGACGACCCCGCGCGCCCCGCGGCCTTCCCCGCCCTCGCCGGCGACGAGCACGCCGATCTCGCCGTCGTCGGCGGCGGCTACTGCGGCCTCTGGACCGCCCTGCTCGCCAAGGAACGCGACCCCGGCCGCGACGTCGTCCTCGTCGAGGCCCGCGAGGCCGGCTGGGCCGCGTCCGGACGCAACGGCGGGTTCTGCTCGTCCAGCCTCACCCACGGCTTCGGCAACGGCCTCGCCCGCTGGCCCGCCGAGCTCGCCGAACTCGAACGGCTTGGCCTGCGCAACCTCGACGAGATCGAGGACACCCTCCGCCGGCACGGCATCGACTGCGACTGGGAGCGCACCGGCGAGCTCAACGTCGCCACCCGCCCCCACCAGGTCCGCGAACTGCGCGAGGAGGCCGAGGCCATGCGCCGCCACGGCCTGTCCCCCGAGTTCCTCGACACCGCCCAGGTCAGGGCCGAGGTCGACTCCCCCACCTACCTCGCCGGACTCCTCGACCGCGACCGCACCGCCCTCGTCAACCCGGCCCGGCTCGCCTGGGGACTGCGCGACGCCTGCGTCCGGCTCGGCGTCCGCATCTACGAACGCACCCCCGCCACGTCCCTCGCCCCGCACGGCGCGGGCATGGTCGTCACCACCGCCTACGGCCGCGTCGTCGCCCGCCGCGTCGCCCTCGCCACCAACGCGTTCCCCTCCCTCGTCCACCGGGTCCGCCCGTACGTCGTCCCCGTCTACGACTACGCGATGGTCACCGAACCGCTGACGGACGCGCAGCTCGCCACCGTCGGCTGGCGCAACCGGCACGGCATGGCCGACTCGGGCAGCCAGTTCCACTACTACCGGCTCACCGCCGACAACCGGATCCTCTGGGGCGGCTACGACGCCGTCTACCACTACGGGTCCCGCGTCTCGGCGGACCTCGACCAGCGCCCCGACACCTTCCGCGTCCTCGCCGGCAACTTCTTCCGCACGTTCCCGCAGCTCGAAGGCGTCCGGTTCACGCACACCTGGGGCGGCGTCATCGACACCTGCACCCGGTTCTCCGCGTTCTTCGGCACCGCCGCGCAGGGCCGCGCCGCCTACGCGCTCGGCTTCACCGGCCTCGGCGTCGGCGCCACCCGCTTCGCCGCCCAGGTCATCCTCGACCGCCTCGACGGCCTCGACACCCCGCGCACCCGCCTCGCCATGGTCCGCACCAAGCCCGTCCCGTTCCCGCCCGAACCGCTGCGCTGGCTCGGCATCGAACTGACCCGCCGTTCCATGGCCGCCGCCGACCGCAACGGCGGCCGCCGCAACCTGTGGCTCCGCACCATGGACACCCTCGGCCTGGGCTTCGACAGCTAACGCACCCCGCCGCCCCGCTTGTAGGCTTCCCGGGGCGAGTAGCGAGGAGAGCCCATGGCCCTGCGTCGCCGCGGACGCCTCGCTCTCGGGGCGGCAGGCGCCGTCCTCCTGATCGCGAGCGCGATCACCGTCCGGCTCGTCCTCACATGGGACCCGAGGGGACCAGACGTGAAGGACCCGCGCGCCTGCCCCGGCAGCAATGTCTCCCTCTCCGAGGTGACCGGGCACTTCGGGCTCGTCATCCCCCCGGACGCGACCGACGTCCGTTTCTCCTCGGACCTGCATCCCTTCTTCGGCGAGTACAGCCTCCGGCTGTCCTTCCGGACCACCGCGTCTGGCCTCCGCCTGTTCCTCGACCGCTCCGGCCTGTCGACGTCCAGCACGGAAGACGACGCGGACACGGACCCGGCACCGCTGGACGGGCCGAGCTGCGGCTTCGGGTCGGCGTCCTTCCACGACCCCCGCTACTACGCCGGAGAGCGCCCAGCCGAAGGCGGCCCGACCCAGCGCCAGGCCGCAGTGGACCGCAGCGACGCCGCCCAGCCCCGAGTCGTGGTATCCGCCATGGACCTATAGCACGACCACCTTCCCTGGGGCGCATGCTGATGCCCATGCCCTCGATGGGTGGGGAGGGTGCGGGAGTGCGGAGGGACGCGGAGGGTGCGGGAGGGCGGCGGGCGCGGGAGGGCGGAGGGCGCGGGCAATCGGCACGGTCTGGCGGCCATTTCGTCTTGCGCGCCAAAGTCTTTGTAGCCAGCTCCCGTGTCGAGCATCTAAATGGGTGTTCGAGAGACCGCAGAAAAGGGTGTTCGGGTGGTGGGGTGGCGCTTGCGTACGGGGCCGCCCCTCCAAAGTCAAGGGCGCCTTCGGCGTCGCTTCGCGATGGACTTCGTCCACCCTTGACTTTGGAGCCTCTGCGGCCCCTGGGCAGGT
>NZ_WBMR01000066.1 GCF_008923365.1 Actinomadura montaniterrae
CGGCCCGAGGAACGCGCGCGCCACCGCCAGGTCGGCGCGCGCGAGGGCGGTGGCCAGCGCGGGGCCGAGCAGGAGGAGCAGCAGCCCGGCGACGGTCATCGCGGCGACGGCGAGGGGCGCGCCCGGATCCCAGCCGAGCGGGCCGTCCGTCGGCAGCGTCCAGGCGTGCAGGGGCGCGGTCGCGAGCAGCAGCCCGCCGCTCCAGGCCGCGCCGGCCAGCGCCGCCATGGCGACCGCGACCGGCCCGGCCACGAAGTGGTAGGCGACCTGGCGCCAGGCCGCGGCGGTGATGGGCCACCGCCGCCAGGACGGGCCCGGCCGGTCCCCGGCCGGATCGACGCCGGTGAAGACGGTGATGCGGGAGCGTTGCAGCACGGTGCAGACGCGCACGACCGCCAGGATGACGACGAGCACCAGCACTGGGGCGACGACCGACCGCGCGAGCTCGATGCCGACCGCGATCGGGAAGGCGACGGCGGCGAGGCCCGCCAGCGCCACCGCGCCGCCCGCCGCGAGCTGCGCCGTGGCCAGCCAGGGAGCGGCCCGGAACGGCGATCCGCACCACGCCCGGAGCCGCCCGCGCGGCGGGAACCGGCGCGGCATCAAGATCACAGGCGTCACGCTATCCGACGCTCGACGGTGCTCGCGGCGCCCGCGGGGCGGGGGCGGCCGGCTGCGCGTTCGCCCAGGTCGACAGCAGCTGCACGGCGGCCTCGGTGGCGCTGCCCGCCACCGGCACGAGCACGACCAGCCGCTGCCGCGCGTCGTCGACGGGGACGAAGTGCTCGAACGCGAACGTGACGGTGCCGAGGGCCGGGTGCCGCAGGTTCTTCGCCCCGTGGGCGCGGACGTCGACGTCCCCGGCGCTCCACAGCGCGCGGAACGTCTCGCTGCCGTCGCCGAGTTCGCGGATCAGTTCGGTCAGGGCGGCGTCGGTGGGGTACCGCGCGCGCGTCACCCGCAACTGCCCGGCGGTCACGGCGGCGGCCTCGTCGTAGTCGACGTAGAAGTCACGGCTGCCCGGGTTCAGGAACAGGTGCCTGGCGAGGTTCGCCCGCGCGGGCGACGCGACGGCGCCGGGCGTGATGTCCAGCGTGAACAGGCGGACGGCCACCGCGTTGGCCACCAGGACGTCGAACCGGTCGTTCAGCACCATCGCCGGTGTGGTGACGAGGTTCAGCATCGCCACCAGTTCCGGCCGTACGGTCTCGGTGCGCGGGGCCGGGGTGCGGGAGCGTTCCCGCCCCGGCCGGCCGAGGGTGCGCAGGTGGTCGCGTTCCACCTCGTCGAGGCGGAGCGCGCCGGCGAGGGCGTCGAGCACCTCGGGGGAGGGACGCCCGGCGCGTCCCTGCTCCAGCCGCTGGTAGTACTCGACGCTGATCCCGGCCAGCCGGGCGACCTCGTCCCGGCGGAGCCCCGCCACCCGGCGCCGCGTCCCGCCGGGGATCCCCGCGCTCTCCGGGCTGATCCGGGCCCGGCGGGACCGCAGGAACCCGGCGAGCTCGCTCCGATCTTGCACGGTTCCCAGTATGTCGGCCTCGTCCGGGACGGTCGACGGCGGAGGGTGGCCCTCCCGGTACCGGTAACGGCCGGGGCTGGGACCCCGGCTCCGCGCTCGGCAGGCTCGCGGCATACCGGATCTCTCACCGGACCTCTCACCGCATCTCTCGCCGAGTTCAAGGAGACGATCAGCATGTGCCACGACGTCGACAGCCGGCCTCCCGCGGCGCCCGTCGTCACCGGACGGGTGGCCGAGCACGGGCCGCTGGAGATCGGCGCCGCCGACGGCAACCGCTTCCGCGCCTACCGGGCGGCCCCGGACGTGCCCAACGGCCTCAACGTGCTGTTGCTGCCGGACGTGCGCGGGGCCCATCCGTTCTATGCCAGCTTGGCGGAGCGGTTCGCCGAGGCCGGTTTCCACACCCTGGTCATGGACTACTACGGGCGCAGCGCCGGCACCGCGCCCCGGGACGACTCGTTCGACGGCTACGCCCACTTGGGCCTGCTGGAACCGCACCATGTCGAGACCGACGCCGCCGCTGCCGCCGACGCGCTCCGCGCCTGGCATCCCGGACCGCTATTCAGCGTCGGCTTCTGCCTGGGCGGCGGCTACTCCTGGCGGCTGGGCGCCGCCGGGCTCGGCCTGTCCGGCGCCGCCGGGTTCTACGGGCCGCCGCGCTTCGTCGGCGACCGCGCGGACCAGCCGTCCGCGCCGCTGCTCATGCTCCTGGCCGGCGACGACGTGGCCACGGCGCCGCAGGAGTTCGCCGAGCTGACCGCCACGTTCGACCGCGCGGGCAAGCAGTACGAGGCCCACACCTACGAGGGCGCCCCGCACTCGTTCTTCGACGACTCCTACGACCAGTGGCAGGACGCGTGCACCGACGCATGGCATCGCATCCTCGCCTTCACCGCGCGCCACGGCGGGAACCCCGTCACCTGAACGAGCCGCGCCCCCGTCCGGTTCGCCGGACGGGGGCCGGGCGCGGTCAGCGTGCGGTGGCGTGGGCGGGGTCGGGGGTGTCCGGGGTTTCCGCGGCGGCCTGCGGCGGTGTCGCGGCGCGCGGCAGGACGAGGCTGACCAGCAGCCCGACGACCATCCCGGCCGCGGTCAGCAGCACCACGACGAGTTCGCCGTGCGCGGTGGCGGAGCGCAGGGCCTCGCCGGTCCTGCCCTCGGTGCCGATGTCGGCGAGCGCGGTGAACACCGCGAGGCCGATGGCGTTGCCGATGTTGAGGGCCGTGGACGCGATGCCGTTCGCGACGCCCTGCTCGTGGGCGGCGGTGCCGGTGGCGGCGGCGATCCACATCGCCGTCCAGACGATGCCCTGGCCGACGCCGGAGACGACCAGGCCGGGCACCAGCAGGCCGTAACCGGCGTCGGCGTCGAAGCCGAGCACCATGACCGCCGTGCCGGCGGCGCCGACCGCGAACCCGATCAGCAGGGTCGTGCGCAGGCCGATCCGGGTCGTCAGCCGTTCGCCGAGCTGCGTGCCGGTGGCGATCGCCAGTGACGGGACGAGGAACGCCATCCCCGTCTGCAGGGCGCTGTAGCCGTGCACGCTCTGCATGAGCACGGTCAGGAAGTAGGGCAGCACGCCGAAGGTCGCCATGTAGATGAACGTGACGCTCATGCCGATGGTCAGGCTGCGGTTGCGGAACAGCCGGAACGGCATGAGCGGGTCGGCGCTGCGCCGCTCGATGGCCGTGAACGCCGCCAGCAGGACCGCGGCTAGCACGAACGCGCCGATCACCAGCGGGCTGCCCCAGCCCTCCTCCGGTCCCTCCACCAGGGCGAACACCAGCAGCGTCGCGCCCGCGGTGACGGTCAGGGAGCCCGGCAGGTCGAAGCGCCGCCGCGGCCCGCGGGACGGGTCGGGCGGGATCACCGCGAGCGCGGCCACGGCCACGAGGGCGGCCAGCGGGACGTTGACGTAGAAGACGGCCGGCCAGCCGAAGTTCTCCGTGAGCACGCCGCCGAGCAGCGCCCCGATCGTCAGGCCGCTGGCGCCCGCGCCGCCCCAGACCGCGAGGGCCCGGTTGCGCTGCGGCCCCTCGGTGAACAGCGTGTTGATCAGCGACAGCGTGGACGGCAGCAGCAGCGCGCCGCCGATCCCCTGCACCGCCCGGGCCACGATGATCGCGGCAGGTGCCGGCGCGAGGCCGCCGGCCAGCGACGACACCGCGTACAGGGCCAGCGCGAACACGAAGACGCGGCGGCGGCCCAGCAGGTCGGCGGCGCGCCCGCCGAACAGCAGGAAACCGCCGGCGAACACGACGTAGGCGCTCACCACGAGCTGCTGGGTCTGGCCGGGGAAGCCGAGGTCCGCGCCGATCTCGGGGAGCGCGACGAACACGATGTTGAGGTCCAGCGCGTAGATCAGCTGCGCGAGCGCCAGCAGGGCGAGGGTCCAGCCCAGCCGCCGTCCGGCGGGCCTTGGTGCGAGAGCGGACATACCAGAGGACACCCTTCGGGGTTGCGGACGGGTACGGGCAGGCCCGCTGGGCCGCCCGGGATACGACTGTACGAATACTTACGTACGATCGAACGATCCGGCAAGGGGATGCGCGACGATTGTTCGACTATCGCGGTACAGTCGGACCATGAGGTACCGTCACCCGGACCGCGACCAGATCCGCGTCGACGGGGTGCTGTCGGCGCTCGGCCACCCGGTGCGGCTGGCCGCCGTCCGCGTCCTGGACGCCGGCGGGGAGCACAACTGCAGCAGCGTGCTGGTCGAGCTGGGCATCGCCGCCAAGTCGACGATGACCCACCACTGGCGCGTCCTCCGCGAGAGCGGCGTCATCTTCCAGGAGCCGTCCGGCCGGGAGAACCTGCTGACCCTGCGCCGCGACGACCTGGACGCCCGCTACCCCGGCCTCCTGGACGCCGTCCTCGCCGGCGCCCGCACCGACGAAGCCGGCTCCTGACCCCGCCGCCCGCCTCGTCCGCGAGCCGATGGCGCGAGGTGCGCGCGTCCCGAGGAGTGCGTCAGAGGTCGAGCAGCAGAGCGCGGTGGTCGGAGACTTCGGGTGCGGCCACGACCTCGAACCGCTCCACCCCGGAGGGGTCCGAGACCAGCAGGTAGCCGGCGTGCCGGAGCGGCTTGGGGTAGCGGGACGTCCTCGTGTCGGCGTCGCCGACCAGGTCGGTCAGCCCGAGGTCGCCGAGGATCTGGAACGTCTTGCTGTCCGGGAGCAGGTTGAAGTCGCCGCACACCACGGTCATGTCGTCGTCCCGGCGCGCGTCCTCGACGAGGGCCGCGAGCCGCTCGGCCTGCGCGAGGCGCGCCGGGGTGTCGGCCTTGCCGCGCGGGTCGCGCAGACCGTGCAGGTTGACGACGGTGACGAACCGGCGCGCCCGGCGGTCGTGTACGCGCACGCTCAACGCGGCGCGAGGCCGGCCGTCGGTCGGCCATTGATCGCGGTGCTCGGTGTAGTCGCCGTGTACGAACGCCGACCGGATCCCGACCACGGGAAGGGATTCGGCGACGAAGGTGGCGACGCCGAAGTCCTGCCGGTGGTCCCGCCGGCCGTCGTGGACCGGCCCGGTGTCGCTCGCGGTGAAGAGCGCGTGGTGGCGCGGGAGCAGGCCGCGGACGTCGGAGAGGAGGTTCGCCCGCTGGGGCAGCGACCGGTCGGCGTCGTCGAAGCGCGTCCAGCCGCCGAGGGCCGGGGTGTGGGTGACCTCCTGCAGGCATAGGACGTTGGCGCCGCACGCGTCGAGCCAGGGGGCGAGGTCGTCGAACATCGCCCCGCCCCAAGCGTTGAGGGAGATGATCCGCACGGGCACCCAATGTAGGTCCGCCTCGTCGCGCAGGCCAGTCGCGGGGAGCGTCCCGGCCCCGTTAGCGCGCGGGGGAGCGGAGGGCCGCCCAGGCGGCGAGGCCCTCTTCGGTGAGGAAGCGGTCGAGCGCGGTCACCACGGCCCCGTGGAGCGCCCCGTCGCGGCCGAGTGCGGCGGCGACGACGGGCGGCGGATCCGCGCGGCGGAAGCGCATGAGCCCATCGGCGAGGGCGGCGTCGAACTCCGGCTCGGCGGCGGCCCGGAGCGGTTCCGCGAGGCCGCCCAGCGTGACGACGGCGGGGTCCAGGGCGTTGATCAGCCCGGCGAGGCCGCGGGCCAGCCCGGTCGCCGCACGTCCGACCGCCGCCCGGACGGCCGGGTCCGACGCGGCGCGGGCGAGGGCCTGCTCCGCGTACGTGCGGGGGTCGCGGGGCGGCGGGTCGCCGAGGTGGCGGGCGATGGCGCGGCCGTCGACCATCAGGTCCCAGCAGCCCCGGGCACCGCACGGGCAGAGGAGGCCGGGGTCGCCGAACGGAAGGTGGCCGAACTCCCCGCCGGCGCCCGTCGCACCGTCCACCGGCCGCCCGCCGGCGACCAGGGTGCCGCCGACGCCCACCTCCACGGTGACGTGCAGGACCGTCCCGGCCTCGGCGGCGACGCCCTGCCGGGCCTCGGCGAGCCCGGAGAACGTCGCGTCGTTCCCGAGCAGCAGCGGCACGTCCGGATCCACGGCCAGCGCCGCCAGGTCCACCGCGTCCCAGCCGAGCACGGACGACTGGACGACCCGGCCGCGCTGGACGGTCGCCGCGACCGCGACGGACACCGCGCGGACGCGTTCTCCAAGGCGCCGATGGACGCGCCGCACCGCGCCGGCGACCGCGCCGACCACGTGCTCGGGATCGCGGCTTCGATGGACGCCGGTCGCGACGATCTCGGGCTTCCCGTCGAGCGCGGCGACCGCGCACCGCCAGTCTTCCTGCCGGAGGTCCACCGCGATCACGACGGGCCCGTCCGGGTGCGGGGCGAGCACGGTCGTCGGACGGCCCCGGCCCGCCGTGGCGGCGGGCTCCTCGGCGAGGAGGGCGAGGCCGCGCAGCCGGGCGGTGATCTCGGTGGCCGAGCCGGTGCCGAGACCGAGGCGGCGGGCGACGGCCGCCCGGGTCACGCCCGGCTCGCGGCGCATCTCGTCGAGCACGGCGAGCGCGCCGCGCCGGCGCGCACCGCCGTCGCGGGCGGGCTTCGGCCGGTTCCGGGCGCCTGCCATGCCGTCCCTCCCCTCGATTATGCTCGTTGGGCGAGTTTATTCGACGGGAACGCCGCGCGGCGCGCGCCCTCCGGCGGCCGCGTCCCCGCGGCACTCCACCGAGGAGGGCGGCATGACCGGCGAAGTGACCCCGTTCCGGCTCGACATCCCGGAGTCCGCGCTGACCGACCTGCGCGAACGCCTGAGGCGCACCCGCTGGCCGGAGGAGGCGACGGCCGGCGACTGGTCGCAGGGCGTCCCGCTCGGCTACCTGCGCGAGCTGTGCCGGTACTGGGCCGAGGAGTACGACTGGCGGGCCACCGAGCGGCGCCTGAACGCGCTGCCGCAGTTCCGCACGTCGATCGACGGGCTCGGGATCCACTTCCTCCACGTCCGGTCGCCGCACGACGGCGCGCTGCCGATCGTCCTCACGCACGGCTGGCCCGGCTCGATCGTCGAGTTCCTCAAGGTGATCGGGCCCCTCACCGACCCCGAGGCGTACGGCGGCGACGCCCGCGACGCGTTCCACGTCGTGTGCCCGTCGCTGCCCGGCTACGGATTCAGCGACAAGCCCGCCCGCAGCGGCTGGGGCGTCGAGCGGATCGCCGGCGCATGGATCCGGCTGATGGCGCGCCTCGGCTACGAGCGGTACGGGGCGCAGGGCTCCGACTGGGGCACCACCATCACCGCGCTGATCGGCAAGAACGATCCGGAGCACGTGGCCGGCATCCACCTCGTCCCGCCCCTCGCGGCGCCGGACCCGGCGACGTTCGGCGACCTCACCGCCGCCGAACGCGCCGCGCTGTCCGCACTCGAAAGCGCGCAGGAGCAGGAGGACGGGTACTCGCTGGAACAGTCCACCCGGCCGCAGACCATCGGGTATGGGCTCGTCGACTCCCCGTCGCTGCTGTGCGCCTGGATCATCGAGAAGTTCCGCGCCTGGACCGACTGCGACGGCCACCCCGAGAACGCGCTCACCCGCGACGAGCTCCTCGACAACCTCATGCTCTACTGGCTGCCCGGGACCGGCGCGTCCGCCGCCCGGCTCTACTGGGAGAGCTTCAAGCAGGTCCAGCGGCTCTTCACCGCCGGGACGACCGACGTGGTGACCGTCCCGGCCGGATGCTCGGTGTTCCCCAAGGAGAACCCCCGCCCGTCCCGGCGATGGGCCGAGAAGCGCTTCACCGACATCCGCCACTGGAACGAGCCCGGCAAGGGCGGCCATTTCGCGGCGTTCGAGCAGCCCGACCTGTTCGTCGACGAGCTCCGCTCGTTCTTCCGCCTCGTCCGCTGACCGCCCTCCGGGTCCTGCGGTGCTACTCCTGGACGGTGAACTCCGTGGTGACCGGCGCGGGGCCGAGCACCCACGACGCGGTGAGCTTCACCCTGGTGCCGGCCGGGACCGAGTCGGCGACGTGGATCTGGAACTGGGCGCCCGCCTGGCTCGCCGGGATGCTGCCGTCGGCCGGCACGTTGAGCTGCGCGATCACGCCGGGCGTGTCACTGGTCAGGTTGATCCTCGCGCCGAACGGGTGCCAGATGTCGCCGAGGCCGACCACCCCGAAGTTCTCCACGTTCCCGGGGTAGTGCCGCACCGGCCCGAGGACGCCGATGGAGAACTTCTTCGGCACGCCGATGACGCCGTTGAACTGCGTGGCGGTGCTCAGCGCGGCCATGACGGTCGCGAAACGCGGCCGGTCGTAGGCCGTCGACTCGATGGCGAAGGTCGCGCTGGTCGACCCGGCGGGCACGACCACGTAGTAGGGGAACGAGACGGCCGCGCTCTCGTAGGGGGTCTTGCGCAGGTCGACGGCCAGCCCGCCGACCGGCGCCGGGGACTTGATCCGCACCGTGCCGGTGATCTTGCCGCCCTCCGGCGCGATGCGCTTGTCCACGGTGAAGTCGGTGACGTCCTGCACGCGCGCGTCGATCGGGTCGACGGTGACGGACGTCTCCGCGACGGAGGCGCCGACGCCGGCCTTCAGCCGGGTCACCGTCCCGGAACCGGTCGCGGACTGCACCCGGATCGGGAAGCTGACGCGGCGCTGCCCGGCGGGCACCGTGACCCGGTGCTTGGTCGACTGCCAGTAGGTGAGGTCCTCGTACTCGTTGCCGTCCAGAAGGTCGACGGTGACACCGCCGGCGGGGGCCGGCTCGGCCAGGGTGACCGTCTGGACGGCCTCCTCCCCGGAGGAGATCCTGGACGGCGACACGCTCGTGGACTCGACCGTGACCTCGGCCGCCGACGCCCGCAGCGGCGCGAACACCACGGCGGCCAGCGCGAGGGGCAGCACGGCGCCGGCGGCCCGGCGGACGGAGGAGGCGGAAACGGATGCGTTCATGGGCCCAGTCAATGATCTTCGACGCGGCCCGCACCAGATCGCGGACCCACACGTTCGATCTTCGTAAGGATTGCGGACCCCCGCCGCCCTGAGACCTCCTCCGGTCATCAGGAAGGATGTCCGCTAGGCGCTCCGGCGCGACGACGAGGAGGAACGCGATGGGGGACCGGCTCGGGCGGCTTGTCGGGCTCGTCCGGCCGGCCGCGGCGGTTCTGGCCGCGGCGGCCGCACTGGCCGTCGTCGCGACGGCGGGCTGCGGCGTGCGCCCCACCGGGGTCGTCAGCGCGGGCGGCCCGGTGGAGGCCGCCGGCAACAGCGGCACCATCACGGTGTACCTGGCGCGGGGCAAGCACCTCGAGCCGGTGGTGCGCCCCGAGCTTCCGGGACACCCCTACCTGGCCTTGAGCCAGCTCAGCGTCCCGGTCACCGCCGCCGAGAAGCTCCAGGGGCTGCACACGGAGGTCCGCCGGCCGCTCGTGGCCCGGCTGGTGCGCGTCGCCTCGCGGCCGAAGGACGACGCGGTGCTGGTCGTCGACCTGCCGGACACGGTCCCGCGCCGGCCGGTCCACTGGTCGTCGACGGCCCTGGCCCAGATCGCGTGTACCGCGGAGGCCGTCCCGGGCATCAGCAGCGTCCGGCTGTGGAGCGCCCCGGACGCGGACGAGGACGGATGGGGCCGCGTCCGGTGCGGCGACTACCGCGACGCACCCTGACCGGCCCCGCGCCGATCACCCGTCAAGGGCGGCGAGAAGGTCGTCGAGGGGACGGGAACACCTCGGGAGACTCGTCGGCCATCCCCTCCCATAAGCACGGCGAAACGGCTGACACGCCGGTCCGTGGGTGCCCGGCACGCCGCCGGGCACCCACAAGGGACGGACAAGTGGATCGGATTACCACCGCCAGACCGAGGATAGTGGCCGCCGGCCGTCCGGTTCGCGATGACCGCGCGGGACAAAACCGCACCCTTCACGGTGAATCCCCTATGCGATCGATAATGCGCCAGGCCGCCGGACAATTCCGTTGGAATCGCCGTCACGAGCGTGGCTGGCGGCCGTTAGTCACCTCTGCTATACGTAGAGTCACTCCACCTTGTTCGGGGTGGGGAGGGGGCATCCGGTGTCCACAATGGGGATCCGGGCGTGAAAAGGAAGAAAAGGAACCACATGAAGTCCTTCAGCTACACCGAGCTGGACAAGCTGGCCGGCGAGGTTCTGCCGGAGCGCGCCGTGCTGTCCACCCTTCTCGTCGGCGGCGACAGCGACAACGACAACCAGAACTTCAACCTCGGCAACGGCGGCGGCCACGACGGCGGCACCACCGCGGTCGTCCCGAACTGCCAGAGCAACATCAACCACTCGCAGGGCGGCCTCGTGGGCGCGCTGGGGCTCAGCTCCGAGAACCCCAACCAGTCCTTCACCTGCGCGGGCAGCTCGGTCATCTCGGGTCGCTGATCCGAACCGACGTGCTATGCGGGCCCAGGCCCGCCCAGGAAGGGCCGGCGCTCACGCGCCGGCCCTTTCTCCTTTTCATTCCCCTTTTAGTGACCCCCCAATTCGCAGGATAAAGCGGAGGATTTTCGAACGGCTCGGAACCGGCGGCGCTCGTTGGGGGTGATGGCATGCCCTCGACGGTCACGCCGGCGCGGGTGGAGATGATCGGGCCTCACGCGGTTCGGTCGGTTGCAAGAGGCGGTTGAGAAACTCCTCGACGGCGATCTCCGCGGTGTTCTGAGCGGCCGCTATGTCGTCGGCCAAGGCGATGACCAGCGCCATCTCGTTCCCGGCGGCCAGCAGGATGTGCGCGAACGGTTCGACGAGCTGCGCCGGGACGCGTCCGGCGTCGGCGGCCTCCTGCAGGACGGCCTTGAGCATCCCCAGCCCGTACTGCTCCTCGATGGCGCGCCAGCGACGCCAGCCCAGCACGGTGGGCGCGTCGATCAGCAGGATCCGGCGCACCACCGCGTCGCCCGCGAGCCGGATCCAGGCCAGCTCGGCCGCCTTGAGCAGGCCGTGCGCCTCGGTCGCCCCGCTCGCCGTGGCGGCGGCGAGGGTGGCTTCCCCCACCTTCGCGTGGACCGCCTCCACCACCGCCTCGAACAGGCGGTCCTTGCCCCGGAAGTGGTGGTACAGCGATCCGCGGCTCACCCCGGCGCGCTCGAGGACGGCCTCGATCGACGTGCCCTCGTAGCCGCGGTCGGCGAACAACTCGGTGGCCACCTCGATCAGGCGCTGCCGGGTCGCCTGCCCGCGGTCAAGGCGTCGGTCCATGCGTTACCTCCGTTGACAAACCGACAGTCGGTTTATAACTTCTAGACCGACAGTCGGTTTCCTGCGTTGTCGCTGTTCACCCTACGATCACGGAGGCAGCATGTACCTGGCCGGATACGACGACCACCGGCACACCGTGCCAACCCCGTCCGGGACGCTGAGCTATGTGGAGATCGGCACCGGGCCGGCGGCGCTCTTCGTCCACGGAGTGGCCACCAACGCCTACATCTGGCACGACCTGATCCCGCTGCTCGCCGACACGCGGCGCTGCATCGCCATCGACCTTCCGCTGCACGGCCAGAGCCCGGCGGCACCCGAACATCCGCTCACCGTCGGCGCGTTCGCCGACACCCTCGCGGACGTCTGCGCACACCTGTCCCTCGACCAAGTGGACCTCGTCGGCCACGACACCGGGGGCGCGATCGCCCAGGTGTTCGCCGCCCGCCGCCCGGAACTGATCCGCACGCTGACGCTGACCAACTGCGAGACGCAGGACAACATCCCGCCGGCCGCCATGGCGGCCACTGTCGAGGCGGCCCGCGCCGGCCAACTCGCCGCCGCGGCCCCCGACCTCGTCGCCGACCCCGCCGCCGCCCGCGCGATCTTCAGCACCGGTTACCAGGACCAGCGGTACCTGACCCCGGAGCTGGTCGACGCCTTCGTCCAGCCGGTCATGGGAACCCCGGCGGCCGCCGCGCGTTTCGAGGAACTGATCGCCCGGCTCGGACCGGACGACCTGCTCGCCGCCGAACCGGCCCTGCGGGCACTGCACGTCCCCACCCTGATCGCCTGGGCGACCGACGACGAGTTCTTCGACATGAAGTGGGCGCGCTGGCTGCACGACGCCATCCCCGGCGCCCGCGACGTCGTCGAGATCACCGGCGGAAAGCTCTTCTTCCCGCACGAACGCGCAGCCGAACTCGCCCCCCACATCCGCCGCCACTGGACGCCCCCCGACCCCGCATGACCAACCGCAACGGCGCGCCAGGAAAAAGCCCGGCACGCGCCGTCCATTCCCCGTCGGATGCGCCTGGCCCGCACCGGACGGCCGGACGCGCCGATCAGGCTGGAGGACTGACGCCGATGGGACGCGTCCTGCTCGTCCTCCGCCTGGTCCTGGCCGACCTGCGCCGCCGGCCCGCCTAGGCCGTCATCCTCCTCGTCGCGATGACCGCCGCCACCGCCACGCTCGCCCTCGGCCTGTCCATGCACGGGGCCACCGAGAAGCTGTACTGGCAGACCCGGCAGGCCACGGCCGGGCCGGACGTGGTGATGTACTCACCCGGCACAGACCGCACCACCATCACCGCCCTGGAGTCGCTGGAGCACGCGCCCGGGGTCGTCGCCTACAGCGGGCCGGACCGCCAGTACTACACGAAGCTCGCGGTGCACGGCTCCTCGGGCGCCGCGGTGGTGCAGGTCACCGATCCGGCGCCGCGTCCGGTCGATCGTCCGCTGGTGACCTCGGGTACGTGGGTCCGCCCCGGAGGCGCCGTACTCGAACTGAAGTCCGCCGACGTCCCGGTGACCTCTTTCATCGCCCTGAAACTGCGTGATCCCGCCGCCGCCCTCACCCTGAACAGGCATGACCCCGCCATCGCCGCGGCGTTCGCGAACACCTGGGTGCACACCAAACCCTGGCAGCACATCGCCCAGCAGGACTTCGTCATCCTGCGGGTCGGCCAGCCGATCCTGGCCGTCGGCAGCCGGCTGCTCGGCTTCCTGGCCGTCGGCGGCATGGCGACCCTGGCGGCCGGACGCGCCACCAAGCAGACCCGGCGGGTCGGGCTGCTCAAGGCCGTCGGCGCCTCACCCGGTCTCATCACCGCCGTGCTGCTCGCCGAATACGCCACCCTCGAGCTGCTCGCCGACGCACTGGGCCTCACCCTGTCCCAGCTGCTCGCACCCGTCATAGTCAACCCCACCGCGAGCCTTCTCACCAGCGCCGCCGGCCCGTCCGGCGACACCATCGCCGTCACGACCGTCGCCGCCCTCGCGGCTGCGGCCCTCACCACCTTCGGCCCGGCGCTGCGGGCGCTGCGCACCGGGACCGTCTCCACCCTCGCCGACCCCGTCCACCGGCCCAGGCGGCGGGCCCTGCTGAACCGGATCTCGGCGCTGCTGCCGACTCCGCTGCTGCTCGGGCTGCGCCTGATCGCCCGCCGGCCCGGCCGCACCGTCCTGCACGCCTGCAACCTCATGACCAGCCTGACCATCGTCACCGGCCTGCTGATCGGCTACGTCCAGCCGGTGAAGGGCGATCCGGGCTCTCCGATGGCGGACGACGCCCGCGTCGCGCACGACCGCCACCTGCTGCTGGCCGTCACCGCCGCGGTGATCGTCCTGGCCCTGGTGAACACCATCCGATGGGAACGTCCGTCTACCCGTTCTTCAGCAACGGGGAAGTGAACATGCCTCCACGTGGTCGTTGCTCACCGCCGCGCTCACCGCGGTCCTGGCGACGGCGGCGCTCACCGCCGTGCCCGCCCGCATCGCGGCCCGCCGATCCGTAGCACGAACCCTCACCAGCGACCTCTGAGACCTGGTCGGTCGTGGCCAATGAGCGCAGCGGCGATGCCGAGGAACGCCAGGAGATGCGATGCGCAGGGTGACGCCCCGCTGGCGCCCCCATCGCCGCAGTCGTCTCCCGCATCGGCGTACATCTTGCCGGGCCTGCGACGGCGTGGCCCGCAGGGCAAGCGGACCGTCACCCTCACCGGCGCACGCATGTACGCGCCGGCGATCTTCGAGCACCACCTGCGGCGGCACGGACGTGGTGCCGCCGCACCATGCTTCGACGGTTCGCACTGGGTGCGACCGACATCATCGGTCGGGGACTATGTCCAGGCGGGGTCACGGCCGGTCAGGCCGAGGATGCGGTCCAGGGCGGGGGCGTCGGGCGGCACTGCGACCTGCGGTCCGTACATGCCCATCTGCCGCCCCTGCTCCACGCCGGCGAGGACGGTGTCGTGCAGATGTGCCAGCAGGTCGGCGGGCGGTTCCAGGCGCTGCCCGGTCGCGACGGCCAGGTCCCAGCCGTGCAGGACCAGCTCGCCGGTGATCATGTCGCCCAGGACGGGCGCGGGCAGGGTGTGCGGTGTGCCCATGCTCGTCTCGCCCTCCCAGGCGCTCGGCGGCGCCCACGACGAGGTGATGTCGTCCAGCAGGGCGAGCAGGCGGCCGCGCCAGTCGCCGGCCGCCAGGTCCACATCGGACTCGGCGGCCGCCGGCTGCGGGACGGACTCCTTGCGGCCGCCGCCGGCCAGCGACGGGCCCCAGAACAGGAGGTGGTTGACCAGTGCCCGCACGTCGTACTCCGTGCACGGCGTCTTGTTGGCGAGCTGGTCGTCGGTGATGGCGCGCGCGACCGCGGCCATGGCCTCGGCGGCGTTGGACAGATGTGACATGGCGGCGACGCTAGGTGACCCGCGCCGGAGGGGTATTGGACAAAGACGACATACACTTCGCCGTGTGGGGCGGGACGTTCGTGAGCTGCGCGGTGCGTGGATCCGGTATCAGCGCCACATGTTCCACGACCCGTCGCTGGCGCTCGTGCCGTGGGTGGAGCGGTACTGGGAGGCTCGCTGGGACTACGCCGAGCCCTACCGGCAGAAGATCGTGCCGTACCCGAACGTGCACCTGTCGTTCGGCGGCGGCCGCGCGGACGTCAACGGCGTGTGCAGCGGCTACCGGATCAAGGTCCTCCAGGGCCGTGACCACGTCTTCGGCGTCGCGTTCCGGCCGGGCTGCTTCCGCCCGTTCCTCGGCGCCTCCGTCTCGACGATCACCGACCGCGTCGTCCCGGCGGCCGAGGTGTTCGGCCCGGACCTGCCCGCGACGCTCGACGTGGCGACCGTGGAGGCGTTCCTGCTGGAACACCTGCCGGACGACGACCCCCGGGTACGCCAGGCGGTGGCCGCGGTCGAGCTGATCGCCAAGGACAAGGCCGTGACCAGGGTCGAACGCCTCGCCGGCGAGCTCGGGCTGAGCGTGCGGGGGCTGCAACGGCTGTTCGCGGAGTACGTCGGCATCGGGCCCAAGTGGGTGATCCGCCGCTACCGCCTGCACGAGGTGACCGCACGCATGGCCGCCGGCGGGGCGATCGACTGGGCCGCGCTCGCGGCCGACCTCGGCTACGCCGACCAGGGCCACTTCATCCGCGACTTCAAAGGCATGTTCGGCGAGCAACCCACCTGGTACGCGCAGCGTTATTAGGACTCCCGGGCCTGTTCGGGCCGGACCGTAGCCGGCCTCGGACGTCGACCGGTTGCAGCTGATGTGTGCCGCCCGGTGCGACTCGCTCTTGCTCGCTTATGGGAAAGCCACTGGCCGCCTACCGCGCGGGCCGCCTAACAGGCGGGACGCTCTGCATCGCATGAAGTGCTGGTCGCACTGCGGTGCCCGACGAAAATCGTTGGTTCAAAAGTGAAGCGTGCGATGAGGTGGCGCCATGGATGACGCATTGCAGATGCGCGAAGTCCCGTTCGAGACTCTCGTCCAGGAAGCGTCGTCAGGGCTGGAAGAGCCCTGCCACCTGGTCATACGTGACCAGAAGACGTGGGACGAGCTCTGGCCCCGTGTGACGACCCACAGGATGCCGGACCCGGCGGTTCCTGGACAATGGCCGGTCGACGCCAATACGAAGTGGGTGCCCCCGCCTTCGCCGGAGGTCGACTGGTCAGCCGGCATGGTGATCCTCGTCGCGCTGGGATTTCGTCCGACGAGGGGCTACCACCTGGAGATCGACCGAATCGGCGTGCGGGGATCGGTGCTCATTGTCCATGCCGTTGAGACCGAGCCGGGGGACGTGACCTTCGAGATGGCCAGCCATCCCGTCCACGCGGTCACGACGCCCCCGTTCGACGGCGACGTCGAGGTGACGATCGACGTCCGGCAAGCGGAGATCGGCGACTGCGGTCTGCCGGACGACTGAGGACGCAGGGCCCCTCGCGGGGTGATCGATACAGAACGCGCGGAGCGAACCGTTCCCCTCAGCCCTGCTGCACCGCGTACTGGGCGAGGCCATTGCCGAGCGACCAGTTCTCCGGCAGCACTTCCACGAGATTGATGAACACGTCTTCGGGGCGCACGCCGGGATTGGCCTGCAGGAGTTCGACGATGCGCAGATAGAGCGCCTGCTTCTGGACGAGGTCGCGCGTGTTGTTGGCGGTGATCCGGATGATGACCACCTCGTCGCTCCGGTCGACGCCGTAGTAGGTGGGGCTGACGCTGAAGGTGCTGCTGTCATGCTCGGTGATCGTCATGAAGCGGTCGTCTTCCGGCACGTCGAAGGTCTCACGCATGGCGCGGTAGACGCCCTCGAAGAGGGCTTGGTGGTACTCGGCGGGCTTGCCTCGCCGCAACGACACCTGGACCAAGGGCATGCTCTGACTCCGTTCCTCGGGACGGTTCGCAGCGTAGCCAGCACTTGATCATTGAAAAAAGTCATCTTACGATATTTCAGCCATTAAATTCTCCAATGATCGGGGTGGCGATGAAGATGCTCGCCCTGGACGCGGTGCAGGCCTTCGTGCTGACCGCCGAGATGAAGAGCTTCACGCGCGCGGCGGAGGCGATGGACTCCACGCAGTCCGCCGTGAGCCTGAAGATCAAGCGGCTGGAGGACGCCTTGGGCCGCCGCTTGCTGGACCGTACGCCCCGCCTGGTCCGCCTTTCGCAAGACGGCGCCGCCTTTCTCGGCCCCGCACGTGAACTGCTGGCCGCCCACGCGGGCGCGCTGGGCTCGTTCGGCGTCCAGCGGCAACGCCTGTCGATCGGCCTAAGCCACCACGTCGTCGGCGCCGAACTGCCCCATCTCCTGCGCCAGATAGGGCGAGCAGAGCCGGACCTGACGCTGGAGGTGAGCATCGCCAGCTCATGGGAACTCCTTGACCTGTTCGACAGCGGTGCGCTGGACGCGGCCATCGTGCTGCGGCACGAGGGCCGCCGCACTGACGGTGAAGTCCTGATGGAGGAGTCCTTCGGCTGGATGGCCTCAACCGACTTCGAACACAGCTCCGGCGAGCCTCTGCGCCTCGCCCTGCAGTCCGAGTCATGCCATGTGCACCAGATGGCGGTGACCGCGCTGAACGAAGCGGGCATCGCCTGGCAAGAGGTGTTCGTGGGCGGCGGCATCGCGACCATCGGTGCGGCCGTGGCAGCAGGCTTGGCCGTGGCGGCGCTCAGCCCGCGCGTGGCTCCACCCGGCACCATGGACATGGGCGAATCATTCGGCCTCCCCCCGCTGCCCACCCGCAGCGTCGTCCTGCGGTCACGGCCGTCCGAGCCGGCCGCACGCAGGGCCCTGCGCACCTTCGCCTCCGCCCTGCGCGCCACAGCGGGACACTGACCGCCACCGCCGCGAGGTTGTGGAGATCAGGCCCGGCCCAATGCCGCGCCGTCGGACCGGGAACCTCCCTAGCCCGACTATCTGGAACCGAACCGCCGCAGCGCCCGAATGCCGACCACCTCGCATCGAGGGCAGCCGCCCAGAATCGACCAGCCAAATCACTGGTTTGGGCCTCATGACGCGCTTGTTACCGGCACGCCTTGCACGGTCGAATTCAGGCAGGTGCAACGACCTCTGCCTGGCAGGCGAGGCACATCAGTTTGTGCTCCACCACGTGGCGCTGCTTGAACCGCTGACCCAACTCGACGGCGTACTCGTCACACTCAGGACACGTCCAAGGGCCGGGCTCGCCCTGCTTCGCTGAACGGATGATGTGATTCCACTCATCGTTACTCATCCCGGGATCCTACGGCTCGCCCGGCGTCCCGCTCCCGAAGTCGGCCCCGGCCCCAAGGCAACAGAGCGTGACCGGCGAGTTGACGCGGGTGATGCACAAACGCCGAGCGTCCGGAGAGGGCTGGACGGATGCGGTTGTAGGTCGCCGCGGCACCGACGCGCCCGGAGGGCGGCCTTCTCTACATCGGTGAGCGGGCTAGGCCGTGTCTCAAAGTGGGATGAGCGGCGTGTCCGGCCACGAAAGCAGTGAGGTCTCCGGTACAGGGGTCATCGACCAAGAAGACCCTGATTCCCGGAGACCTCGTGGCCAGCGTAGTGGTGACGAGGCGGTTTGACCTGACCGATGGGCAGTGGGCGGTCCTGGAGCCGTTGCTGCCGGTGCCCAAGGGGCCGGGTCGGCCGTCGAAGTGGACGAAACGGCAGTTGATCGACGGGATCCGCTGGCGGGTGCGCACTGGTGCACCCTGGCGGGATGTGCCTGCCTGCTATGGCTCGTGGCAGGCGGTGTACGGATTGTTCCGCCGCTGGCAGCGCAGCGGCTGCTGGGCACGGATCGTGGCCGCCCTGCAGGCCCGGGCCGATGCGTTGGGGCTGATCGGCTGGGAGGTGAACGTCGACTCCACCATCGTGCGGGCGCATCAGCGCGCCGCCGGTGCCCGCCGACGAGTCGATCTGCAGCGCGAGCCACCCGGCGGGACGAGCATCGAGCCGGACGATCACGG
This sequence comes from Actinomadura montaniterrae, assembly GCF_008923365.1. Lineage (GTDB taxonomy): Bacteria > Actinomycetota > Actinomycetes > Streptosporangiales > Streptosporangiaceae > Spirillospora > Spirillospora montaniterrae. The sequence continues at coordinate 18,607 of NZ_WBMR01000066.1, forward strand.
GTTGGGACGCTCGCGCGGTGGGCTGTCGACCAAGGTGCATCTGGCGTGCGAGCAGGGGCAACGAGCGTTGTCGCTGGTGGTGACGGCCGGGCAGCGTGGTGACGCCCCGCAGTTCGAGGAGGTGATGGCCGGCATCCGCATCGCCAGGCTCGGACGGGGGCGCCCCCGGACCCGGCCCGATCGGGTTCGGGCCGATAAGGCCTACTCGTCGAGGGCGATCCGGGCTCACCTGCGCAGATGCGGCATCGCGGCCACGATCTCAGTGCCGGCCGACCAGGCCGGCCACCGCCGGCGGCGGGGTAGCCGCGGCGGCCGTCCACCGGCATTCGACCCGATCGACTACCGCGCCCGCCACGCCGTCGAATGCGGCATCAACCGCCTCAAGCGCCACCGGGCCATGGCCACCCGCTACGACAAACTCTGCGTCCGCTACCAGGCCATCCTGCAGATCATCACCATCAACGAATGGCTCCACCTACTTCGAAACACGGCCTAGTGTCCTTTGGCGATCTTCGCGTTGATCGTCTTCGCAAGTTCCGGTTCGATGACGGTGCCCTGGAAGCGGCTGAGGGCGCTTCTGTCGTCGTCGAGATCGAAGGCGGTGGACGCGCCGCCGTGCTTCACGCGCAGCTTGCGGTCGCGCAGTGCGGTCGTGGAGGTGGCCTGCAGGAGGTCAAAACCCACGTCATAGACCAGTTGGCCCTTTCGGCAGGTCATGGGCAGGGTGGTGATCCCTGCTGCGCAGCTCTCGGCATCGAGGGCACCGGGCACGTCATTGCGGTTGGAGAGCAGGTTCGACCAGTTCATCTCCACGACCGCAGGACGCGCGTCAATCTCCTCCGAGACCCCGATGACGACCCCGTGCAGCCCGGGCAGATCGAACGTGTACGTACAGCTACCGCGTGGCGCCGTCAGCGGGCCGCCGGTGGCGTCAAACGCGTTCATCGTTCTCAGCTTGACCTCGCCGCCCGTGCGCCGGACACGGGTCGCCTGCGGCAGGACGGCTCGGATCTCCGCGTCACTGAGGAACGCGCACGCGTCCGGCCAGCCCGTCCCGTCGACGAAGCCGTCCGGCCGTCCGACCGTTCCCGGGTCGATGCGTGCGGCGTCCGGCCTGGCGGCTCCGACCAGCAGTGGTGGCGCATGCTCCGGCCGGTCCGGAGCGCAGGACCTCCAGGCGAGGAACACGACTGCTCCGATCAGCGCAAGTACCACTAGCTGACAGCCTTTGCCTCCACTCCTCAACTGAGATGGGCCTGACGTTCGAGCCGTATTCATCCGCGCTGCTGCCTCCGTGGCGTCATGGTGACGATGATGCTCATCCGCGATTACAACGCGCTTACGAACCGTGCGATCGCTGTTCCGGGCGCTCCCGGAACTCGGCTTCATCACCGGCGCACAGGCCCGGGGCGCGCGCGGAGGCCGTCGCCACCGCGCTCGCGGCGGTGCTGCGGGAGTGCGTGACGAACGTGCTTTGCCACAGCGAGCCGCGCGCCTGCACCATCGTGGTCATCCGGACGGACGGGTGAGTCCGGCTGAGGAGCGTCAACGACGGCGCCGACTGGCCTCCTGGGGGCGCCACCGTCCTTGGCGAGGGCCCGGCACGCGTAGAGCGCCGGCGTGACGGCCGACGAGGCGGTGTCGAACGAACGTGCCTGCCGTCGAAGCTCCCCGGTCAGGGGTGGTGGGTCGCGTGGGACTCGAACCCACAACCTACGGATTAAAGTCCGAAACTGCCGTATCGGAGCGGCCTGCTCAGCGTCGGCTTGTGTCGATCCGTCCGCATCGAGCCTGATTCTCGTGCCGCACGGTGCCGCCGCGTGCCGGGGCGCGCAGGAACGTGGTCCAGGACGCGTCGGTCCGTCGCGGTGCCGGCTCCATACCGGCGCGGCGCAGGATCCGCCACACCGTGGCCGCCGACACCCGGTAACCGAGCCAACCAACACACCGGCTGGAGGGCAGGACGGTTCACCTGCCGCCGTAACACCGCAAGCTGATGACGTAACGCCAAGATATCGACGTCCTTGGCCGCGTCTCCGCAGAACCGAAGCAGCAGCATGCCCAACGAGTTGCGCGTCAGCCCGTACAACAGCGACCGCACCATGGTGTTTCAGCCTGCCGGACCGCGGCGTTGATCCCGCCGGGAAACCAGCTGGTCAGGCTCCAAATCGAGATAATGAAGCCCCACAGGCCGCGACGACAGTTAAGACTTGGCGGATAGTTCTGTAACAGTGTGCGGTGGCCGTCCGGACGCCCTCCCGGACGGTGTTCTCCGGGCAGGGGTGCAATGTCGTTGTCGCGAGTGAGGGGCCGCCATGAAACGCGTGATCGCGCCGGGGACGAGATGGATCTGCTGCCTGTTGGTTCTCGGCGCACTGCTGGCCGGCGCCGCGGGAACGGCGCTGATCAACCCCTACCGCTTTGTCGGCTTGGGGGACCGGATCTGGCTCTGGTGTGTGCTGGCGGTCGCCGGGTTCGGGTTGATCGGCGTGGCGAGTGTGCTGCTGGCGAAGGCGCAACATGGCATCTGGAGCCGACTGCTGGTGGTCTGCGCCGGCTGTACGGTACTGGCAGGTGTCGCGTGCATCTCCTGGAGCTACCTCATCACGCTTTCTATCGATTATTCGAATGAACAGCGGGTTGCGACGGTTTCCCCTGACGGGAAATTCGCCGTCATTCTGAACTATGCCCATCCCCAATATTCCCACGCCGCTGATCGACCTGACGGCCTCTACCTGCAAACAAGAGATGGATTCTTCAGTAAGAGAGCTTATATCGGCTGTTTGTCCGACAGTGGCGCCCACCGGATGGACGCGGTGTGGTTCGCCGGTGCGAACACCATTGTCGTCCGCCAGGAAGGTGACGAGGGGAAAACGGAACGCTCGGTCTCGTTTGATCCGGTCAAGGTCCGGGTCGATCAGCCCATGGGCGACAGTTGTCCGCCCACCCTCTACACCGGCTGACGGGCCGAGGAACTGGATCCGCCGGGGTGGCGCTCCCGAATCCCTGGTAAGAAGATGATGCCCTCGGGCCCGGGAGGAAACCCATAGTTGTCTACAGTTACTGGACAATCAATCAATAATGATGGGAGTCACGGTTGTGTCCACGCGCGTCCTGGAGGGCAAGGTTGCGCTCGTCACTGGTGGAAGCAGGGGAATCGGCCGAGCCATCGCCGAACGCCTCGGGCGGGACGGCGCCGTTGTCGCCGTCGCGTTCGGCCACGACCTGGCAGCGGCGAGCGGAGTCGTCGAGCGGATCCGCAAGGGTGGCGGCCGCGCTTTCGCCATCCAGGCCGAACTGGGTCGACGGGGTGACGCGGCCGCACTGTGGGCCGCCTTCGACGCGCAGATCGAGCAGCATTCACCCGAGGGGGGTGTCGATATTATTGTTAATAATGCCGGCATCGGTCGCGGCACGGATCTGGCTTCGCTTACCGAGGAAGAGTTCGATGAGATCTTCGCGGTGAACATGCGGGCACCGTTCTTCATCGTGCAGCTGGGGATGAAGCGAATTCGCGACGGAGGGCGGATAATCAACATCTCCAGTTGTGCGGCGCGCATGGCCATGCCGGAGATCATCGCTTACGGGCCGACGAAGAGCGCGCTGGAGACCTTCACGAGGAATCTCGCCAAGGAGTTGGGGCCGCGAGGCATCACGGCGAACTCGGTGGCTCCCGGGATCGTCGGCACCGACATGAACGCGGGCTGGCTTCGCGGCAACGCGGAAGCCGAAGCGCATGCCTCCTCACTCGCCGCGCTGGGTCGCCTCGGACAGGCGGAGGACGTTGCCGACATCGTGGCCTTCCTCGCGTCCGACGATGCTCGATGGATGACCGGCGGAGTGATCGATGCAAGCGGCGGTATTGGACTGTGAATATTAGACCGAATCCACGCACGACACGCTTTTAAGGTGAGGGCCATTCGGAGGTTCGCGCGCAGGCTGCCGGACGGTACATGGGCCCAAACCTGTCGATGGCCGGCTGACCCCGCCCTGGGGGCAGCAGGTCACCGGCAGCACGCCCGGCCACTCTCCATTCCATTACGGGACAGCCCTTACGACCTCGTGCCTGGCTGTGGTGTCGGCGGAGACCGTGATCGTTGATCACGGTCAGATGGTCCGGTCGGTGGCTCGTGCGGTGGTTGTGGGGAATCGTCGGATCACCTGTCTGTCGCCGACGGTGATCGCCGAGTTGGTGGCGGAGGTCGGGCCCGTGTGGCAGGAGCGGCACCACGTGGCCCTGGTCGCTCGTCTGCGGAGGCGGGCAGTGGGTGCCGGGGAGAAATACCAGCTTGTGTTGTGGACTGGCTGCTGGCCACGCTGATCCATCTTCGAGGGGAGCCACGATGTGCTGGGTTGCTGGTTCGGCGTCAGCCGATCCACCATCACCCGAGCCATCGCCGAGCTCCGGCCGCTGCTGGCCGACCGTGGCTGCACGGTCGCGCCGGGAATCCGGTTGCGCACGCTGGCCGAGGTGATCGAGTACCCGGGCGCCAGCGGGCAAATCGCGATCATCGATGCCACCGAGGTCAGGTCCGCCGACCGGCGACCAAACGGCCGGACCGCAACATGTTCGTCTCCGGCAAGAACAAGCAACACGTGATCAAGGCCATGGTGGTCACCGACGCAGACGGTCACCTGCTCTTCTGTGGACAGCCGAGCCTGGTACGAAGAGCTCCACGCCGCCCGTGCCACTCCCATTCCGTCCGCCGCATCCGGGTCGAACACGGCATCGCCCACCTGAAGAACTGGCGCTCTCTCGCCCGTCATCACGGCCGCCGCGAACACCTCGACGACACGGCCAGAGCCGCTGCAGCACTGCTGCCCCCTCAACGGGCCGCAACGCACACGGTCGAACTCCGGGCATAACTCGGTCGCTCGGCGAATACCGACACGTCGCCACATCCATGCACGAGGTCGTTAGGCGATCGCCCAGTGGGCGAGCGAATCGATGACGCCTTGGGAGCGGGCGACGCCCGGCTCATGCATCGATCCGGGCAGCGCGGGCGAGGCCCAGATCGACCGATCCTGCGGCCCGGTCAGGAACTGGATGTTCATCCCCGTGCCGGTGACGCTTCCCCCGATTAGTACAGCCGGTCGGTCGCCTCCCGGTACCCGTTCGATGGGGGCGAAGGTGTCCGCCCAGGATCATAAATGCCTTGCGCTGCGCGATTCGTCTCGCCGCCCACAGGTTGGGCGCCAGTTCGGCGGGCAGGCGATGATGTCGGCGAGGTAGCTATACGCGGTCGCCGCCCACTCCGAAGGCGGCAGCAGGGTAGGGAAGGCCTGATCCCCTATAGGTACACCAGCGTAGCAAGGCCCGACCGGCTGGCGGGAGCACTGGCAAGCGCGATCTGCTTCGCCGACATGCTCGTTGATGGGATCGGCCACAAAGGTACGAGTTGCGGGCGACAGGTTCAGCGCAGCGCGATGGAACAACACCTCAGGCTCCTGGTAGTGCGATTGTCTTGGTTGATTTCGCAGCTACCAGGGGCTCCGGCGCGTCACCGAACGTGGCTGTCCACGGCAACCGCCCTGTGACCAGCACGATCGAGATGGAAAAGCTTGACGATCACTCCAAATCGCCAAGCGACCGTTAGGTAAACAGCAAACATCGTGTTTCGGGCCGTGATTTCGGTCACGGATGCCTTCCGTCACCTTGACGATCACTCTTGTCTCCGCACTGTCCGAGGTTGTACACGTGACGATCTCCTCGCCGAGAGAGCGGAATAGATGTCTCACCTCATGGATCCTGCAGAGAGCATCCGCTACCCGGGTGACGACTCACTGGGCAGCCTGTGGGAGGGGCCGATGAAGGCACAGGTCCACGTGCCCGAGCAGCATCCGGCGGATCGGACGCCCTTCATCGCGGTTCTGGGGTCGAGTGGCTTCCGCGCCAGTTGGCAGGCGGGGATCAGTCACGTGTTGGAGGAGATCGGCAATCCGGTACGGTGGGACCTGGCCTCGGGGGGCACTATCCCTGGTCTCGCCGCCGCAGCCGGAATGAACAGGAATTGGCGCCGTGTGGTGAATGCCGGAGTGCCAACGCACAAGATCCTCGCCCCGGCGCAGGGCCTTCGCTGGTTCGAGCGAAAGAACCTGGACCTTGCCGGCGTGTTCGACCTGACTGTGGTGGAGGAATGGCTCGATGCCTGGCTGGCCTGGGTCGGAGTGAAAACCTTCCGCGACCTGCGCTACAAGCCCGGCGAGATCAGGCCTGCAGAGACTTCATATCGCGCGGGCATCTGTGTCGCGATGTGGCGGACCGATCGTCCTTTCCTCGCACGATGCACTCTCGATCAATTGCGCGATCCTGCTTTTATTCATCGCGCATTCCGTTGGGCTTTTTTTGGCAGGCAGTTCCCGTGGCGAAAGTTCAAGCCCGTATGGATTCCTGACACCGTGGACGAGCATCTTCCCTGGCTGAAGCAAGAGATCGATGATCACAGTCCGGCCTTCTGGGCCCGGGTCTCGATGAGTCAGTGGCCTGCATGCTTGCCGACGGTGCTCCAGGATCCAGAAACATTGCAGTTGATCTTCCTCGCCGACGGCGGCCACATAGACAACCAGCCGAGTTTGTTCAATGACGGCCGCATCCCGAGTCTTCCGCTGCTCAATCCTCGACTGGCGCAGAATCGCAGACAGAACAAACCAGGCCAGCAGGTTCGCGATGCCGGGCGCATGCCATTCGGCAGAGTCGTTCGTTTTGAATTGACACCAGAGACCAACTTCAGTTCTCTTCAAGCGAGCGGGCTGGGACTCGCCGAACGGGATGCCATGTGGCGCCGAGGGGTGACCCAGGGCCGGCGACGACTTTCGAGTGAGCTTGCCGACCTGGTCAAACAACATGCATCCGACCGCCGCCGCAGTGAGCGGATGTATGACAGAGTCCGCGTGCAGGTTCCGGGACTTCACGGATTCCAAAGCATCGCCGCCGCGAGACGTCCCTGGACAAAACGGACACTCGATAATCGTAGCTAGCGAGATGGCGCCTCGATATCTTTCAATCTCCACTTCCTGCCAATGGGCGGTGTATTGATGTGGGTGGCTCGCGCGTCCTAGCCGTTGGGCATTAATAGCCGCTTCGAGAGCGGTCGCCGGCGGCTGCCCGCCTGCCCGCAGCACATCAGGGCGCTCGCAGGACGAAGCCTGGGCTGGACGTCAGCCTGACCACCCAACCAAGAAAATCGAATTTACATTGCAGGGCAGAGTTCGTCTCGCAGGTCATCACAGCATTGTGGAATCTGAAGAGAATCCCTCTCAGTGGACTATACGGGGATCCTGCGATCCGCCACTCGCCGGTCCCCGCATAGCCCGACCAGCAGGGATGCTTACGATCACTTGCGGGACGGTCGAACGCCAGATCAGCGAGGGCGGCGGCCGAGTTCGCATTCCTCCCAAGCCGAAGGCCCGGGTTCAGCGTTCGTTGTCGTTGATCCTCGTACGGAGGGACGTGATGAGATGGTGAAGTTCGGCGGTGGAACTGTGAATCCGCTGCGCGCAACCCGTAGCTGGTACCTGGACGTGCGCGAAGCAGGGGCCTCGTGGCCCCCAGTCCCCTGCGCGCCGGAGGGCGCCCCCGCGCGAGTCTGTCTGTCACACCGTCTCGCCGTTCGCGCGGGCGCGCCCTCCGGTAAGGGGGTGCGTGCTAACGGTGCTGCTAAGCCGTGTGGGAGAGTTCCTGCTGGATCCAGGTGGTCACGGAGGCGTGCTGGGGGCGCCAGTCCAGATCGGCACGGGCGCTGGTGCCGCGGACTCGGCTGTTGGAGCCGAGTGCGTAGACGGCCGGTTCGTAGCCCCATTCGGCGATCGCGGAGTCAATGTCCCAAGGCCGGGCGATCCCAAGATCGAGGGCGAGGGCAATGGCGTCGGTCATGGCCTTGAAAGAGGCCTCGCCGTTCTCGACGAAGTAGAAGGAGCCGGCGGGTGCGTCGGTCAGCGCCCGCAGGTAAAGATCGACGACATCGTCGATGTGGACGTTCGACCAGACATTGTCTCCACGACCGATGTGCCGGGCGACGTCGCTGTTTCGCGCCTGTCGCACGAGCCGAGGGATCTGCACGCTGTCTCGCGCGAGTCCGCGCCCGTGTCCGTAGATCAGGGTGTTGCACAGGACCACTGACCGGATGCCGCGGTCGGCGGCCGCGAGCACCCGGCGGTCGATGGCAACCCGGGCGGCCTTGTCCGGTGCGGGTCGCCAGTCAGGCGCGAGCACCTGTTCCTCGGTCCAGACCTTCTCGGACGCCTCGCCCCGGGCGTCGTCTCCGACGATGCTGGAGCCACTGGTGTGCAATAGCGGCTTGCCGGAGCCGGCGAGGGCCTCGATGAGGGAGTCGACCGCGCCGAGGTGGTCGCTGTCGGCGGCGTTGACCACCGCGTCGGACCGCGCCGCTGCGCGGGCAAGGACGCCGCGATCGTCGAGTGTTCCCAAGACCGGCTCGATGCCGATCTTACGGAGCGCGTCCGCCGAGGTGGCCGAGCGGGCCAGGCCGGTCACCGTGTGTCCCTCAGCAGTGAGTCGCACGCCGACGGAGCTTCCGATGTAGCCGGTCGCGCCGGTCAGGAAGATACGCATGAGATCCCCTTGGATACGTGCACATACACTATCTGCATGTGCACGTATATGCTGTGGGTGTGCGCCTCATCTGTCAAGCTGAGGGCCGAGGAAGGAGGGCCCATGTCGACAAGCCGCAGAGCACGAGCCCGGGTGCGGGTGGCGTTGCCCACCGAACTGGAGCAACGCTGGCAGGCGCTGCGCCAACTCCAAGGCCGGGTCGATGAGGCTGCAGAGCGGGTCCTGCAGAGCGCGCACGGGATATCGGTCTCGGAATACATGGCCTTGGCAGCCCTGGCTTATTGCGATGACGACGGCCACCTCCGCCAACAGGAGTTGGCCGACGCGATCCCGCTCAACCACAGTTCGGTCAGCCGGTTGGTCGCGCGCCTGGAACAGTCCGGGCTGACCGAGCGCTACCTGTGCCAGACCGACCGGCGCGGCGTGTACACCCAAGTCACCCAGCAGGGACGCGCGCTGGTCGAAAGTGCCAGGCAGACCTACCTGAAGACGCTTCAGGATGTTCTCGACGAGGCCCGTCGCGATCCTGCGTTGTCCCCGCATATCGCCCACCTGAACTCGCTGGACATCCCTTGCGCCTGATCGCCTCCCGGTCCGGGCCGTCGCTCGCGCCGCCGGTACGCACAGCTGGAACGGTGGCGCGGTGCAGGACGACACGTTCCAGGCCCCGACAAGTGAGTTGACCAGCAATGAGCTCCCGCCTACACGCCGCAGCCCAGGAAGAGCAAGGTCAAGGCTTTCCAGCGACCTCGGTGCAATCGAGGTGCGAGTCCATGTCCAGGCGGAAGCGGCCGGAGGGGCTGATGACGTGCGCCCAGGAACCGAGTGCGGATCACGCGGCCGAGTTCCTCCAGCGCTAGGTAGACCGGGTGTTTGGTGCCGCCCTTGGTGAAGCTTCGTAGTCGCCTCGCCCCACCGGGCCGGATCGCGCGCCTCCAAGGTGGTGTTGACCACTGTGACCATCGCGACGCGCAGGTTCTCCCGGACGATGTAGGAAGCGCGCACATGCCGCAGCGGCGACTCGTTCTCACTGTGCTCGCCAGTGGCCATCTGCCGGATGCCAATGTTGGTGCCCGACGCGAACAGGCACAGCAGCAGCCGGCGCCGCAGCGTGGCCCTGTCCAGCACCTCCCGGCTGGCCACCGAGCCGAAGGATTCGGTGAAGCCGGTGCGGAAGGCGATGTTCTTCACGATGTCCAGCAGGTCCATGGTGCCCCAGCGGCGTTGGTCCTCGTCCTTGAGCGCGGGCAGGTTCACCGGCTCGGGCAGCTTGTCCAGTTTGGGTACGTTCACCCGCGGGCCACCGTTGCGGGTGACGATCCGCACGCCGCCGGCGAGTGCCCCTGGCCAGCGACGTGTTCAGCTGGTCGAGCGCGTCGGCGAGCCGGGCCTGCAGGCCGACGACGAACGCCGCGGCATCCAGCGGCTTGGCCAGCGCGGCGTAGTGCACGTCCCAGTTGTCCTCGAAGTCGCCAGGCAGATCCTCGTCCGGGTCGCGCCAGCGCCCGGCGCCCTCGACATGGACCTCGCGGTGCCGCAGCGCGTCCCTGAGCGCGATCAGCACGCACAACTCGTACGGGATCCGCTCGATGCGGCCGGTGTCGGCGCCGCCCACGCCGTCGTGCCATGCCTTGGGCACCACGCCCTCAATGGGAACGCGCTCCTCGGCGCCGTACAGCCGGTCGGCCGAGTCGGCGTCGGCGTAGCGGGCCAGCAGGCCGATGGCGTCCAGCACCGGCCGGTAGCCCATGTTGTTGCAGCAGAACTCCAGCGCGGCCAGCAGCGGCGCCAGCATCCGCTGGTAGTGGTGTGAGTAGGAGCCGCGCAGCTGGTTGCGGACCCGCTCGGCCACCGCCCGCTCGGTGGCCATCCTCGGCCACATGGTGCGAGACGCCGGCTCTGGGCCCCTGCCCGCCCATGGCGCCAACTGCGGTACCGACGCCGATTTCGGCTCCATCAGCGTGGCTGCAGAACACACCGTCGTCGAGGAGGAGCTCGAAACCTTTGCCATCGTGGGGTCTCTGGGCAGTCGCTGTCAGGGCCGCCGTTCGCCGCCGACAGCCGCGTAACCGCTCGCAAGGCTTTGCTGTGGTGGCCAGTTTGTGGCGCGATCTCCTCGCTCAAGGCGCCTCGAAGCGCGCGGCTGGCTTCCAACGGGCCGCCCTCATCCGGGAGTCCTGCGCGACCACCGCACCTGACTTGCCCAAGCTCATCCATTAGATGAATTTATTCACATGGATAAGGTCGACCGTCCGCGCGCCACCGTACCGTCATGACCAACCGTCGGACGGCAACGGAGGCTCGCAAGGAGCAGATCATCAGTGCCGCCATCACCCTGCTGGCCGAACCCTCCTCGGGCTCGTAACGACATGCTCACCTCCCATCATCGGCCAGTGCCGGACGGCCGCCCAAGCCGACCCGCGCTCAGCGTAACCGGCGATATTCGGATCAACGCTTGCGTCCCCGCGAACTCGCAGGACTGTCGTTTCCTGATCGTAGATAAGTGCCACCCGGGACACCCTGAGCGTGAGCATCTCGATCGAAGGTCCATCACAAAGGCGTGGGAGGCAGGACGTGAACGGCTCCAAAGTGTTGTCTCTTGGTCATTACCAACCACTTCGAAGTCTGTCGAATGCAGTGATCGAACGTCGCTTGGATACGAGCGATGAGTGGATCACTCGCCGAGTGGGAATTAGGTCCAGACGCATTGCGGAGGTCAACGAAACGGTCTCGTATATGGCTTCCAGGGCTGCTGAAGAAGCCCTTAAGGGAAGTGGGATTCCGCGCAGTGATATTGATCTCGTCGTGGTCGCATCCTGTACGGCTATTGAGCGCTCTCCAAATGTTGCGGCACGAGTGGCCGGTGAGCTGAATTTGTCGGCTCCGGCGGTCATCGATGTCAATACCGCCTGTTCCGGATTCAGCCATGCTCTCGCCATCGCTGATCACAGTGTGCGCGCTGGAGCCGCCGCGAACGCTCTGGTCGTCGGGGCGGACAAACTCAGCGGGGTGGTCGACTGGACTGACAGGTCCACCGCAGTGCTGGTCGGCGATGGTGCAGGCGCGTCGGTGATCGGTCAATCGGACACCCCGGGAATCGGGCCGGTGCTGTGGGGATCAGATCCGCAAAAGGGGAAGGCCATTCGCATCGAGGGCACCCCTCCTGTCTTCGCCCAGGACGGGCACACGGTCTACCGGTGGGCGGTAACAGAGTTGCCGAAGCTCGCCAGTGCGGTATGCGAACTCGCCGGCGTGGCGCCCAGTGAACTCGGAGCCGTCGTCTTCCATCAAGCGAACTTGCGCATCATTGAAAAGGTGGCTGAAGGTCTGGGCGCGGTGAACGCGGTGATCTCCACAGATATCGTGGAGTCCGGCAACACCTCGGCGGCCAGCATTCCTATCGCGTTGTCCAAGCTTGTCGGCCAGAACCGGGTTCCGTCCGGTACTCCCATTCTCCTCTTCGGATTCGGAGGGGGGCTTGCTTACTCGGGGCAAGTGATCCGGTGCCCTTGACGGCCCGTCTCGGGCGCCCGCAGGCCACCGGAAACCGCGTCTCCGTTCATCTGCCGAGGGGCTTTTCTGCTGTAGGGGTGCTGTCCGGGCCCTGCAGCCCGCCTGAAGCCCCTGGGCAAGACGCCCCGGTTTCGCTTTGCCGCTGGAAGCAGAAAGGCCCGCCCGAGAGCCCTGAGGCGTATCCGCGCACGTCAGTGGGGACGGCTGCGGTCGGCGCGGCGTCGCCGCCCCCCAGACCGCCGCACCTCGGGCTGGACGACGCCGAGACCGGCGCCGCGTTCGGCGTGAGCCGCGGCCCGGTCTCGTTCGTGATCTTCCGCGCACTGCGCGCCATGCGAGATCCCCGCTTCTTCACTTTGGCGTTCGCCGCCATGAAGCTGCTCCCGGCTCTGGCGGCCGCCGGAGTAGCCGTGCTGCTCGCCGTCACTCTCGCGGAGCGGGGCCGCTGCAGGCGGACGAACCGGTCTCACGATCGGCGTGGTGACACTGATCCGTTCAGCCTTGTTTCCGACGCTGCTGTTCCGCAACGACTGAGTAGCCGCTCCGCCCTCGACGCGATCTCCGCAAGCTCGGGACGGCAGTCAGAGTGTGCTGGTCGGCTGGCGGCGCAGCCGGCGACCTTGCCCCACAGATCAAATAGGGGACGCTCTCCGTGGGCCGGAAGGTGCTGGTGCCGGTGATCCGCTGGGCACGGTCGTGCTGCCGGGCGGCGACCGGATCGCCCGGTGAACAGCCGGCGTGCTGATTCGCCCTGACCGGAACCGAGCGACGCAGCGGCAAGGTCGGAGGATCCTGCGCCAAGGACCTGTGCCTGCGGCAAGACCACAGTGGACTTAGTACAGCGATCGGCCGTATCCGTTGGGCCTTCTCGTTCGTCCATGTTCGCACAGAGCCGGTTGAGCCTAGCCGAGTGAGCCATTCGGGCACTCTCACCGCGGAAGCCACAACCTCGCCAACGATCGGTCCGGCACAGGCGCAGGAGGAGGGACATGAGATCTTTTCAGCGGTCATCGACGCATGTCGCCGCCTTGTCCGGTGCTCTGCCAATGCTCCGGCGAGGTCGAAGAAGGACCTTGCACAGTGCAGCCGGCACCACATCAGCTCACACCACCGGCGATCTGATGCTCGGTCGGACTGCGCATTCGCCCGCGGCTCCCGCCGGTGGGCGGATCGCTGCCCCGACTGTGGCAGCGATGGTGATGGCGACCATCACGAGATCGTCCCCGCGTGCGAGGTCGATCTTCGGCGGACTGCTCAGTGCGGTGCGCGGAGCGGGCTCAGCGGGCTTGGCGCTCTCGGCGTTGCGAGCTCGTGAGCCGTTGTGGGGCGCGCTGGCTTTGATACCCGCCGGTGTGCGTCGTTTGGATGCTCGGGTCTCGCGTGTCAGGGACGGGGGGCTCGGCACGGTCGAAAGGGTGGTTCGGTTCTCTGGCGGGGCAGGGGCTGTGGACGGTGGGGCTGTGGCTTGCGGTCTGGCGGATCTGCGTTGGGTGCCGAGGGCTGATCGGCTGTGGCTGCAGAGGCGGTTCCCGTTCGGTCCCGTCGATGTGGAGGCCTCGGCGAAGGGCGCGGCGCTTCATAGTCGTGGTCCGGGAGGTCTGAGCGACTTGGGGGCTGCGGTGCGCGGTGAGGCGGCCGACGTGATTCCAGGACGGCTGCTTCCTAAAAATCGGTGGGCGGGGTTGTATTTGCCGTTGAGGGCTACGGGCGGGCGCGGCGCGGGATACATGCTGGTGGGCTGGAGTCGGTCGAGGAGCTTTGCTGCTGCCGTCTGGAGGGTCGCCGGTGTGCTCGGCGGGGCGGTGTCGGCGGCGCGGGCGCTGGGTGTGTTGTGGGCGAAGGCGTGGGCGGCGCACGAGCCGCGGCGGGACGCAATTCGCCTGAGCACGATCGTCGACGACTGCGATGTGGCCATCGTTGTGGTGGAGCAGTCGGGTCGGGTGGCGGTGTGGAACACCGCGATGGCGAGGTTGACCGGTACCGCGGCTGGGCACGCCGTCGGCCGGCACGTCATCGACCTGTTCACTCTGACCCGCGACGACGGCGCGGCAGCGGATCTGAAAGAGATGCGGTGCGGGACGGTGCGGATGAGGACGCGGACCGGTCGTTCGCTGTGGGTGCAGATCTCGGTCTCGCATTCGGCGGCTCCGGATGGCGGCGGGTTGTTCACCGCGGTGCTCACCGACACCTCGGCCACCCGGCACCTGGATTCCACGCGTCATCTGCTGCTGGTGTCGGCGCACCACGAACTGCATAGCCCTCTCACCGTGATCAGCGGGCACGCCCAGCTCCTAAGCGGCGCGGTCACTGAGCAGGGGACGCGCGAGTCCGTTGAGGCGATCCACGACGCGGTGGAGATGATGCAGCATGTCATTCGCGACTTGGGCACGGTGGTGCTCGACACCGCCCCATCCTCCGGCCGGCCCGTCACGACCTCGGAAACCATAGATGTGTCGCGACTGTTGCGCCGGGCGTTGCAGAACATCCCGTCGGTGGCGGGCAGGTCGTCGCTTTCGGTGCTCTGCAAGGTCGCGATGCGCGGTGACCCGGTACGGCTTCGGCAATGCCTATTGCTGGTCCTCGACAACGCCGACAAGTACGCCCCTCGCGGAACAGTGTCGATCAGCGTGCGCGCGCAGGGCGACCACGGTGTGATCAGTATTGCCGACGAGGGGCCCGGCCTGGCCGATGCCGAACTTCAGCAAGCCCTTACGCCCTACTATCGCTCCGCGAAGACTCGAAACCTTCCCGGAGCAGGACTCGGCCTGCACATAGCCCACACGATGATGACCGCAATGCGCGGTGGAATCGAGCTGATACACGCGCCGACCGGTGGCCTGCAAGTGAACCTCTGGCTCCCCCTCACAAACCCCCGCGCCTGCAGGGCTGTCCCGGTCAAGGTAGAGACCTGCCACAGCCCCTGCTAGACATTCAACTTCAGCGGTCGAGCTCTCGGCTCGTTTCGTTCGAGGCCGTTCCGGGACGGCGATGAGGTGGAAACCGTGCAGCCCTGGTAGTTCGTCTCGGCTGTGACGTCGAAGCGAACGACCTTACTGAACGGCATGCGTCCCGGGGTCTCGGCACGCTTGGCCGGGGTTTCTCGGCCAGCGATTCCGCGCCAAACGCGGATCGGACAGCGGCAGATCATGCGGTCGCCATCGGTGAAGCTGCTCGGCTGGTCGCCCATGTGGCCGCCATCTGCCGAGGAGATCAACTGTCGGGGCGCAGTCCGACGTGACGGGCCGGAGTTCCTAGGCCGCATTTCTCCAGGCGTGGTCGCGGTAATTTTTGGGAGAAGTCCCGTAGGCGGCGCGAAATGCGCGTGTAAAGGTCGGGTGATCGCGGAAACCCCAGCGTGCCGCGATTCTATGGACCGGCATGGCGTGCATGGCCGGATCGCCGAGATCTCGCCGGGCGCGCTCGAGTCGCTGCCGTCTGATCCACGCTGCAACCGTCGTGTTACGGGTGCTGAATAGCCGGTGAAGGTGGCTCAATGAAATGTGGTGGGCGTGAGCGATGGTCTCGGGTGACAGGCTCGGATCGCGCAGGTTCTCCTGGATGAACGCTTCGATGCGCAGCAGTAGCCCGTGGCGGCTCGAAGTCTGAATCGCCGTGTCGGCTTCGAGGTGGTGTGCCAAGGCGGCGGCCAGGAGATCATGAGCGATCGTCCCGAGCCGGGAGAGGTCAGCAGGACTGTAGTCGGCGGAGCCCGTGGTGAGACTGGTGAGGTATTGGACGAGCAGGCCGCCCACACCTGTCCGGCCGGACAGCGGTATCGCCGAAAGCCGGCTGATGGCGTCGGCGGGTAGGCCCAGTAGTGCCCGCGGCATGTGCGCACGCACCAGCTTCGCGGTCTCACTGCCTGTGGCGATTCTCAGCCGGAACGTTCGCGAGCTATCGTACAGTGCGTAATCGCCGGAATTCAGAATCGCTTCGCGGTGTCCTTGGGACAGCACCAGTTGCCCTCGAATGGGAAAGACCACCGAGCACAGTTCGGGGTCGGCCTGCCGGACGAATTTTGGAGTACGCAGCACTTCAGACGGCGAGGCGGTCAGTTCCACGACGCTCACCGTGGCGAGATCCAGTGCCCGCATGCTTGCCTGGAACCCTTCGGAGAGGTCGCTGGCCAGACGCATCGGATGCGGACTGTTGACGAAGATCTCATCAAGCGCGGTTAGGCGATCTTCCGGCGGTAGATCGTCGCCGCTGAAAATCATCTGCATCACTGGTCATCCTTGGTCGCGACCTGGTTACGGCCCTTGGCGGGATGGAGCCTTCGCGGCCCGCGCGGTGGGTTGCGTCGTGGCCTGAGGCGGAGGGCGGCGGGACGTGTGCCAGAATGCCGCATGCGATTGGTAAGGTCCAGCAAGCGTTTCTTGATGCAACTATTAGGATTGCTTGATGTTGGATCCAGTGCGGCTCATGCTGCTCAGTGAACTCGCTGACCGTGGGACCATGACCGCAGTGGCCGCTGCCTGCGGCTACACCTCGTCCGCGGTGTCCCAGCAACTTGCGGTCCTGGAGCGCGAGGCGGGGGTGGCGCTGCTGGAGCGGGATGGCCGTCGGGTCCGGCTCACGCATGAGGGGCGGCGCCTCGTGGCCCACGCCCGCATCGTGCTCGGTGCCTTGGAGGCGGCCGAGCGCGATCTGCGGGCCGCCGACGTTCCGCGGGGACCGATCGACGTCGCCTGCTTCTCCACTTTCGCCGGGGTGCATGTAGTGCCGGCTTTGGCCGCCGCTCGTGAGCGCTACCACGAGTTGAGCATCCGCTTGCACGAACTGGAACCGCCTGAGGGTATTGCCGCTCTGCGCGCACGGCGATGCGAAGTGGCCGTCTGCTACAGCTACAACCTCACGCCATCTCCACCGCCTGAAGAGTTGACGGTGCACCCCCTCGCCACCGAACCGATCCTCGTAGCGTTGCCGACGGAGCCTTCCGGCGTTCTCCGGGTGGACCGTGGCCGGGCCGACCGGCGGGGGATCAGCCTGAACCACCTGGCCGACGCCGAATGGATCGTCGGGTCGCGGGAGGGCGGCAGTACGGCCCTGATCAGGCGTGCTTGTGCGGTCGCCGGCTTCGCGCCGCAGATCACGCACGCGGTCGACAACTACGAACTCGTGCTCCGTATGGTCGCCCATGGGCTCGGAGTGGCGCTGGTACCGCTTCTCGCGGCGGAGGCGTACGGTCTGGTGCCAGGCGTCACTCTGTGCGATGTCACCGACATCGACCTCACGCGATCCATCTTCGCCCTGACTCATACTCTGTCCGGTGCCAGGCCTGCGGTCGACGCCGTGCTCCACTTGCTCGGCTCCGCCAACTGACCGGTTCCCGCCAAGCGCTGCTGGTGCGCATTTGCCCCGTGCTCTGGAGGCCAGGGCAGTGCCGGGACCTTGGCTTTCGTCCTTCCGCGCGCGTCGCGCCACGGTACTGACCAGGCACCTGTCTCCTTCGAAAGGCCGAACCCCATCTCAGATCGACATGAGAAGATCTTCTCAAGAAGACTGGATTTGAGCTAGCGTCTTGAAGCAACTTGAGACGAAGTTCTTTTCCGGGAGGATCTATGGGCAAGCGAGTCGCGCTGGTGATGGCGGCGTTCGCGATCGTGATGGCCGGACCGAACCTGCCGACCCCTCTGTACCCGCACTACCGGGCGAGCCTGGGCCTCAGCCCGTTCGGCCTCACGGTGCTGGTCGGTGCGTATTTGGTGGCGCTGGTCGCAGTGCTGCTGTCGGCCGGATGGTTCGCGCAGCGATCCTCGCCGCGCGCGCTGCTGACGGCCGGGTTGGTCGTCATGTCAGTCTCCGACGTACTCCTGGCGTGCCCACCGACGACCGTGGGACTGGTCACAGGGCGTGCGCTCGCGGGGTGCGCGGTGGGCGCTTCTACAGGTGCGGTAGCAGTGCTGCTGAGACATCACGGCTCGGCGCGAACGGGATCGGTTCCGGCGGTATGCGCACTACTCGGCTCTGCGGCCGGCACGGCGCTGACCGCTCTGCTCGCTGAATATCTCCCCTGGCCACAGACACTCGTATACCTCGCGCATGCCGCATCGAGCCTGGGAGCCGGGGCGTGGCTGTGGCTGGTCCCGGCACTGGGACGGCCACGGCGGGGCGATGCCGGGCGTTCTGAGGGCGGAGCGGTCGTGCCAGCTGGGGCCGTCGCACGGTTCCGCGTGGCGTGCGCGTCGGGGGTCGCCGCCTGGGTGACCGCGGGATTGGTCGTGGCACTCGTCCCGAGCTATTCGGTACTGCTGCTCCGGGCGTCCAACCTCGTCGTGGTAGCGATTCCCGTGGTGGTCTTCCTGGTGGCCGCATGCGGCGGTTCGATGGCGGCGGGCCGATGGCGGCCGCGCGCCGAGATTCCGGTCGCGGCACTGCTGATGTCCGCGGGCATGGTGATCGTCGCGATGTCCGGGCCCTGCCGGTCGACCTCCGTCCTGATCGTGGGGACGCTGGTGACCGGTGCGGGGCAGGGACTGGGCTTCCGGAGCGGTTTCGCCGCCGCGCTCTCGCTGTCGTCCCCCGAACGGCACGGGGTCGCAGCATCCTGGTACAACGCCGGCGCATATCTGGGAGCCGCCGTCACGACTCTCGGCATGGGGCTCATGGCCCAGCGGGTCGGACTGGAGAACGCCTTCTGGGGAGCCGCGGTGCTGTTCGCCTTGGGCGCGCTGGCCCTTGCCATCATGGCGCTGAGGCTGTTCTCCGGATCGGAGCCGGCGGCACGTCCCGAGCCGGTCATTCAGCCGACGGCCTGAGCTGGAAAGGACGCGGAGCCGGGTCAGGGAGCCGGGGCGGCGACGTCTGACGGTGCCCGCCATGCGCCGAGGAGAGAAGCGGTCAGCGAGCGGGCCACCCGCCGGGCCGTCCAGCCCGCGGTCGCCGTGAGGTCGGCGATGACACGTTCGTCGAACAAGGTGATCCACAACAGGATCGCGTAGTCAACGTCCTGTTCGGGCACGATGCCCTCGGCGATCAGCTCGCGTACCGTCGGCGCTAGGCCGTCGTAAAGAGCCGAGGTCAGCGGGTCATCCGCTCGGACCCGCTCCAGGAAGCCCTCCGGCCGACGGATGTGGGTGGAGGCGCGGCCCCACCGCACGGCCAGTTTCACCCAGCGCTCGTCGATGAGCCGCAGCCGCTCAACGCCGTGATGGCGGGTCGAGATGTGCTCCAACTCGCCGACCAGTTCGTCGACCATGCGGTGGTAGAACTCACGGTGGACATCGTGCACCGAGGTGAAGTGCCGGTAGACGGTGGCGGTCGCGACACCGCTCGCTCGCGCCAGGTCGGGCAGGCTGAACTCGGTGCCGCGGCCGGCGAGCAGTTCACCCGCCGCGTCCAGGAGCCGGTCCCTGGTACGGGCGCTGTCTCGGCGCAGCCGCTCTGCGGGCATCAAACCTCACGATCGTCGGTACGAGGGGGCACCTCTCACCTCGCTCGCTTCATTCTTCCCTACGCCGTCGACGTCCGCCCGGCGCCGGTGGAGGGTGATCGGCCGGAGGGGTGTTTCCGTGGAAGGAGCCGGATACTTGCAGCGCCGCCCGGCGCCGGACGGTTCCTTGTGACCGAGCAGGTCCGGGTCGACCAAGCAGGAGCCGGCCTGCGGGCCGACTTCGCTGACGCAGCGCGTCGGCAGAAGCAAGGGGATCCAACCGATGAGACCTTCGCAGAAGGGGATCGGGCCGCTCATCCTGAACCCCATTCGCGCTGCAAAACCGCCGGTGCTGTGCCGCAGCACAGCGATGGTTCCTCTGGGACAAGCGGCCGGAGCTGATGCTCGCTTGAGCAGGGACCAGATACCCTCGGCGGGGTCCAACTCCGGTGCGTTAGAGGGCATCCGGAAGATGCGCAGCCGGATGTCGCCGCGCCCGCTGCCGGTCACGCACCCGCACCGCCGGCCGCGGTCCGCGTGGTAACCCAGGTGTGTCCCTTCGGCGGCCTCAGCCCTGGCCTGCCTCGTCCTCGAAGCAGATGTGGATGGCGTCCTCCCCGGTCTTCTGCATGAAAACGGTTCACTCAGAGCGTCGGCAGGCCGAGCGCGATGATGGTGGACGACAGTCCTTGCCAGGTGCGTACGTCCCAATCGGTGATTTGCTGCCAGCGCTGCAGGCGATACTTCACGGTGTTCGGATGCACGTGCAGGACGCGGGCGGTCGCGGTGAGTGAGAAGCCGTTCTCGGCGAACTTGAGCGCTGTCTCTGCCAGGTCAGGGTGTTGTTGCGCGGCCTCTCGGCGCGGCTCGAGCAGCACCGCGAAGCGTTGCGCGGTCGGCGCCAAGGTGGCGAGCAGCCAGTGGTCGGCAAAGAACTTCACCTGTCCCTGATCCGCCAGGGACAGTGCCGCTCTCGCGTCTGCCATGCTCATCGCGGCGCCGGGGAGCCCGGTCCGCGGCAGGCCGATGCCGAAGCTCGCATCAGGGTTCTGCCGCTGGCCCGCTTCGACCACGGCCTGCGGTGAGATGCCCTGGACCAGGGCGATCATGAGGTTGCCGCGAGTCGCGCAGCGCAGCGTGCCCGGCCATCGGTGGTGCCGCAGATCCATCATGCGCTCGTCGGGCCAGTCCTCGGCCGGTGAGCACAGTGCCTGGAACTCCCCGGCCGGGTCGAAGGTGAGGGCGGCAGCCAGTTGCCCGAGGTCGACACCTGCGGGTTCGGCGGTGGCGAGGCCGTCGAGGAATTGATGGGTCAGCCTCAGGAGCGTGGCATCGGCGGCGCGGACGGCGACGCCGTACGCCTCGGCAGCCGCGCTGCTGGAATCTTGCACCCATGTCCAGACCATCCCGACGATCGAGACGAGCTGCGCGTCGGCCCGGGTGTCGTGCGACTGAGCGCGGGCAAGCAGCACGTTCCACATCTCGCGGTAGCCGACGTGGTAAGCCCCGATGAGGGCGTGCAGCGGCAGGCCGGTGGCGGCGCGTTCGGCTCCGAGCGCATGCGCGGCCTCGACCTCTTCGCGGGTGGGCGAGCGGCGTGCGGCCACGCCGGTCAGCAGTCCCTGGTAGTGGCGGGTGACGTCGCGCTCCTGCTGCTCGCGGTCCACAATCTGATAGCTCGGGATCTCAAGCCGTATGCGGTCAACGATCCTCGGGATCACCGTGGGCAGTTCTGCGGCGAGTGATTCGCAGAGATCGACGACGGGCTGCCACTCCGCGGCGGTGTCGGCCTGCGCCCCGCCCCCCTCGGTCACGGACTCCACCATCACCCCCTCATGTGGATTTCGTAGTGATCTCTCTCGCGATTGTATGGCAGCTCCACTACGACCACACGTCGACGAGAGGCGATCAAGAACGCGCATGCTGCCATTTTGCGGATTCCACAAAGACGACGCCGGGGAGTTCTCGGATTCGGTTCTGGTCCCGCGAACCGGCCGTCGGCAGGCTGGACAGCGGACGCCGCGGGGGCCAGGCCCCTGCGATGGGTCGAAAACATCTGGGTGCACTGGAGGACGCGTGGAGACTCCGATGGAGTTCAGTCATGAATCGGTCGTGGTGCGACGCGGACGGCGGAGCCGGCTGCCGATCGTCGTTGCAGTGCACTCCACCGCGCTCGGCCGTGCGGTCGGCGGCTGCCGGATGTGGGCGTACGACAGTTGGGAGGACGGCCTGCGCGACGCGCTGCGCCTATCAGAGGGCATGACCCGTAAGTGCGCTGCCGCCGGACTGCCGAACGGCGGCGGCAAGACGGTCGTGGTCCTTCCCGCCGGACGGAGCGTCACCGCGGACGAACGCCGCGCGGCCCTGCACGATGTCGGCGACATCGTGGCTGAGCTCGGCGGCGCCTACGTGACCGGTCCCGACGCTGGTACCGGGCCGGCCGACATGGCGGTCATCGGCGAACGGACCGAGAACGTGTTCTGTCGGCCGGAGGCAGTCGGCGGAAGCGGTGACCCCTCGCCGTTCACGGCCCTGGGCGTCGTCGCCGCGCTGCGCTCGACCTGCCTGGCGCTCTTCGGCTCGCCGGCCTTGGCGGGCAGGAGATTCGCGGTGATCGGCTTGGGGCACGTCGGGGAGCAGGTCGCCCGGCAGTTGGCGGCGGCGGGAGCCGACCTGGTCCTGAGCGATGTCGACCCGGCGAAGCGCTCGCTCGGCGCAGAACTGGGCGCGGTGTTCGCCGAACCCGACGCAGCGGCCACCGCCGAGGTGGACGTGCTGGTCCCCGCCGCGCTCGGCGGCTTGCTGACCCGGGATCTCGTGCCGCGGCTGCGATGCGGTGCGGTCGCGGGCGCGGCGAACAATCAACTGGCCGATCCAGGCGTGGCGGAGTTGTTGCGGGAGCGCGAGATCCTCTGGGCCCCCGACTACATCGCCAACGCCGGGGGTGTCGTCAACGCGGTCTCGCGCGAAGTCCTCGGCGACGAACCGGAGGAAGCGGTCAAGCGCATCGAGTCGATCGCCGATACCCTGACCGGCCTGTTCGAGACGGCCGCGCGCACGAAGATCACGACAGCGCAGGCCGCCGACGACCTCGCTCGCCGGCTGCTGGCCTCACCGGTTCCCACCGCGCGGGGACTGGCATGAACGCCCGGATCTACGTGCTGGCCCTGGCCACCTTTACCGTCGGCACCGAGGGCTATGTCATCGCCGGCGTACTGCCGGCGGTCGCGCACTCCATGAACGTGTCCGTGTCAGTGGGCGGACAGTTGGTCACGGTCTTCGCGCTGGTCTACGCCCTGGCCGGGCCGCCGCTGATCGGCGCGTTCCGGAGGGTGCCGCCGAAGTCGGTGCTGATCGGGGCCATGCTGGCTTTCGCGCTCAGCAACGCCCTCGCCGCGTGTGCACCCGACTATGCCGTGCTCGCCGTGGCGCGCGTGCTGGCCGCGTTGAGCGCGGCCCTGCTGGCCGGGCCGGCCGCCGCGGCGGCGGCCGCGCTGTCCCGTCCGCAGGACATGCCCAAGGCGATCGCGGTCACCGCCAGCGGCAACGCGCTGGCGCTCACCCTTGGTGCGCCGATCGGCACCTTGATCGGCGGACTGCTCGGCTGGCGGGGTACGTTCCTGTTCGTCACGGTCCTGGCACTGACGACCGCGCTGATGCTGGCGGTCTTGCTGCCGGCGGTGCCGGCGGCTCCCGTCGGGACCGGCCGGGCCGAATTGCTGCGCAGCCCGGCCGTCCGATGGAGTCTGCTGACCACCTTCGGGGTCTTCCTCGCCGCGTACTGCACCTACACGTATCTCGCGCCGATCGCCGAGCGGGCGACCGGGATGGGAAGCCGGGGTGTCGCGGCCCTGATGATCGTCTTCGGCGCAGGCGCGTTCCTGGCCGGACGCACAATCGGCAGGATCCTGGTCAAGGTGCCCGTGGCGCGGGTGCTGCGCGTGGCTCTCTCGCTGATGGCGCTGCTGCTCGGAATCATCGCCGTCGGCACCGCCTGGCATCCCCGCATCGCCGCGGAGATCGCCGCGTTTCCGGTGCTGTTCTGCCTGGGGGCCGCCTGGTGCTGCGGCGGGGTCTCCCAGCAGACACGGATCGCCGCCCTGGCGCCCTCGCAGCGGTCCCTGGCTCTGGGGCTGCACTTCTCCGTGCAGTTCCTGGGCGTCGCCGTCGGCGGCGCCGTTGGCGGGCTCGCCCTGTCGACGGGGGGACCAGTGGCCGTTCCAGCCCTGTCTGCGCTGATCGCGTGCGTAGCGTTGCTCTCCGTGCAGCGGACCGTCCCGGTAACAGCCGGCTCGCCGGAGCGCATGGCGCCCGCGGTGATCACCGCGCAGGAGTGAGCAGCGGATCGGCCCGGAGAGTTATCAGTACTCCACGGTGCCATTTCGTCGCGGGGCATGCCAGACGCGGCCCTGGGGCGCGTACTCGATCGAGCGAGCGACACGGTCGGCCACCTGGGGGCCGAGTTCACGTTCGGCGATCCAGAGCCCCAAGTCGAGACCAGCGGTGAGGCCGCCCGCGGTGATGCGATCGTTGTCGTCGACGACGCGTTCGTCGATCACCTGCAGGACGTGGGGTGCGAGTTCGTCGAAGGCGTTGCGGTTCGTGGTCGCGTACCGTCCGGTCAGAAGGCCGGCCTTGGCGAGCAGCATCGAGCCGGTGCAGACCGATGCCATCCATCGGGCGCTCCGGGCGACTTTGCCGAGCCGATCCGGGAGCACGCCGCGTTGAGCCTGCGCCCACGAGCCCTCCGCGGCGCGGTTGAGCCAGCCTCCGCCGGGCACCACGACGCGGTCCGCCGCACCGAGGACGGCAGGCACGCCGACCTCGACGCCGCGCATGCTCACTACGCTACCCGGCTCCTCGACGGTCACCAGACAGACCTGGAACCCAGCGCTGGACAGGACCTCGAATGGCCCGAAGACGTCGAGCTCGTCGAAGCCGTCGAAGACGACGATCTCAATCCGTTCATTCGCCATAACGGTCTTCCTTCTTTGATGCCGGTCGGTGGATTGTGTGGAAGGTCCGAGGCGTTTCTATCGTAGGGTTTTCAAAAGGAACGCCGGTTCAATCTGTGCAGGCAGATCTGCCGCTGTGCGACTGATAGGCAGGCGAGTGCAAGACCGAGTGCGACCCAGCCGGCCGCCCCGAAAGCCAGAACCACGCCCGTCATAAATGACGGACCAATCGACTTCTGTATTGATGGGGCCATACTGGCCACTCCGATATAGGACGCCCTTGCCTCCGGCGGCGCGAGCGCGACCGCCAGGTTCCAGGAACTAGCCGAGCGGATCAGTTCCGCCACCGTGACGAGCGTTGCTGCGATGAGCAGGCCCGCGGATGCCATCCAGGCCAGAGTTCGGTCGCAAGCCGCGATGATGGCGCAGCATAGGAACATCGTGGCTCCGTAGATCGGCACGGCCCTCGCGGACCGGTGGGCTCCTGCCATCTTCGCCGAGATACCGACCTGTGAGATGACGATCAATACCGTGTTGATCATAAGGAAGGCCGGAACAAGAGCATGTGGCGCCGCCGTGTGGCCGAGAAGCCACAGTGGCAGACCGACCTTGAGAACGGAGTCGTCCATGTTCATCGCTATGTCCATGAGGGTGAACAGGAGGTAGTCGCGATCCCGCCAAGGGCTCGGCGCGGCCGATGCCGCGGATGATGCCGCCGGGGCAGACGGTGAGTCGACGCGGCCGTCGCCGAAGCGGTCCGGGGTGTGCAGGACCAGGCCTGCGGCGATGAGGAAAGAGAGCGCGTTGACCCCGATCAAGGTTCGGTATGCGTGACCGGTTCCGACGGCCGATCCGATGGCGGAGATCCCCGCACCGAGGGCGTAACCGGCGTTCACCGCACTACGAGACCAGGCCTGGTAGATCGAAGCCCTCTCATCCGTCGCATTGGCGATTATCAGCATTTCCAGTGTCTTTGCGGCCCCGTCCCCCAGGTAGGTCACGGCGACGGCGGGGATCAGGACTACGAGGTCTTGTCCGGCGAGTACCAGCGAGAGGGCGACGAGGCGGAGCAGGTGGCAACAGACGAGCAGTGAGCGCAGAGGAAGGAAGCGGATGTCGGCGAGGAAACCGGCCAGTGGGGAGCCGAGAACGGCGGCCAGGCCGGCTACGGCCAGCATGAGTCCGATCTGCTGCAACCTTAGGTGATCCACAAGAGCGAAGTAGAGAATGCAGGACGTCAACCAAACCCCTGAACCTGTCCGGTCAACGAACTGAGATAAGAGAAAGATGCGAGTGCCCGGTATGAGCGCGAACCCGCGCTGTCGGATCGAGAAAGCGGTTGAACGGCATCTCGTGCCTTCACCGCCGGGCATCCTCTATTAACCTCCGCGCTGGAACGGTAGAGGGAAGGTGGATATGATAGCTTGCACCCTTTTGGGCGTGTCCTTGTCGGTGGGTGCTGTCTCCTTGATCCTCCGTCTCCGTCTCGTGCTTCGAGGGTGTCCGGTCGGTATGGTTCGGTGATGCATTGACAAGGCTGGTGCATTCTTCGACAAGGAGCGGAGCTGGCGGCGAGGCTAACCTGCACTCCATGGGCAGAGGCCACTCGTTCTTTCGTGCGCTGAGGTTTCCCGGGCTCGCGGCACCAGCCCCGTTGAGGGTATGTCGGTGATCAGGGGGTTTCCGCTGGAGCCGGTACCGATCCGTGTGCCCGACGGTGTGCTCGATGATCTGCGGCGGCGGCTGGAGTTGACGCGCTGGCCGGACGACGCGGGCAACGACGACGGCTATTACGGCGTGAAGCGCACCTACCTGCAGGGGCTCGTCGAGTACTGGCGGGACGGGTACGACTGGCGCA
>NZ_WBMR01000067.1 GCF_008923365.1 Actinomadura montaniterrae
CGACCTCGGCCGGATACACGTTCGCTCCACCCACCAACAGCATGTCGGTGTCGCGATCGGCCAGATACAGGTAGCCGTCCTCGTCCAGCCACCCCATGTCGCCCAGCGACTCCCAGCCGCCCTCGTAAGTACGGGCCTGAGCGCCGATGTAGCGGTAGGTCGGCGGCGACCCCGCGGGCCGACGCATTACGACGTCCCCGACATCCCCCGGCGGGACCGGTTCCCCGTCGGGACCGACGACCCGGATCTCCCCGACGACCGGACGGCCCACCGAGCCCGGGCGGGCCAGCCATTCCCGCCCGCCGATCGAGGCGAGGGCGATGGCCTCGGTGGCGCCGTACATCTCGTGGAGCCGCTCGGCGCCGAGCAGGCCGATCCAGCGCCGCTTCAGCCACTGCGGGCAGGGAGCACCCATGTGCCAGACGACCTCCAGCGAGCGCAGGTCGTGGGACCCGGGCTCCGCGTCCAGCACGCGCAGCATCCGCGCCATCATGGTGGGCACCAGGTTCACGACGTTCACGCGGTGCCTCCCGATCTCCGCGAGCGCCGTCCGCGCGTCGAACCTCGGCAGCACGATCACGTGCTGGCCGAGGAAGGTGCCGACCATGGACAGCAGCAGCGGAGCGTTGTGGTACAGCGGGCCGGGCACGAGCTGGACCTGCCCGGGACGCAGGTGGTAGCGCGCGGCGATGGCGGCCGTGTCGAGCCTCCCGGTCGATCCGGAGACGATCAGCTTCGGCGAGCCCGTGCTGCCGCCCGAGGTCGGCGCCTTCCAGGCCGGCGACGTCCGGGACGGAGGCGGGGCCTCGTCCAGCCCCGGGTCCGGCTCGAAACCGGCCGGCACCCAGGCCCGGCCGTCCACCGGCACGCCGATCACGAGCGACGGGTCCGCCAGCCCGATGATCCTGGACAGCTCGGGGACGGGCAGGCGGTGCGACACCGGCTGCGGCACGGCGCCGAGCTTCCAGATCGCGTAGCAAGCCTCGAAGAACTCGGTCCCGTTGGGCAGCGCGACCGTGACGAAGTCCCCCTGCCCGACGCCCAGTGCCTCGTACGCGCGGGCCAGCCGGTTGGCCCGCGACTCCAGCTGCCGTCGGGTGAGCGTCCGGTCCGCGCAGGTGACCGCGGGCAGGTCGGGGCCCTCGGCGGCGAGCGCCGTCAGCACATCGCCCAGCGGCGGCGGGGACGATGCCACGTCAACCACTCCGTTCCACCGCGGCCAGCCCGTTCCAGAGCTTCCGTTCGGCGGGCTCCGGGTCGTGGACGACTTGGTCGCGCTCGCCGAACGCCAGCGTCGTCGGCGCGGCCGGGTCGTACCTCGGCCACTCGGGGATGCCCGTATGGCCGGGGTCGCCGGTGGCGGCGAACGCGACCCATGCGCGGTGCATGGCGTCGGCCAGCCGCTGCGGCGGATCGTCCCCGGTGAAGCGCCGCGACTGCGGCAGGTCGAGCGCGTCGAAAACGAACGGCTTCTCGACCGAGTGGCCGGCTCCGATCGCGCCCCCGAACGCCCGCGACCGCCAGGCGAACCGGTAGGCGTACGTGGCCGCGCCCGTCGCCGCGTGCGCGTCGGCGATCCGCGCCAAGGGCAGCCGGTAGCCCCGGTCGGTGTCCAACGCGGTGAGCAGGTCGAGCCCGGACGCGTCCGGGCGGGCCGACCGGTAGGCCCGCAGCGCCTCGGCGCCGCCCCCGGCGAAGGCGCGGTCGAAGGCGGCGGCCACCGGGCCGGGGGCGTCGTCCGCGGCGAGCATGCCGATGCCGTACATCAGCCCGAACTCGTCGGCGTTGTAGCCGATGAGCAGGTCGAACGGTGCCGGTTCCGCCGCCTCCAGCGCCTGGACCGGACGTTCCGGCAGGACCCGTCCGCCGACCACCGGCTGGAACGGGTTCCCGGGGATCGCGATCTCCGCGCCGAACCGGCGGACGTCGCGTGTCGCCAGGACCTCCCCGAACAGCGCCATCTGGGCGCGCAGCACGCGTTCGGGCTCCCGCTCGCGCAGCGCGCGAAGGGCGTCGAGGTCCCCGTACGGCAGGTCCAGCCGGGCATAGATCTCCCGCGTGGTGATCTCGGCGGACTCCGACGACAGCAGCGGGTCCGGATACCCGCTCTGCACGATCGCCCGGGCGAACAGGCCGCGCGCGGCCGGGACCGCGAGCAGCGCCCCGACCGCCGTCGCGCCGGCGGACTGACCGGCGAGCGTGACCCGCGCGGGGTCGCCTCCGAAGGCGGCGATGTTGTCCCGCACCCACCGCAGCGCCGCGACCTGGTCCAGGACGCCGTAGTTGCCGCCGTCCGGATCGTCCGGCACGTAGAGGAAGCCGTCGCCGCCGAGGCGGTAGTTGATGGAGACGAACACGACGCCGTCGCGCGCGAACGCTCCCGTGCCGACGATCGGGTCGGCTCCGGTCCCGAACAGGAACCCGCCGCCGTGGATCCACACGATCACCGGCCGTGCGGCGCCGCCCGCCGCGGGAGTCCACACGTTGAGGGTGAGGCAGTCCTCTCCCCACGGCACGCCGGCGTCGAACAACTCGCCCCCGGACAGCTGGGGAGCGGACGGCCCGAACGCCGTGGCGTCGCGCACGCCGCCCCACGCCTCGGGCGGCTCGGGCGGGCGGTAGCGCAGAGCGCCCGTCGGGGCCGCGGCGTAGGGCACGCCGCGGAACACCGAAACGCCGCCCTCGACGCCGCCGCGCACCCGGCCGTACACCGTCTCGGCAACCGGATCGATCGTCGTCGGCTTGGTCACTTGTGTCATCCTCTGGTCCGCTGGATCACGTCGCATCGCCTGTCATCTGCCGTTATCCGTCCACAGGCCAAGCCTCGCGCCGGCGAGGCGGGAGCAACAGGCGGGACGACCCCGGAGATAACCTGCGGCCACGCCCGTGTAACGGCGGGCGCGAAAGGAGCGCCTCCGATGACCCTCAACGGTGACGCCGTGCGCGGTGCCGCGCAGCCGCCCCTGATCGGGCGCGCGCGGGAATACGAGCGCCTCCTTTCCCGGCTCACCGCCCTGCAGGGGGCGGTGACGCGGGCGGTGCTGGTCCGCGGCGAGGCCGGCATCGGCAAGTCGCGCCTGCTCTCCGCCGCCGCGCACGACCTCGCCGGGCGAGGGTGGACGGTCCTGGAGGTCCGCAGCGACGAGATCGGCGCGCTCGTGCCGTACGCCGAGCTCCGCCACGCCGTCGACGAGTACGCCCGCCGCGACGAGTCCACGGTGCAGGCCGAACTCGCCCGCCGCCTCATCGCCGCGCTCGACGTCGCGACCGACCACCCCCTCGCCGCGGTCCACGCCACCGCCCTGCGGTTCTTCGCGGCGCTGGCCGACCGGGCGCCGACGGTCCTCGTCGTGGACGATCTCGAACTCGTCGACGCCGACACCCTCGTCCTCGTCGCCAGCGTGCTGCGCCAGCGCGGACGCCATCCGCTCGCCGTCGCGGCCGGCATGCGCCGGCCGGACCCGAGCGGGCACGCGGCGCTCGCCGCCCTCCTGAGCCGCGTCGGCGGCGACGGCCTGCTGGACCAGGTCGAAATCGGGCCGCTGGACGACGACGCGGTCCGGCGGCTGGCCGAGCTGCTGCTGGCGGACCTCAAGCGCGACGGCGCGCACGACGAGATCGTCGCGACCGTGCTGCGGCAAAGCGGCGGCAACCCGTTCTTCGCCGTGCAGTCGCTGCTGGGCGCCCTCGAGACCGAGTCATCCGGTGCGAGCGCACCGCTGCCCGCCTTCCCCGTGGACCGCGGGCGCGCCTTCCTCGACCGGGTCCTGAGGGTGGAGCCGGAGGCCCGGCGCATCGGACGGGCGGCCGCCCTGCTCGGTGTGGTCGGCATCGACCGCGTCCCGCTCGCCGCCGACCTCGCCGACCTGCCGGCGGCCCGCGCCGCGGCGGCGTTCGACGCGCTCGTCGGCCGGGGCATCCTGCTGGTCGGGGACGACGGCGGGTTCCGCCTGTGCCACCAGCTCGTCCGCGACGCGCTGTACCGGGAGATCGGACCGGCCGAACGGGCCCGGTGGCACCGGATGGCCGCCGAGCGGCTCAGCGAGCTGCCCGGCTCCCCCGGCCTCGGCCTGGAGATCGCGGCCCACCTGCGGCAGGTCGCGGAGTTCGGCGACGAGCGCGCGATCGCCGTCCTGGCCAGGGCCGCGGAACTGGCCTGCGCCGCCGCGCCGCGCTCGGCCGTGCCCTGGTTCGAGCAGGTCCTGGAGATCACTCCGGAGGGCCACCCGCGCCGGGCGGCGATCGCCGCCCGGCTG
Source organism: Actinomadura montaniterrae (assembly GCF_008923365.1). GTDB lineage: Bacteria > Actinomycetota > Actinomycetes > Streptosporangiales > Streptosporangiaceae > Spirillospora > Spirillospora montaniterrae. The sequence continues at coordinate 4,257 of NZ_WBMR01000067.1, forward strand.
GCCCGGGCGCTGCTGCTGGCCGGCCGCCCCCGCGACGCCATCGACGCCGGGAGGCGGGCCCTGCCGGCGCTGGCCGACGGCGATGCCCGAGCCCAGCTCGCCACGCTCGTGGTCGGCGCGCTCTTCCTGGTCGGGGCGATCGACGAGGCGGCGGCACTGGCCGACGCGGAGCTGGGCCGTCCCGGCACCGGGCTACGGCTGCTGTCCAAGGCGGCGCACGTGCACATGGCCGCCAACCGGCCCGGCGACGCGCTCGACGACGTGGCCGGGGTCGAGCGGGAGCTCGACTCCGCCCCCCTCACCGAGCGCATCCACGCACTCGGGAACCTGGCCCTCATGCGCACGCTGCAGTGCAACGCCGACGAGCTGCGGGCCCTGTGGGGCCGGCTGTCCGACCTCGCGGAGCAGGCGCCGGCGACATCGCGACTCGCTGCCTACGCGGTGACGTCCTACACCCAGGCGGCCTTCGGCGAGACCCGCGCGGCGTCCGACTCGATCAGCCGCGCGCAGCGGCTGCACGCCCAGATCGGCTGGACGCTCTACCGCGACGACCTCGCCGTCGCCCAGACGCACAACGCGGTGAACCTCGGCGACTGGGCGGCCGCGGTCGACATCATCGACTCGATCGCGCCCGACCTGGACGCCGCCGGTTCCTTCATGCACCGCGACACGCTGCGGGCCATCAAGGTCGACGTGCTGGCCAACCGCGGCGAATGGGCGGCCGCGCGGCAGGCGGCGGCCCATCCGATCTCACAGAACCCGCACGGCGCGGCCGTGCAGACCTGGTCCCACGCCGGCCTGGAGATCCTCGTCGGCGACCTGGACGCGGCCCGCACGCGGCTGGAGCGGCACCTCGACCGTCCCGACCTGCCCGACTGGCTGCGGCCGAGGCTGGTGAGCCGGCTGGCCGAGGCCGAGATCGAGGCAGGCCGGCCGCGGCGGGCCGCCGAGCTGCTCGCCGGCCTGGCCGGGCGGCGGGCCGACCTGATCGGCCACCCCACGTATGTCGCCGTGCAGCTGGCGTACGGGGCTGCGACCCGGGACACTGGCGTCCTGCTCGCCGGCCGTGCGGTGGCCGACGAGCATCGGCTGGCCTTCCTGTCGGGCCGCGCCCGCCTGCTCCTCGGCACGCACGGCGATGACGCGGAGTCCGACCTCACGGCGGCCGCCCGCACCTTCAAGCAGCTCGGCGCCACCCCCTGGCGGCGGCGCGCCGTCGCCGAACTCCGCCGCCGCGGCTTCAAGATCCCCCGTGAGCGCGGCCAGACCGGTACGTCGCTGACCGACACCGAGATGCAGATCGCCCGCCTGGTGCAGCTCGGCCACAGCAACCGGGAGATCGCCGCGACGGTCTTCCTCAGCGTCAAGACGGTCGAGGGACACCTGAGCCGCATCTACCACAAGACCGGATGCGCGAACCGGCTCGCCCTCACACGCGCGCTGGACGCGGGGCTGCTGCCGTCCTGACCGGTCGACCCTCGTCAGCGCGGCTCCAGGCCGTCCCCCGCTCGCGTTAGCTCGCGGGTGAACTCTCCTGTTCGCCGCCCGATCGCCCCGCCACCGTTGGCTGAACGATCGAAAGGCCGACGAGGAGGCGATCCGGATGCCCGATGACCAGAAACCGTATCGGACCCGTCTCGAGGACTACGCACCCTCGTTCGAGGAGTTCTTCGCGCTGCGCCGCGAGGAAGGCATCCTCGAGATCCGCATGCACACCGGCGGCGGGCCGCTCCGCTGGGGGATCGAGGCGCACCGCCTGCTGATCCCGCTGTTCCAGCACATCGACCACGATGAGGACAACGAGGTCGTCATCCTCACCGGAACCGGTTCGAGCTTCAACGCCCACACCGACCTGGACAACTATCAGCGGTACGGGGCGGCCGGGAAGCGCTGGGACACCGAGCGGACCGGATACGACCTCTCCTATCTGGACCAGACCCGGGAACCGCTCGCCCTGCTGTCCCTGAACGTCCCGGTGATCTGTGCGATCAACGGCCCGGTGTCGGTCCACACCGAGCTCGCGCTCCTCAACGACATCGTCATCTGCAGCGAGACCACCACCGTCTCCGACGGTCACTGGAAGCGGGTCGACATCGTTCCCGGCGACGGCGTGCACACCGTCTTCCGCGAACTGCTCGGCCCGAACCGGGGCCGCTACCTCCTCTACACCGGCGAGTCGATCGACGCCGCCGAGGCCCTGCGGCTGGGCCTGGTCGGCGAGGTGCTCCCAGCCGACCGCCTGCTCCCCCGCGCTTGGGAGCTCGCCCGGGAGGTGTTCATGACCAAGAGCCGCGCCCAGCGGCGGCTCACCCGGGCGCTTCTCATCCAGCCCTGGCGGGAGCTGTTCACCAGGGAGCTGGCCCTCGGCATGGCCCATGAATCCCTCGCCTGCGCGATCGGCGACCCTCCGCCGTTCGCCGGACTGCTCGCGCCCGGCGCGGGCCGATGAGCGCACCGGAATCCGACCGCGGCCCCGCCCCGACCCGGCACCCCACCGCCCCCTCGACGAGGTGACCTCGTGAGACGCCCACCCCCCACCCCGCGCCCGCCTCACCGTGAACCGAACTCACCGCAGAGCCCAGGAGGCCCCGTGTCCCCATCATCGTCGTCCGGCCGGCGCGCCGGAGCGGCCGCCGCCGCCTGCGTGGCCCTCCTGCTCGCGCTCGTCGCCGGCTGCAAGCCGATCGGCGAGAGCTCCGGTGACACGGCCACGACGATCGCCGTCGGCTACGTCAACCGCGAATCGGCCTCCGGCGGCCTGCCGGAATGGCGCTACGGCGGGCTCGCCGCGATCGACTACATCAACGCCCACGGAGGCATCGGGGGCGTCAAGATCAAACCCATCGTCTGCCTCACCGACGCGTCCCCGGAGGCGTCGATCAACTGCGCCAACCAGTTCGTCGACAAGGGCGTCGCCCTCGAGTTCATGGGACTGGACGTCGGCAGCGACGCCGCCCTGCCGATCCTCAAGAGCGCCGGCATCCCCTTCGTGGCGACCGTCGCCGCCGGAACGGTCCAGCTGTCGGATCCGGACTCGTTCATGTTCGGCGGACTCGGGCCGGACGCCGCCTCCCTCGTCCAGGCGCTGAAGGACTCCGGCGCCAAGCGGGTCACCATCGTCATCTACGCCGGGCTGCCCGCGCAGAAGGCGACGGCCGCCACCGTGAAGTCCATGGGAGCACGCGCCGGCCTGCAGGTCGCGACACTCGAGGTCCCCGCCAGCAACGCCGACTGGACGGCGAGCGTGGCATCGGCGCTGACGAGCCGGCCTGACGGCTTCCTGCTGGCGACGCGCGAGAACGACTGCACGAACATGCTGCGCGCGTTGAAGGCCGCCAAGTACAAGGGTGTGACCGCGGCCGTCGGGTGCACCGAGTACCTCAAGACCCTCGGCAAGGACGCCCCGCGGACACTCGCCGGCGTCCAGGCGTGGACACCGGACCTGCGCCGCTACGCGCCCGCGGAGGTAATGCCCCGGCTGGACGTCTACCAGAGCGCGATGAAGGCGATCGGGCACGCCGACCTCGCCGACACGGCGGGGGCCAGCCGGACGTTCTCCGGATGGATGCAGCTCGCCGAGATCCTCCGCGGCATCCACGGCCCGGTCGACGCGGCGTCGGTCAAGAAGGCCCTGCAGGGCGCCGCCGACGTCCCCGGCTACCTCGGCCCCGACCTGCACTGCGGGCGGAAGGTCTGGCCCTCCCAGCCCTCGGTGTGCAGCGCGCAGGAGATGCTCCTGCGCATCGTCCCCGGTCCCACAGGCCTTCGGCGCGAGCCGATGAGCAAGGGGTTCACCGACCTCAGCGCCCTCGCGAGCTGACGAAGGAGAGGCATTCGATGACCGAACTGCTGACCTTCGCACTCGTCGGCCTCGGCATGGGCGCCGTCTACGCCGGCCTCGGACTCGGGCTCGTCGTGACCTTCAAGGCGACCGGCGTCATCAACTTCGCCGCCGCGGCCATGGGCGCCTGGGGCGCCTACACCTACGCGGAACTGCGCTCGACCGGTGATCTGGTGCTGCCGGTCGTGTTCGTGCCCGACCGCGTCCACCTCACCGACCGGGTCGCCGCCGCCCCCGCCGCGGCGATCGCCACCGCGGCGGTAGTCGTCCTCGGCCTGGCGATCCACCTGCTGGTGTTCCGGAGCCTGCGCGGAGCACCCGCGCTGGCGAAGGTCGTCGCCTCGGCGGGCGTCATGCTCGCGATCCAGTCGCTCATCGCGCTGCGGTTCGGCGTCGCCGAGCGCGTGGCCGCGCCGGTCCTCCCCCGCCGCTCGATCGCGATCGGCGGGATCGCGGTGCCCGAGGACCGGCTGTGGCTGGCGGCCACCGCCATCGGGATCTCCGTCGTCACCGCCCTCTGGTTCCGGCACAGCATCACCGGCCTGGCCATGCGGGCGGCGGCCGAGAACGAGTTGTTCGTCGCGCTGGCCCGCTTCTCGGCCCACCGGCTCGCCGCCGTCGCGTGGGCCCTCTCGTCCGCCGTCGTCGGCGTCATCAGCGTCCTGGCCGCGCCCGTGGTCGGGCTCAACGCCGCCGACAACACGCTGCTGATCGTGCCGGCCCTCGCCTGCGCGCTGGCCGGCCGCCTCACCGCCGTCGGCTGGACGGTCGCGGCCGGCCTCGCCCTCGGCGCGGTCAACTCCGAGATCACCTACCTGTCCGGACGGTCCTGGTGGCCGTCGTGGGCGGCCAACGGCGCCGGCTACGCCCTCCCGCTCTTCGGGATCGTCGCCATGCTCGCCCTGCTCGGCAAGTCGCTGCCGACCCGGGAGAAGCTCGACGGAGCGGGCCTGCCCGCGGTGCCGCGGCCCCGGTTCAAGCCCGGTTACGCGGCCCTCATGTCCGCGGCCGGCGTCGTGCTGCTGCTGGTCACCGCCGACCGGATCCGCTTCGGCGTGATCACCAGCATGATCTTCGCCGTCATGGCGCTGTCCTTCGTCGTCCTCACCGGGCTGCTCGGCCAGGTCTCCTTCGCCCAGGCCGTGCTCGCCGGCGCCGCCGGCTTCGTGCTGTCCAGACTGGCGGTGAGCGCCGGCCTCGGGTTCCCGGTCGCTCCGCTCCTGGCCGCTTGCGCCGCGACCGGGCTCGGCGTGCTCGCCGGGATCCCGGCGCTGCGCATCCGGGGAGCGCAGCTCGCCGTCGTGACGCTGGCGGCGGCCGTGGCGATCGAGCAGCTCGTCTTCCGCAACGCCGGCCTCGTCGGCGTCATGAACCTCGTGCCGGCCCCGCACCTCCTCGGGCTGGACCTCGGGGTCCGCTCCGGCACCGACACCGCGCGGCTCCCGTTCGGCCTGCTCTGCCTGGCCGTCCTGGTGCTGGCGGCGGCGGGCGTCGGCAACCTCACCCGGAGCGCGACCGGCCGGCGCTTCCTGGCGGTGCGGTCGAACGAACGCGCAAGCGCCGCGATCGGCATCGACGTGGCACGGACCAAGCTGCTCGGCATCGCCTTCTCCTCCTTCCTCGCCGGGATCAGCGGCTGCCTGCTCGGCTACAGCAAGGGATCGCTGTCGGCCGAGTCGTTCAGCACCCTGCTCGGCGTCTCGCTTCTGCTGTTCGCCTACCTCGGCGGCATCACCAGCGTTGGCGGCGCCCTCGTGGCCGGTACGTTCGCGCCGCTCGGCATCGCCTTCGTGGTCGCCGACGGCATCGTTGGGACGTCGAGCAACGGTTACCAGCTCTTCGCCGCGGTCGCCCTCATCGCCACCGCCGTCTTCAACCCCGAGGGGATCGCGGGCAAGACCCGGCAGGACCTCGCGGCTCTCCGCCGCAGGCTCCGCGCCGGGCCCCGGCACGCGGACACCGCCGATGCGGCCGCTCCCGCCCTCACGCCGAAATCGGCCGCCGCGGCAGAAACCCCGCCGCCGCTACCGGTGCGCGGCGAATCGATCCTCTCGGTCGAACACCTCACCGTCCGATACGCCGGCGTCACCGCGGTCGACGACGTCTCGCTCACCATCCGCAGCGGGCAGATCGTCGGTCTCATCGGCGCCAACGGCGCGGGGAAGACGTCCTTCATCGACGCCCTCAGCGGCTTCACGCCCTGCACCGGCGGCATCGTCCTCGATGGCGCCGACCTGGACGCGCAGCCGCCGCACCGGCGCGCCCGATCGGGCCTGGCCCGCACCTGGCAGACCATGGAACTGTTCTCCGACCTCACCGTCCGCGAGAACCTCCTGCTCGCCGCCGAACGGCCGACGCCCGTAAGCGCCCTGGCCGACATCGTCCACCCCGCACGCGGCCACGCCGACCGAACTTCCGACGCGCTCCTGGACCTGCTCGGACTCCGCGCCGTCGCCGACGCCCACCCCGCCGCCCTCTCGCTCGGCCGGCGCAAGCTCGTCAACGTCGCCCGCGCACTCGCCGCCGAACCCCGGATGCTCCTCCTCGACGAACCCGCCTCGGGTCTGTCCGCCGCCGACACCCGGGCACTCGGCCGCGTGCTGCGCACGCTCGCCGACCAGTCGATCGGCATCCTGCTCGTCGAGCACGACATCGCCTGGATCCTCGAAATCTGCGACGTCGTCCACGTCCTGGACTTCGGCCGGGTCATCGCCGCAGGACCGCCGGCGGACATCCGCACGGACACCGCGGTGCTTTCCGCCTACCTCGGCGCACGCGTGACCGGCGACAGCCCGCCCCAGCGAGAGGAACACCTCCGATGACCACAGCCCTCGAACTCCGCGGCCTCGCCGCCGGATACGACTCGGTGCCCGCCGTCCACCAGCTCGACCTCACCGTCGGCGACGGCGAGATCGTCGCGCTCCTCGGCCCCAACGGCGCCGGGAAGACCACCACCCTGCACACGATCGCCGGGCTGCTCCCCCGGCTCGGCGGGGACATCGGCCTGTTCGGCGCGCCGCTGACCGGTCGGCGTCCCGACCGGATCGCCCGGCTGGGCCTCGCTCTGGTCCCGGAGCAGCGCGGAGTCTTCCACGGCCTCACCGTCGAGCAGAACCTGCGTCTGCACCAGCACTCCCGCGGCGGCCGCCACCTCGCCTCCGCGCTGGAACGCTTCCCCGCGCTCGGCCCCGTGCTCAAACGCCGCGCCGGGCTGCTGTCCGGCGGCGAGCAGCAGATGCTCGCCCTCGCCGGCGCGCTCGCCTCGTCCCCGCGGCTCCTCATGATCGACGAGATGAGCCACGGGCTGGCCCCGGTCGTGGTCGAACGGCTGCTCCCCGCCCTGCGCACGGCGGCCGCCGACACCGGCATGGCCGTGCTGCTCGTCGAGCAGCACGTGCACACCGCCCTCGACATCGCGGACCGCGCCTACGTGCTCAACCGCGGCCGCCTCGTCCTGCACGGAACGGCCGCCGAACTGCGCAGGGACCCCGGCCGGATCGAGGCCGCCTACCTCGATGCCAGGAACCGCGAACCCGATCTCACACCGTGAGCCGCGGCGCCGAAATCCCCACTCGCACGACGTCACGGCAGGCGGCCTCGAAGACTGCCGTGCCGGACAAGGGAACGACCGTGGTGGTTGTGACGCCCGGCGATCGCGGCCCGAACCGGCGACGAGTCGGTCACCGCGCTGGCCAAGAGCCTGGGCATCAGCCAGTCGTCGTGCCTGCTCAACTGGATCCGCCAGGTCGACATCGAAGAAGGCCGCCTCGACGGCCTGAACGCCGACGAGCACAACGAGCTGATCGAACTGCGCCGCAAAGCCCGGCAATTGGAGTTGGAGAACGAGATCCAAGCGGGAGGCGACCTACTTCGCTCGCGAGAAGGTGCTTTCAAAAATAAGGTACTCGCTGGTCGGTGAGCTAGCTGTAAACGACATCCCCGTCGCGATGGCCTGACGAATGTCAGGCGTTTCCCGGTCCGGTCATAGCGACTGGCTCGGCAGGTCCGCCTCCATCCGGGAGCAACGCAACACCGAGCCAGTGAAAATGATCAGGGAAATCTATGAGGGGTCACGCCAGAGTTACGGCTCGCGGCGGGTGCGCGCCGAACTGAGGCTCGGACGGGGCGAGCGGGTGAGTCGCAAACGGGGCGAGCGGCTGATGCTCGAAGCCGGGATCCAGCGGATCTACCGGCGCAGGGCGCGCCGGAACCTGGTCACCGAGCCGACCGAGGAGGACTTGGTCAAGCGGGTCTTCGACGTCCAGGCGTCCGAGGTGTTGTGGGTCACCGACATCACCAAGCATTCGACAAGAGAGGAGAAGCTGTACTGCGCGGCCGTGCTGGACTTCTTCTCCCGCCGCATCATCGGCCATTCCATCGACATCCGCCACCACCAAACTCGTAGTCGATGCGATGACCGCCGCAGTCGCCCACAGAAAGCCCACAAAGGATGCTACGATCCTGCACTCAGGCCATGGCGCCTAAGGCGGATTCAACTTGTCGTCGTAACGCCTCGCAGCCGGAGGTGGTGCTATGGGTTTGGGGAAACGTCAGGAGGCTGTCCGTCTGCATCGCGGGCAGATTCCTTCGCCGGGGCGGCCGACGGTCGCGTGGCGTGAGGACCGTGTCCGGTTCTGGCGGGCCAATGCGCCGGGGGGAAGCTCGGAGGATGCCACGATGATGACGAACGCGGACGCGGCATCGGGAACGTGTCCGGCGGCGGCCGGCGGCTTGCTCAGCCAGTTACGAGGAGCGGGTACCGGCGATGGCGGTAAGAGCCGCGCCGGGTGGTGGAGGCGGCGCCGGACGCGAACACCTGCCGCGCCGCCCGCTGCGTCTTGTCGTGTGATTCCTTCTTTCGTCGACGTTCTTTTCTCCGATCCGTGAGCGTGTCGGCGTGCCACGCTTCACGCGGCCGCCGCGGTGCGGGCGGGGCGACGATCCTGGTCAGGTCGGCTTCGACAGCACGTCAGCGGATTCGAGATGAACCGTCGGTCGGAACGTGCAGTGAGCAGGGGTCCGCAGCCCGCTCAGCGGCCGGACGCTCTCGGATTCCGGGAGGCTCCAGAAGGTGCCGGGCGAGCGCGATGATGCCCGCGATCAGCGGCGCCGGGTCCTTCACGTCGTCGTGAACGATGGCCTGGTACACGAGTCCGAAGACGCCGTGGATCAACAGTCCGGCGGCCATCTCCACGTCGATGTCGTGCCTGACGGCACCGGACCGCCGGCCCTGCCGAAGCGCCTCGGCGAACGTAACGGCAAGTACAGGGGCGACCTGGGCGGCGTCGTCGGCGACGCTGCCGCGCAGCACCACCCTTGAACGGTCCCGGTCTTCGAACCAGAACCGGACGGTCGAGTCGATGACGGCATCCGCCGCCTGCCACCAAGCGTCCGCGCCCGGTCCGGCCGGTTCCGAAGCGGCCCGTTCGAGGAGACCGTCGAGCACCGAGCATCGGATCTGGAACAGGACGTCGTCCTTGCTCGTGAAGTAGCTGTAGAAGGTCCCCGTGGCCACCTCGGCCGCGCGGGCGATGTCGGCGATGCCCACGTCGGAGAAGCCGCGGGTCGCGAAGAGCCGGGCCGCCGCCGCGAGAAGGTCGGCCTTCACCTGCTCGGCCGGCTTGCTGGTGCGGCGCCGCCGCGGTGCGTTCGCCATCACTCGACAAGTATGAATGAAAGTCGTTCACGGCTCCAACACCTTGACCTAATGAATGATGTTCATTCATAGTGGCCACCATGACGACCGGTCGACCGGTCCGCGGTCGACTCGCCCTACCCGCTCGCCGATCTACTTGCCGCGTCAGAAAGGCAGCTCGGACATGGCATTGCCGCCTCCCCAACCCGACACCACTGCGCTCATCACCGGCGCGTCCTCAGGAATCGGAGCCGCGCTCGCCCGCCAACTCGCCAGGCACGGCCACGGCGTCACCCTCGTGGCCCGTCGCCGAGAGCGCATCATCGAACTCGCCCGCCGGCTGTCGGAGCGGTACGGAGTGCGAGCCGAAGCGCTGCCCTGCGACCTGCTCGATTCCATCGCACGTGATGAGCTCCCCGGCCGCGTCGACGATCTCGGATTACGCGTCAGCGTGCTCGTCAACAACGCCGGAGTCGCCAGCGGCGGCGACTTCACCGGTCAGGACCCGGGTCACGAGATCGACATGGTCCGCCTCAACTGCGAGACCCTGCTCGCGCTCACCGCCGCGTACGCACCCGGCTTCGAGAAGGAGCCCGGCGCCATCCTCATCGTCGCCTCCGCCTCGGGGTTCGCCCCCATTCCGCGGCAGGCGACCTACGCCGCCACCAAAGCCTTCGCACTGTCTCTCGCCGAAGCTCTCCATTTCGAACTACGCCCGGCCGGCACCAGCGTCACCGCGCTGTGCCCCGGCCCGGTCAGCACCGAGATCGCGGACGGCTCCCCGGCACTTCGGAACCTGTTCGCGCAAGCACCGGGGTTCGCGGTCGTCTCCGCTGATCGATGCGCGGCCGAGGCGATCCGCGGGCTGAAAAAGAACAAACGCGTCGTCGTTCCCAACCCGGCCATCCGCACCGCGTCGTTCTTCAGCCGCAACACACCCCACCGCGTGCTGATCCCCGCCATTAGAAGGATCTACCGGATCTGACGCAATCCCGGAACCTACCGCGATGAGGCAGACGGTGGAATCGCGCTGCCGGGAGTTCACCACCGCGCGCCTGCGTCCGCACTCCGCCTCACGGCTCCAGGGGATACCCGGCCTTCCATATTATCTACAGACTGGTCTAGATATCTCAGTAGACCAGTCTGTATATTCAGGGAGATGCGCATCCATCATCTGAACTGCGGGACCACCAGGCCACTGGGTGGCCGTTTCGTCACCGGGGCCGCTCGGCCACTGATGTTCGCTCGGCAGGTGTGCCACTGCCTGCTGATCGAGACCGGCGACGGCCTCGTTCTTGTCGACACGGGATTCGGGCTCGGCGACACCGCTCATCCCGAAAGGCTGAGCCGCAGATTCCGCCTCTACGCCCGGCCGGTGCTGGACCCCGACGAGACCGCGGCCCGTCAAGTCGTACGGCTCGGCTACGCGGTCGGCGACGTGCGCCACATCGTGCTCACCCACCTGGACGTCGACCACGCCGGGGGGCTCGGGGATTTCCCGGACGCCAAGGTCCACCTGTCGGCCGCCGAACTCGACGCCGCACGCCGTCCGCTCACCGCACAGGAACGCTTCCGCTACCACGCCGCGCAATGGTCGCACGGCCCGGACTGGGTCCCGCACTCCACGGCCGGAGACACCTGGTTCGGGTTCTCGGCCGTCCGGGACCTGCCCGGGCTCCCGCCCTCGATCCTGCTCATCCCGCTGGCCGGACACACCCGCGGGCACCTCGGCGTCGTCATCGACACCGGCGACGAGGGCAACGGCAGATCACCACGCTGGCTCGTCCACGCCGGCGACGCCTACTTCAACCACGGCCAACTGGAGCCTGAACCCTCCAGCCCCCCGTTCCTCACGGCGTTCCAGTCGCTGCTGCAAGCAGACCGGACCACCCGCGTGCACAACCTGGACCGGCTCAAGGAACTGGCACTCAACGACGAAGCGGACATCTTCTGCGCCCACGACCAGTTCGAACTCGACCGCGCCCAGACTTTGCACGTGACCGGCCCGTAAGCCTCCCCGGTTCCACGGACACTGACGTTCCCTCGGTTTTCCGGACTCGATTGTTGAGAGATTGAGGGCTTGGCGACAGCGAAGGGACCCCCACCTCATGCCCAAGCCGTATCCGCCCGAGTTCCGCCGCAAGGCCCTGGACCTTGTCGAATCCGGGCGGAACTACTGCCCTCGCGGGTCGGATGTACTCCGCGCTGGCGCTGGCACTGTTCCCGCGCATGGGCTATGCCCGGGGATGGGGCAAGCTGGTGGCGGGCCTGGCGGGCCTGCCGCTTCCGGTCGCGTCGGAGACGGCGCTGCATGATCTGCGTCGCCGTCTGGGGTCGGCGCCGCTGGAGGCGCTGTTTGATGTGGTGGCCGGGCCGTTGCCTCAACCGGTCACCCCGGGTGTGCAGTATCGCCGATGGCGAACGGTGGCCTTCGACGCAGAGCTGGTGAGCGGCCTTCCCGACCCAGCGGCGCCGTCCGGGCGTCGTCTCAGTCGGCGTGGCAGCGGACCGTGTTCGCTCGTTGTTTGCTCGTATGTCGCGGAACAACGTGGCAGGTGCCAGCACGGAGCTTCACCAGTGATGGTCGTACAGCAGAAAGAGCGACACAAAACCACACGGGTCGCCAGGCGGCGGCACGGAGAGCGTGGTCGTTCAGGGGTCTTCTAAACCGACGGTCACGGGTTCGAATCCTGCCGGGCGCGCCACTCCTCACCTGCATAAACACACGCTTACAACCCGAGATCCACGCCCGATACGCGCCCGTGTTAGCTCCATGTTCGTTCGGATGTCAGACCTGTGTCGCCAGCGGATCGGTGACGACGTCGTGCACAGGAGCCGGATCCGTGGCCATCTGCCACTCTGGACGACAAATGGGCTGAACAGTTCTGCCGCCGTCGCGAGCTGCCGAGTGCGGCCTCCCTGGCTTAGACCTCAGCTGGATGCCGGGACGATTACTGCCGGGGCCGTCGGGTCGGCGTGCAGCAGTTCCACGAGCTTCGCTCGGCGGTCGAGGACGGCGCGCTGGTTGATGTAGCCCTTGTCGGTGATTTCTCCATGGGCCAAGGAGGCAGCTTCCTCCAGGATCAGGATGCGGGCGATGCGGCGCGAGCTGCCCACGCCGTCGCCGTTCAGTTGGCGGAGGGCACCGGCGAGTGCGTTACGGACCGCCGCGGTTTCGGCCGGTGTCCCACCGCCGGCGAGGGTCTGCGCCTTGGCTTGGTTCAGCCAGACGAGGGCGCCGATGCAGTCCCTGTCGTGTCCGGTGAGGACGGCGTCGGCGAGGAGTCCGTCGCAGGCGCTCAGCAGTGCTGAGCGAAGGGTTCCCACGCTCACCCAGGTGCCGCTGGACAGCTTGAAGTCCTCGTTGATCCGGCCGTCGAACACCAGTCCCTTGCCGGGGTCGTTCTCGTCGACCAGCCGGACGGCGTCGCCGGTGCGGTAGTAGCCGTCGTCGTCGAATGCTTCGCGGGTCTTGTCAGGGTTGTCGAAGTAGCCCGGTGTGACGGACGGGCCCTTCACCCGGATCTCGAGCTTGGGCCCGACCGGGGCGAGGTTGATCGAGACGCCGGGGAGCGGTACGCCGATGCAGTCGCTGCGTCCCGACGGGTAGTACGCCGAGGTCGCTGCGGGCGCGGTCTCGGTCGCTCCCCACGACGTGGTCATCGTGGCCTGCGCCCCGACCGAGGCCGCGACCTTTCCAGTGCCGTCCCATACCCGTTGGGGCAGTGCGGCGGCGGCGAAGAACACGAACCTCATGCGAGAGAAGAACGCCTTGGCGAACTCCCGATCAGATTCCAGGTGGGGCAGCAGTGAGGCGTACCCGGCCGGAACGTTGAAGTACACGGTCGGGCGGACCTCGGCGAGGTTGCGAACGGTGCGCTTCACCGGGTCCGGGCCCGGCCTGCCGTCGTCGATGTAGAGGCTGCCGCCGTTGGCGAGCACCAGCCCGAGGTTGTGGTTGCCGCCGAAGGTGTGGCTCCAGGGCAGCCAGTCGAGCATCACCGGTGGTTCCTCGGCGAGGAACGGCCAGATCTGCCGCAGCATGGTCTGGTTCGAGCACAGCATCCGATGCGTGTTCACGACGCCTTTGGGCAGGCCGGTCGACCCAGAAGTGAAAAGAATCTTGGCTATGGTGTCGGAGCTGACCGAAGCGGTGCGTTCCGCTACTGCGGAGGTGGGCGTCGTAGAGGCCCACCCGTGCAGTTCCTCCCGGCCAGTGAGCGCCTCCGCGCCGACCACGTCCAGCGCATCCGCGTACGCCGTGGGGTCGTCGGCGAACACCACGGCCGGTTTCACCAGGGCGGTCATGGCGCGCAGCTTGCCGAAGGCCGGGTCGAGCAACGAGTAGGCGGTGCTGACCGGCACCGCGGGCGACCCCACGGTGAAGCAGGCCAGGGTCAGCAGGAGATGCTCCACCGAATTGCCCGAAAGGATCATCACTGGGCGGCCCGCGGCATTCCGGTCGATCAGCGCCTGCGCGAGCCCGTCCACAAGGCGGAGGGCTTCTCCCCAGGTGACGCGCCGCCACGCGTCGCCGCCACGCTCGGCGACCAGCAACCGGTCGGGGTGAGCGCGCGCGCCTTCACGGAAGGGCACGGCCATGTTCTCGGGGACCGGACCGAGCGGCGTTCCGGAAGTCAGGATGATCGAACCGCCGGGGCGGTGCTCCGCCCGTGTGTCGGGCGTGCCGAACAGTTCCATCACGGACCTCCGTCCGTCGTCAGTCAGTCACGCGGAGCACGAGTGCGCTCGCGAGTGCCGCCGGGCGAACGGCGATGACCAGGGGCGACCGAGGGGAGTGGCCGCCTGGAGCGCCTGGCCGTGAAGTTATACATCTTCTTTGAGTGCCGTCAACAGTTTGTGGACTTTAATTCGGCGGATCGGCCGCACCCGTTCCGTGGGACATCACCGGGGTCGTTGCGGCGCGGGCGGCGGATCAGGGAGTGAGGTTGGCGAAGTCGAGGTTGTGGAAGGCGTTCTCGACGAAGCGGGCCGCGAGGTGCCGGGCGGCGTTCAGGTCGCCGCCGCGGTCGAGGGTGTGCTCGCAGACCTGGAGGGCGACGCCGACGCAGGCGGCAGCGAGTGCGTCGGCGTTGATTCCGAGGTCAGGCCCGAAGGTCTTCTGACGGCGTTCGATGAGGGCGGTGAGCTGGTCGGTCACACCGTTGACGACCTCGCGCCGCAGCGTCGCCGGACGGTCGCCGGTCTTGTCGCCCCGGAAGAGGAGGTTGAAGCCTTCGGCGCGTTCCGCCGCGAAGCGGAACAGCGGCTCCATGCCGATCTCGGCCAGTTCCGCGAGAGGCAGGAGGCTTCCTTTCTCGTAGGCGTCGGCGACCCATTCCCAGAAGACCTCTGCTTCGCGCTGGACGACGTGCAGATAGATCTGCTCCTTGTTGCCGAGCCGGGCGTAGAGGGTCGGTTTGGTCGTCCCGGCGCGACGGGCGATGTCCGCGACTTGCGCAGAGGCGTACCCCTCGGCATAGAAGACGGCGCGTGCCGCGTCGAGAAGGTGGCCCTCTTCGAAGCGGCGGCCGCTGAGGCTGCGAGTTGCGCGTTCGGACACCGTATGAGTCTACGAAGAAATAGGACCGGAGGGCTCGGACCGGCGGTACTGGCCCGAGCCCTCAGGCCGACTGCTACGGCAGTTCTGAAAACGCGATCAGGAGAGCGTGACTCGGGCCGACAGGAACGAGGCGCCGGCGTCGACGGTCACGGTGCCCGCCTTGCCCTTGGGCCGAAGGACGGCCGCGCCGTTCTTGTTCGTGGTCGCCGTGGCGCCGCCGACCTTGACCGTCGCGCCGCGCACGGGCCGGCGGTCGACGCCCCTCTCGTTGGCTCCGGCCCCGTCGTAGGAGGAGGTGACCTTGACGATGATGTTCTTGCCGGACCGCTTCGCGCTCACGTCGAGTGCCGTCGGACGCGGCAGCTCCTTGCGAATGTCCGCGCACCGCTCGTCGACGGGCTTGGGGCCCGTCACGGTGGTGCCGTCGTAGGACGCGGTCTGCGTTCCGGTGACCTTGAAGGGCCTGGCCTGCAGGTCCATGGTGATATCGCCCTTGAGCGAGCCGGTGTGCGCGCCGCGGAGCGTGAGGTCGTTGATGAGTTCGACCGTCGTGCCGCCGCGCTTGATCACCTGGGTGCCCTTGACGAACGACCTGCCGTCGTCGGAGTAGTCGTTGTACGTGGCCGTCGACTCGGTCGGTGATGTGGCGCTGATCGGAGCGGTGTACTTCACGGTCACCGTGCCCGAGGACAGGCCCTTGAGCGTCACCGTGGTCTTGGCTCCGAGCGCGCCGTGGTACTGCTCGGGTGTCGGTGCCCATGTGCCCGGCGCGGAGCTCACGGCGGGCATCGGCCTGCTCGGCGCGCGGTCGAAGTGCGCGATGAGCAGGTACGGGGCGGCGCCCAGCGTGGTGAAGCTCTGCGTGCTCAGCGCCACCGAGGTGCTGTCGGGGCTCCAGATCGGCCAGCCGTGGAGCTGCCCGGTCTCGCGTACGTCGCCGCCGTCGTAGGGGGCCAGGATCTGGCCCACGAGGCGGCCGCCGCGGTCGCCGTCGGCGGGCAGCAGGCTCGAGGCGAACTGGGCGCACGAGCGCAGCTTGGCCGAGGACACCTGGGTGATGGCGGCGGCTCCGACCCATGCGGCGTCGAAGAATCCGCGGAAGGGCATCAGGGCCGCCCAGTCGAAGTAGTGCCGTCCCTGCGAGTTGATTCCGAGGTACATCGACCTGCCGTCCGGCGAGGTCGCCATGTCCTC
This sequence comes from Actinomadura montaniterrae, assembly GCF_008923365.1. Lineage (GTDB taxonomy): Bacteria > Actinomycetota > Actinomycetes > Streptosporangiales > Streptosporangiaceae > Spirillospora > Spirillospora montaniterrae. The sequence continues at coordinate 20,490 of NZ_WBMR01000067.1, forward strand.
CTCCCACTCGGGGTAGCTGGTGAGGCGGGTGCGCTTGCCGGTCCTGAGGTCGAGCTTCCACAGGTCCGGGTTGCCGGACGCGGTGCCGCCGACCTGGACGTAGGTCACCGCTCGCCCGCCGTCCACGAACGATTTGAACTCGAACAGTCCGGCGCTGTCGGACCAGGGTCGTGGATCGGGGTCGGACGGCGACGCGGGGCCGGCCGGGTTGAGCACCCGCGGCTCGGTGACCACGTACTTGTCTCCGGCGAACGACAGCTTCGCGATCACCATCGCTTCGAGGCTGTCGGTTCGGTAGTCCGACCAGGCGACGTAGTTGCCGTCGGGCGAGAGCTTGGGCGACGCGGCCCCTCCGGCGTTGATCGAGGGTGTCGGCACCGTTCCTCCTGGCGGGACCAGGCCGCCTGCGGGCCGGGCCCCCGACTGGTCGATCTTGTACGTCGTGGCGGTCTTGCAGTTCAGCACGCTGGGCGTGCAGTGCAGCACGCGCGGGTCGCCGTACGGGCCGTAGAACACCCGCTTGCCGTCAGGGAACGGCGCGATGAGGCCCGGCTGCTCGGTCTCACCGACCAGCGGTTCCGAGGTCCCGCAGGAGATGCAGTGCGCGCCTTTGCCGTCGGTGCCCACGATCCACAGGTGCAGCGGCCCGCGGTTCGGATCGGGGTTCTGCGCGGGGTCCGCGACGACGTTGCCGAAGAACAGCAGATGACTGCCGTCCTTGCTGTAGGCCGGAGCGGCCGCGTTCTTCACCGTCGCCGGCAGGGCGATCTTCTGTAGGCGCACGGTCTCCCACGTCGGCGCACCCGGGACCGTCCCCGGCCTCGCGGGCTGCGACGGCGCGTGCTCGAAGGACGCCTGCGCGGGAATCGCCGACGCCAGCGCCACCAGCAGCAGCGATACGCCTATGCCTCCGACGCGTGCCGAGGTCCGGCGATGAATCGATAGCGACATGGAACACTCTCCTTTGGGGTGGGGACGGGACAGCGCGCCGCCCGTGGTGCGCTGGGGCCGCGAAGACCGGCTAGTGCAGGAGGCCGAGAAGGTCGCGTACGAGGCCGTCGGGTAGGACGCGCCTCTCCGCGTCGCTTTCGGGATAGAGGTCGGCGAACCGCCGGGCGTGGGCGGGCGAGAGCGCGCAGTAGGCGCGCAGGCCACGCTCGACGTCGAGTTGCTCGGCCGGCGGCCGGTCCAGATGGCGGAACCCGGGCGCGAGCCACTCCACGCCGCGGTACCGGTCGAGGAGCTGGTCGAGTTTCGCGCGCGTCAGCTGGACGACACCGATGCCGTCCGCGATCGCCCGCGCTGCGAACGGCTCGAAGTCGGGCGCCAGCGCATGCCGCCAGTGACCGCCCAGAAGCGCCGGTCCCTCATCGACGACGGCCACCAGCCAGCGCTTGCCGCCGGTCGGGACGTCGGGCACCGGGACCGGCGTCTCCGTCACGGGACGGGTGAGGTCGAGATCCTCCATGGCTGGTGCCCCGGCCGGCACGGGCAGCACCTGGACGTCGGCCCCGTCGCCGAGGACATCCAGCAGGCGGATTCTGGCGTGCTCGGCGTCGGTCAGGTCGGCTGCGGCCCTGGCGGCGCCGAACTCAAGCCCGGCGGGTGCGTCAGGCACGAGGCCGGCGCCCACCTGTTCGAGCGGGATCAGGAAGTCGGCCGAACTGAAGACCGCGGCAACGCGGCAGGTTATGCGAGGAACGTGGGCGACCGGCGAGTGCTCCCACCAGCCGGGCCCCGAGAGGTCCTCGCCGTAGGCCAGCCGCCACCCCTCGGCGATCGAGACCGTCACTTGCAGCAGCGCGGGGACCGCCGGGTGGTCCGGCGGCGGGTCGGACGTGAGCAGCGGCAGGGTCGCGAAGAGGTAGGCGCCCTGGTAGGCGAGGTTGACGACCGGGACGGCGGGCACCGCGGCGGCCGCCGGGAACGCCTCCGCGGCGACCAGGAGCGCACTGGATCCTCCGGCGCTGCCGCCGGAGTAGACGATCGCGGCCGGGTCGGCGAACGCGAGCCCGCGCACGAGATGGGCGAGGACGAACTCGGTGTTCGGCCCCCGGACGAGCGGGTTCGCTCCGGGGAACACCTCGCCGGGGGCGGGTTCGCAGGGCGTCACCACGATCCAGCCCTGCCGGGCGCGCTCGGCGGCCGCCTCGTCGGCGAGTTCGTAGCCGCAGTTGAACCAGACGGGTGCGCGCTCGGACGGCCGCTCGGCGAGGACGGCGGGGAGGAAGATCTCTGCGGTCGCCTCGTACGCCTCGCCGCGCATGTCCTCGGCGGTGAAGCGGAGCGTGACGACGCTGACGTGCTCGCCGCCTACCGACCGGTTCTCGTATCCGAGGCCGGAGATCCGGCCGGCGGGGTCGGTGAACGCGCCCGCCATGAAGCGCTCCGCCCAGGTCGCGTCGGTCACCGGCACGTCGGTTCCCCCTTGATCCAGTGCGACATGTCGGCCAGGGTCCGCTGGGCCTCGGCCAGGTGCGGCCTGTTGAGGTGGCCGTGCGCGACGCCGGGCGCCGTTCGCAAGCAGGTGTCCACCCCGGCCTCCCGCAAGGAGTCCGCGAACGCCTCTCCGGAGGCTCTCAACGCGTCGTGCTCGCAGTTGACCAGCAGGGTGCGGGGCAGCCCGCGCAGGTCCGCCAGGGCGGGCATCGCATAGCTCGTGGCCGTGGCGGCGGGCGCTCCCAGGTAGTTCTCGATGAGGGCTTCGAACATTTCGGGCTCGTATCTCATCTGTGGTGGGAATCCGGTGAGCTTCGCGGTCAGTTCGGCCGACGCGGCGGGCAGCACCGGATGCATGCACGGATAGAGCAGGAGCAGGGAGGACGGCAGGTGGCCGCCGGTGTCGCGGATCCGGAGGCAGGCCCCGGCGGCGAGGGTGGCGCCCGCGCTTGCGCCGCCCAGGTGCACGCGGGGGCCGGCCGTACCGGAGTCGTCCGCCAGGTGGATCGCCCATTCGTACGCGGCGACCACGTCGTCGAGCGGGACCGGGTAGTGCACGCCGTCGGCCGCCCTCCGGTAGTCGACCGATACAACGACGGCGCCCGCCTGCGCGGCGACGACGCGCGCGGTGACGTCGGCCTCGGGCATGTCGATGTCACCGAACGCGAAGGCGCCGCCGTGGCACCACACAAGGACCGGCCCTTCGGCCTCGGCGTTGTGCGGCCGGTAGACGCGCACCGGAACCGGGCCGTGCGGGCCTGGCGAGTGCTCGTCGGTGACGAGGACGTCGGGAGGGATGAAGCCGTCGGTCCTTTGAGGTGCCAGGCCCGCGGCCCGTTCGGGGTCGCCCGCGACGTCCTGGTCTTCCTGGGCGGCCGACATGGCGAGGAGCCGCCGGAAGTACGGATCGGTGGTCACCGTCGTTCCTCCAGGTAGGTGAATTCGTGCGAGCCGCCGCTGACGAGGTGTACGGAACCGTCCATGAGGATCACCTCGGCCTCCGTCCCGTCCGGGACCACCGCCGTGACGTGGATCCGGGTGTCCCGGCGCTCCCATCGGCACTCGACGGTTCCGCGCGGTGTGTCCAGGGCCGCGTCGGCCCACTCCAGGCCCGGCCCTGGGGTGGGGGCGAGCCTGACTCGGGCATAGCCCGGCTCGGCCGGGCGGATGCCGGCGACGACCTGGTACAGCCAGTCGGCGACCGCACCGAGGGCGTAATGGTTGAAGCTGGTCATCTCGCCGGGATTGACGGTGCCGTCGGGCAGCATCGAGTCCCAGCGCTCCCAGATCGTGGTCGCGCCCATGGTGACCGGGTAGAGCCAGGACGGGCACCTGGTCTGCAGGAGCAGCCGGTACGCGTCCTCGACGTGGCCCGTTTCCGACAGCGCCCAGGTGACGTAGGGGGTGCCGGCGAAGCCCGTGGTGACGCGGTGATCGTGCGCGCGCACGATCTCGGCCAGCCGCTCCCCCGCGGCGCGGCGGCGGTGACCGTCCAGGAGCCCGAAGCAGATGGCCAGGGCGTACACGGTCGCGCAGTCGGACCGCACCCGCCCGTCCGGGTCCACGTAATGCCGGAGAAACGCCGCCTTGGTGCGTTCGGCGAGGTCCGCCCAGCGGCGGGCGTCCTCGGCGTGCCCGAGCGCCTCCGCTGCCTCCGCGGTGAACGCCGCGGATCGGACGAGGCATGCGGTGGCGACGACGCCGGGATCGGCTTTCGCGGCCCCGGGCCGGTCCGGCGGCGCGTCCGGGTCAAGCCAGTCGCCCCACTGGAAGCCCTGGTCCCACAGTCCGGTGCCAGAGAGCTTGGCAACGACCGACTCGAGGTGGAGGACCATTCCCGGGTAGTGCTCGGCGAGCCGGTCACGGTCGCCGTAGGCCTGCCAGAGCGCTTGCGGGACCCAGACGGCCGCGTCGCCCCAGACCGCGGTCGGGCCCATGCCCTGCACCGGCGAAGCCGGTTCCGATGTGGGCGCGTACTTCAGGATGTCGGGGACGACGGCGGGCACGGCCCCGGCTTCGTTGTGCCGCGTCTCGGCGTTCAGGTCGAGCAGCCAGCCGTGCAGGAAGTCCGCGACGTCGAACTGGAAGCATGCGGTGGGTGCGTACACCGCGATGTCGCCGGTCCATCCGAGCCGCTCGTCGCGCTGTGGGCAGTCGGTGGGCAGGGAGAGGAAGTTGCCCTTCTGCGACCAGACGGAGTTCTCGACCAGCCGGTTGACGAGTTCGGAGGAGCAGGAGAAGCGGCCGGTACGGCGGAGGTCGGAGTGCACGACGACGGCCTCCAGGTCGTCCGCCGTCAGCTCGCCCGGATAGCCCGTCACCTCGACGAAGCGGAAGCCGTGAAAGGTGAGGGTCGGCTCGAACTCGTCGTCCCCGCCTGACAGGACGAACGTGTCGGTTGCCCTCGCCGACCGGAGCGGCCGCGTCGCCAAGGTCCCGCCCGACAGCGCCTCAGCGTGCCGCAGGACGATCCGCGTGCCGGCCGGCCCGCGCGCACGAATCCGCACCCAGCCGACCAGGTTCTGCCCGAAGTCGACGAGCGTCGCGCCCGAGGGCGAGGAGGTGATGCGGCTCGGTTTGAGGATCTCGTGGCGGGTCACGGCGGACCCGGTCTGCGGTACGAACCTGCCGCGGTCGACGTCGAGCCGCCGCACCGGCACCGCGTCCGGCGTTCCACGCTGCCGCGCGTCGATGCATTGCCCGTCGTAGAGGCTGTTCTCTACGGTGTCGCTGATCCGCCCGCTCCACCCGTCGCCTGTCGTCACCAGCTGGACGCGGCCGTCGGCGTACACCACTTCGAGTTCGCCGATGAATCCGAGTTCGGAGCCGTAGTCGAGGTCCATGCCCTCGAAGCCGAGGCCGCCGCGCCACCATCCGTTGCCGAGGAGCACCTCGATGATGTTCTCCTCCGCTAGCAGGTGCTCGACGGGGTCGTCGCTCACCGGCAGCCGCCACTCGTAGGCCGACCATCCCGGGGAGAGGACCGCGTCCGAGACAGGCCGACCGTTGACGCGCGCTTCGTAGACGCCGTGCGCGGTCGCCCGAAATCGCGCGGAACGCACCTGGTCCGCTGGGCGGTCGAGCCGGAAAGAGTGGACGAGGACGATGGCCGCCGACGGGCCCGCGTCCCCGGTGATCATGTCACTGGAGTCGAGCACGCCGGCTCCCGGAGGTCGCGTCGGTCGTGAGCGCAGGGCGCCGTATCGTCAGCCGGTGGCTCCCGGCGGGAAACTCCCTGCTCGCGCCGTCCGGCTCGACGAAGCGGACGGGCACCGGGCTGTCCACCTGGACGTTCTCGCCCGCGATCCTGACCTCGACCAGCCCGTGCGGTGTCGGGGCCGCGCCCGCGACGTTCCGCAGCAAGCCAGGCCGGGGGGCGATCCGCGCCCGCGCGGACCCCGGCAGGTCCGGAGAGATGCCCAGCACGTGTACGATCAGGTCGCGGGCCGGGGTGCTGGACCAGCCGTGCACCGGTGTGCCCCAGCCCCAACACTCGCCGAAGGTGTCGTAGCCGTCGTGCAGGAACGCCGACCAGTCCCGCAGGAGGTCGATGATCCGGTCGGCGAGCCCGGCGCGGGCCAAGGCGTCGTGCACGACGTAGCTGAAGAACGGCTGCGCCCGTACGATCTCCCACTCGGCGTCCCAGTCGATCCGCTGGACGCCGCGTCGCTGCTCCTCTTCCTTGCGGGTGTCGTAGCCTCCGTCGCCGCCGATCCAGGACCGGGTGACGACGGTGGAGCGGTCGATCATCGCCGCGGCGATCGCCTCCCACCTTCCGGGCGGTGCGAGGCCCGAGACGATCGCGGCGGCGTTCGCCGCCTGCGAGGCGGCCGGCCTGCGCTCCCCGTCGACGATGTGGTCGACATAGAGGCCACGCCGCGGGTCCCAGAAGTCCTCGAACGAGGACGCCACACCCGCGTGACGCTCCCGTGCCCAGGCCGCGGACCCGGCATTGCCCACCCAGTCGGACAGTTCGGCGTACTCGGCGAGGCCACGGGCCCACAGCGCCGACACGATCGAGGTGCGGCCGGTGGTGAAGACGCTCGACCAATCGATCAGGTTCCATTCGGGCAGGTCGCTCAGCGTCCCGTGTTCGTCGACGTAGGGCTCGTACCAGCGCAGCACCCGCTCGATGGTGGGCAGGTAGCCGGCCAGACGGGCGCGGTCACCGACGTAGCGGTAGAGGTTGTGCACGCCGTGGACCCAGTGCAGCGACCAGTCGGGAATCGTGAACCCCTCGTACTGCTCGAAGTCGCCGGCCACACTGAGCGGAAGGATGCCGTCGGAACGCGGCGAGTTCGCCAGCTCGACATAGTGCTCCGCCAGCCGCCAGTCCTCGTTGGTGGCCAGGTGCACCATCTGGTGGACGACCCCGTCGCCGACCCAGGAGCGCTGCTCGCGCGTCGGGCAGTCGGTGTAGGCGTCAAACGAGTTGAGCTGCACCGTCCGGATACCGGCGCGGTAGAGCCGGTCGAGCTCCTCGTCGTCGCTGCTGAAGTAGGCCTCTCCGGTGTGCGGGTAGACGTTCTCGCGGACGGCGACGTCCACGATCGTCACCTCGGCCGCCTCGGGCGCGTGCGCCCTGAGGTACAGGTAGCGCAGCCCCGCGGGCTCCAGAGCGGAGTAGTCCGCCCGGCCGCCGGGGCAGATGTACCGCGCACCGCTCTCGTAGTCGGATGTGGTCTCGACGATCCCGACGCGTTTCGGCTTCTCCCGGTAACCGAGCTCGAGGACGGTGCCCGCCGGAGCATCGACGGTCAGCTCCACGAAGCCTGCGGTCACGGCGCCGAAGTCGAGGACGGTGTCGAGCGTCCGGTCGGCGCCGACCGTGACCGACAGCGGCAGCCCGCCATCGACCGGTTCCCCTGAGGACTCCAGCTGTTGCACCGCTCGGGCCGCCGGGTGGTCACTGGCCCACGCGGGCCTCGCTCTGATCCGGGCGTCCAGTACGGCCGCAGGCCGGACGGTGGCGCCCCCGAGCACGGCCACCGGCCGGGGCAGCAGCTTCCCGAACGGGCTGACCGGCGGACGGCTGCGTCCGAGCCCGCCCCAATGGCGAGCCGTCAGGATCGTCGCCGTCGGCCAGTGCGCGTCGTCGAAGCCGGGACGCGTCCATCCCACGGGCAGCTCGCGGGCGTCCAGCACCTCGCACGGGACACCGGAGGCGCCGATTGAGGTCCAGGCGGTGGAGCGGTGTACGCGCCAGGAGGCGTCGGTGGCGACGACGCTCCCGCTCAGGCGTGCCTCCAGCACGAGGCAGGCGTCCCCGTTGATCCCGCCTTCCGGCGGCGCCGGATGCCACCATGAGGTGGCCCTGCCGTAGTAGGTCACCAGCACGCCGACGACGTTCGTGCCGCGCTCCAGGAACGGGGCTATGTCGAACGACTCGTACCGCCACCGGCGCGGCTGCGCCCGGACCGGTCCGCGTCCGACCTCCCGCCCGTTCACCCAGACGACGAACCGGCCGTCGGCCGTCAGCCGCAGCGGCGCGGTCTCCGGCACCGCGTCGAGGTCGAAGGATTTGCGGAACATCACTCGGGAGAACCCTCGTCCCGAAGCCGTCCCGGTGACCGCGTCGTCGAGCCCGGGGACGGGCGCCGGCTCGGCTCCGATCCAGTGCCCCAGCCAGCGCTCGTCCTCGCCCGATCCCGGCGGGGTGCCGGTCATGCGTCCGCCTTCAGTAGCTCGCGGCGCCTCTGGCGGCGCCGCGCCTGGACGTCGGGGTCGGGCACGGGCGTGGCCAACTGCAGCCTCCGGGTGTAGGGGTGGGAGGGGCGCAGCGAGACCTGCTCGCTGTCGCCCATCTCGACGATCGCGCCCTCGTGCAGCACGGCGATGCGGTCGCTGACCTCCCGCACCACGCCGAGGTCGTGGCTGATGAACAGGTATGCGGCGCCGGTCTCCCGCTGGATGCGGCGCAGCAGGCCGAGCGCCCGGGCCTGGGTGGTCAGGTCCAGCGCGCTGGTGGGCTCGTCGCAGATGACCAGGCCCGGACGCTGGGCCACGGCGCGGGCGATGGCGATCCGCTGCCGCTGCCCGCCGGAGAACTCGCTGGGATACCGCGTCCCGGCGTCGTCGGGCAGGCCGACCTGCCGCAGCAGCTCGCGGACCCGGGAGCGGCCGTCGGCCACGCCAGCGACCCGCAGCGGCTCGACCAGGATGTCCTCGATCGTCATCGACGGATTGAGCGAGGAGTACGGGTCCTGGAAGACCACCTGGATGTCGCGGGCGACCGCGCGGCGCCGCGAGCGCGGCAGCCGGGTGATGTCGTGCCCCCGGAAGGTGATCGAGCCGCCGGTCACGGGCACCAATCCCAGCAGCGCCCGACCGATCGTGGTCTTCCCCGATCCTGACTCGCCTACCAGGCCCAGCGTCTCGCCCGGCGCGATCCCGAACGAGACCCCCTTGACGACCTCGGCGCGTCCCCGGCGCCTGCCGTAGGCCACGCGCAGGTCCCTGACCTCCAGCCCGGCCTCGGCCGTGCTCGCGGAACCGGACTCATCCATCGGTGCCCACCTCGTCCAAGTCCACGGCGCGAGCCGCGGACAGCAGTTCCTCGGTGTAGGCGTGGCCCGGCTCGCGGAAGATCGTCCGGACGTCCCCGGAGTCGACGATGCGCCCGTCCTTCATCACGCTGACGGTGTCGCACAGGTCCGCGACGACGCCGAAGTCGTGGGTCACCAGGACCATTCCGAGGTCGCGCTCGTCGCGCAGTTCCCGCAGCAGGTCCAGGACCTCCGCCTGGACCGTCACGTCCAGGGCGGTGGTCGGCTCGTCGGCGATGATCAGGTCCGGGTCGGCCGCGACCGCGCCGCAGATGAGGACGCGCTGCGCCATCCCGCCGGAGATCTGGTGCGGGTAGAGGCCGAAGACGTGCTCGGGGTCCTTGATCCCGACCCTCGCTAGCAACGCCAGCACCTCGTGCCTGGCCGCGCGCCTGCTCGTCCGCCGGACGGCGCGCAGGCCGTGCACGAGCTGCGCGCCGACGGTGAAGCAGGGGTCGAGGTTCGTCATCGGCTCCTGCGGGATGTAGCCGATGCGGCGACCTCGCGCATGGGCCCGCGATGCCGGATGCGCGATCAGGTCCTCGCCGTCGAAGACGACCGATCCGCCGACCAGCGCCTCGGTGTTGAGGATGCCGAGCACCGAGAACGCGGTCTGCGTCTTCCCGGACCCGGACTCGCCGACCAGCCCCCTGATCTCGCCCTTGCGGACGGCGAGGTCGACGCCCCGCACGACCTGCGAGACGCCACCGTCCTCGCGGGGGTAGGCGACCTTCAGGCCGCGGACCGACAGCAGCGCTTCCTCGGTGGCTGAGCGGTCCGGCAGGTCGTTCTCCGCCTTCGCGGCGAAGGCCCGAGAGATCAGTTCCTGCCGGCGCCGTGGCAGTGAGCGCCGGGCCGCCCCGACCTGGAGCGCGTCGCGCAGCGCGTTGCCGAGCAGGACCGTGGCCAGCCCTGTCAGGCTGATCAGCGACGCAGGCCAGACCACGGCCCAGCCGTTGCTGTAGATGTTCGCGAAGGCCTCCTGCAGCATGCCTCCCCAGGACGCCTTGGACGGGTCGCCGAGGCCGAGGAAGTCCACCGCCGCCTGGATGGCGATGCCGCCGCCGAGCACGAACGAGCTCTGGATGATGACCGGTGCCCGTACCGCCCACAGGATGTGCCGTCCGATGATGCGGGCCTCCGACAGGCCGGCGACCTTGGCGGCGTCGACGTAGAGCTCGTTGCGCACGCCGAGGACCACGCCGCGGACGAGGCGGAAGTACGACGGCGCCACCAGGACCCCGAACACCCCCATGGCCGCGACCAGATTCGGGCCGATGAGCGTGTACAGCGCGATCAGCAGGACGATGCCGGGCAGCGTCATGATCACGTCGGAGACCCAGTTGAGCACCGGGTCGGCCGCGCCGCGGCGGTACCCCGCAACGAGGCCGGCCGGGACGCCCGCGAGCAGAGCGCTGACCAGGATGACCACGCACGCGAACAGCGTCCGCTGCGTGCCCCACATCAGCCGGGACAGGATGTCGCGCCCCGACCCGTCGCCGCCGAGCAGGTGCCCGGCAGTGAAGGGCGGCGCGTTCACGGCGTTGAGCTGGGTCGCGCCCGGCGCGTGCGGTGCGAGCCAGGGGCTGGACAGGCCGAACAGGATCGTGGCGCCGAGGAATACGATGCAGGCGACCGCCATCGGGTTGCGGAGCAGGCGCCCCGCCCAGCCGCGCCGGCCGCGCCCGGCCGCGGGCGCCGCCACCGCGTCCTCGGGCGCCACAACTGGATGCGCTGTCATGACACCCTCGCTTTCGGGTCGAGCGCGGCGGTGAGCAGGTCGGTCACCAGGTTCACGAGCGACACGAGCAGCACGGTGACGGCCACGCACCCCATGACGACAGGAACATCGCCCTTCGAGGCCGCGCCCGCGACGAGCACCCCCATCCCGGGCAGCGCGAACACCTGCTCGATGATCACGACGCCGCCGAGCAGGCCGATGGTCAGCAGCGACAGCACGGTCAGCCCCGGCCCGCCCGCGTTCCGCAGGACGTGCCGGTAGACGACCGCTCGCTCGGACATGCCCCTGGCGCGCAGCGTCCGCACGAAGTCCCGCTCCAACACCTCCTTGACGGCCCCGCGGAACTGGGCCGCCGCGCTCGCGACCGACCCGACGAGGATCGCCGCCACCGGAAGCACGACCGAGGCCGCCCAGCGCCCGAGGCTGACGTCCGGGGAGACATATCCCGTGGCCGGGAAGACCGGCAACGCGATCGCGAAGGCGAACACCAGGCCGATCGCCACGATGAAGGACGGGACGGCCCCGCCGACCACCGACAGGATCTGGAGCACCCGGTCCGGCCAGCCGCCGCGGACGGCGGACACGACGCCGATCAGGACGCTGAGGCCGACGGTGAGGACGAGGCTGAGGACCATCAGCGCGAGAGTGACGGGAAACCGGATGCCGAGCGTGGAGAGAACCGGCTGACCGGTGAAGAACGACTGGCCGAGGTCGCCCTGGAACAGGCCGGCGAGCCAGTGCCGGTACTGCTCCAGCAGCGGCCGGTCCAGGCCGAGCTTGACGACCTCGGCCTGGACCGCTTGGTCGCTCGCGCTGATCCCGACGACGTTGCGGGCGATGGCGGCCGGCTTGGCGTACACGATCGCGAAGGTCGCGAACGTGACGACGAAGAAGACCGCGGCCGTCCTGATCAGCCGGACGGCGATGACTTTGAGCATGATCGGTATCCCTCGGGGCCGTGGGCTACCGGAAGTCGCTCAGCTTGGGGGCGAGCGCGTTGAGGTCGGTGGACTTCTCCAGCCGGACCGCCTTCGGGTCGTAGCCGAAGAAGCTGTTCATGTACACCCACGGCGCGAACCACGCCTGGTCGATGACGTGCCGGTTCAGCTCCTGCTGCGCCGTCGCCGCCTCCTTGCCCTGGCCGGACAGGACGGTGCTCCAGAGCCGGTCGATGGTGGGATCGGTGATCTTCTCGGTGTTCCACACCGCGGTGGGGATGATCGCGCCGTCGATGGTGAGCCGCGAGTCGCCGTGGTTGCCGAGCGGCCAGAAGATGATGGGGTACTTTCCGCTGAGCGTGTCGAGAAGGGCGTTCGACCCGGACAGCGTGACCTGCTTGGCGTTGATGCCGAGTTCCTTCAGCCCCTGGATGACGATCGGCATCGCGGCGTCCAGACCGAAGCCGGCGATGTAGGGGATCTGCACCGAGAAGCCCTTGGCGTAGCCGGCGTCGGCCATGAGCTTCCTGGCCGCCGCGACGTTGTAGGGGTAGGGGTCCTGGAAGCCCGGGATCCACGCCGGGCTGTTCTTCCGGAAGATCTGCGCGGTGGGCTCGGCCTGCCCCTGGTAGAGCTTCTGGGCGATGGCGTTCTTGTCGAAGACCATGTTGATGGCGCGGCGGACCCTGACGTCGCCCAGCGCCGGGACGACCTTGCCCTTGCGGTCCTCGATGAGCAGGCCGGCCCACTGGCCGTGCTGCACCAGCGCGGTCAGCCCGGAGGTCTTCAGCTGGCCGAGCGCCGACGCGTCGGTGATCGCGCCGGAGATCTGCCCGGTCTTGAGGGCGTTCACCCGCGCCGTCCGGTCGGTGAGCACCTTCAAGGTGATCTTCTTGTAGGGGTAGCGGGCCGCGTCCCAATTGGCCGGATTCTTGGTGAGCACGTACACCGAGCCCGGCGTCGAGGCGGCCCGGTCGTAGAGGTAGGGACCGGAGCCCACCGGCGCCTGATCCAGCTTCCCCGACGCGAGGTACTTGGGGCTGGCGATGGCCCCGGCGCCGAGGCACATCACGGTGGTGAGGTAGGACTTCGGCTTCGGTGTGGTCATGACCACGGTCGAGGCGTCCGGGGACGACACCTTGACGCCGGGCAGGAAGCTCTTCCCGCCAGGCGCGTTCACCTGGTAGTCCAGCGCCGCCTTGACGGCCGGACCGTCCACCGGGGTGCCGTCGCTGAACTTCATGCCTGGCCGCAGGTGCAGGGTCAGCTTCGTGTTGCCGTCGGTGAACTGGTAGCTCTGGGCGATGTTCGGCGAGACGTTGCCGAACTCGTCGCAGTTGAAGATCGTGTCGTAGACGGCGGACGACGCCCATGCCACGGAGCCGGGAAGGATCTTGCCTGGGTCCCAGCCGGGGATGTCGGCCTCCAGCCCGAGCACCAGGTCGTCCTTGCGGGTCGCGGCTCCGCCGTCCGTGCCGCCGCTGGTGCAGCCGCCGACGGCGAGCGCCGCCAGCAGCAGGCCGCAGCCGGCGACGCGGGTGAGGCCGCGACGTCCTCTGGTTGCCATCTGATCTCCTCGACACGATCGGGTCCCGCGACCGGCCCCGCACGGGGGCATCGGTGACTCGGGGGTGGGGGTGGCGCCGCACGACCGGTCCCTCGGCGAAGTCGACCGGCGACATCGGCGACGCTTCGCGGAGAGTTGTAGAACGGTTTATGAGCTTTACCTGAAGTTTAGATACATGACTTGGCGCCATGTCAAGCATCTTCTTGCCGAAACCTCCCCCTGACCGATCCCTGACAACGGGGGGACCCGCAGCCGTCGGCGGCATTTGCCGCCACGGGGAGGCAGAATGTAAAACGGTCCACAGCTCTCCCCGCCCATGACGGCACGACCGCGCGCCGCGCGCTACGGCCGTCCACCGCCCGCCGACACGACAGGAAGACCACGTGAACGACCCTCGCGTCACGATCCGGGACGTCGCGCGCGCGGCCGGCGTCTCACCGGCCGCCGTGTCCAAGGTGCTCAACGACGGTTACGGCGTCAGCGCGGCGATGCGCGAGAAGGTCATGCACGCGATCGCCGAGCTGGGGTACCGGCCGAACGTCACCGCCCGCGCCATGCGCGGGCGGTCGCACACCGTCGGCGTCGTGGCCGACATCCGCGCGCCGATCGTGGCCCAGGTCGTCGAGGGCGTCCAGGAAGGGCTGCGGGACTCCTCCCTCGACGTCCTGCTCGCACCGGTCGGAGACGCCCCCGAACGCCAGCGCGCCAGCATCGACACCATGATCAACCGGAACGTCGAAGGGCTGATCCTGATCGCGCCGACCCTCCCCTACACCGCGCTCAACACCCTCGGGCAGTCGATTCCGACGGTCCTCATCGGCCGCCACGGCGGCGGGCGCCACTTCGACAGCGTCATGGACGACGACGCGGCCGGAGCCGGGCTGGCCGTCGAGCACCTGGCCGGACTGGGGCACAGGAGGATCTCCCACATCACCATGCCGACGGGGAGGCTCCGCAGGCCCTCGGTCCTGCCGCAGACGGCCCGAGAGGACGGGTACGTCGCGGCGATGCGCGACCACGCCCTCGAACCCGACGTCATCACCACCGATTTCACCGAGGAGGGCGGCTACGCCGGAGCCCTGACCGCGCTGCGGCGCCGGGAGCCGGCGACCGCGATCTTCGCGGGCACCGACACGGTCGCCCTGGGCGTCCTGCGCGCGGCGCACGAGCTCGGGCTGCGCGTCCCGCAGGACCTGTCCGTCGTCGGCGCCGACAACATCCCGGTCAGCGCCCTACCGCAGATCTCCCTCACCACGATCGACCCGGCCGGGAAGCTGAACGGCTCGACGAGCGCCCGGCTGCTGCGCGAACGCATCGACGGCCGCCTCAACCCGGTCACCTACGCGATCGCCCCGTCCCTGGTCGTCCGCGGGACGACCGCGCCATCCGGAAGTGACCGATGACCTACACCTCGATCCGCCCCGGACAGGAGTGGCTGGACACCGGCGGCGAACGCATCCAGGCCCACGGCGGCTCGCTCTTGCATGTGGACGGCACGTTCTACTGGTACGGCGAGAACAAGGAGAGATCGAAACCGGGTAGCGGGATCTGGCACTGGGGTGTCCGCTGCTACTCCTCCACGGACCTCTACAACTGGACCGACGAGGGCCTCATCATCGCGCCCGTGGAGGACGACCCGGAGTCGCCCCTCCACCCCGCCCAGCTCATGGACCGGCCGCACATCGTCCGCGACGAGCGCGCGGGCAGGTACGTGTGCTGGCTGAAGATCATGGGCACCGGAAACGTCCAGACCTCGACGGTCCTCGTCGCGGACCATCTGCTCGGCCCCTACGAGATCGTGCGCACCGGACTGCGGCCGCTCGGAATGAACGCCGGGGACTTCGACCTGGTGGTCGCACCCGACGACGGCAAGGGCTACTACTACTTCGAGCGGGTCCACAGCGAGCTGGTCTGCGCGGACCTCACCGAGGACTACACCGGCGTGACGGGCTACTACTCCACCCATTTCCCGCGACGCCGGCCGCCCGACGTCCGCGAGGCGCCCGCCCACTTCACCCGCGACGGGCTGCACTACCTGTTCACGTCCGGCACCACCGCCTACTTCCCCAACCGCTCGGAGGTCGCGGTGGCGGAGACCTACCACGGACCATGGACCGTCCTCGGCGACCCGCACCCCGCCGACCCGACGGGCACCTCGTTCCGGTCGCAGATCAGCTCGGTCTTCAAGCATCCGGCCAAGAAGGACCTGTACATCGCCCTGGCCGACCGATGGCTGCCGAACGTTCCCGCCGAGCTGGCCCAGCAGGCGCCCGATGCGTTCCGGCGGATGTTCGCCGGGGAGCCTGGCGAGCCCGGCACGGACCTGGCGGCGGTCGAGGTCGACACGTCCATCGCCGACTACGTCTGGCTGCCCGTGCGGTTCGAGGGCGACATGCCGATCCTCGACTGGCACGACGAATGGCGGATCGAGGATCACGACTGACGCCCGTCCCCGGAAACCTTGACTTGAGGTAAAGGTCGAATTAGTTTTACCCGGCGTCAACCTCTGTCGCCCCGGCCGCACCGCGCGGCTGCGGCCCGGCTCCGACGAGCCGTCCCACCCCTGGAGGCACTCCCGTGCACCGACCACGCGCCCGCGCCCTCGCCGCGCCCCTCCTCCTGTCCGCCGCCCTCGGCCTGGTCGCCACCCCGGCTCGCGCCACGTCCCCCGCCTACGACTCGTCCACCCACTACGTGGCGATGGGAGACTCCTTCTCCTCCGGACTCGGCGCGCCGAACGCCAGCCTCGACTGCGGCCGCAGCCCGCAGGGCTACCCCACGCTGTGGGCCAAGGCCCACGGCATCAGCACGTTCACCGACGTCACCTGCGGCGGCGCGGTGACCGACGACGTGCTGGCCAAGCAGATCTCGGGGCTCAACGCCCAGACCGACGTCGTCACCATCACCATCGGCGGGAACGACGCCGCCTGGGGAGACCAGGTGTCGACCTGCCTGCTCTCCGGCGACAGCGCCTGCACCACCGCGATCGACAAGGCCGTCGCCGGGCTGCCCGCCGTCACGGCCAAGGTCGACACCACCTACACCGCGATCCGCCAGGCCGCCCCGCACGCCGACGTCTACGTCCTCGGCTACCCGCTCCTCTACGAGGAGACCGCCGGCTGCAGCAGCTGGCCCGCCCCCGACCAGTACCAGCGCAAGGAGATCAACCGCTTCGGCAGGGCGCTCGACCAGGGCATCGCCCAGAGCGCCGCGAAGGCCGGTTTCCGGTTCGTCGACGCCCAGCCGTACTTCGCCGGGCACGCCGTCTGCTCCGGCACCCCCTGGATCAACGCCACCCTAGCCCTCCCCGCACCGCTCCACCCCAACGCCGACGGCTACCGCCTCGGCTACCTGCCCGCACTCACCTCCGCCACCGGCTGATCCGATCACCGCGCGGGCTGGGCCTGGAGAGGGCCAGGCCCAGCCCGTCCCACCCCCGGCCCCCAGGGAGACCCAGAGTGCTTTTCGCCGACCATCGCCCCGACTCCGTCAAAGGCCGGTTCGCGCCGGGCATGGCACCGGTCGTCGAAGCGTTCGCATCGAGCATCGGGGATCCCGCCGCTGGAGGCGCCGCCCTCTCGATCTGGCACGACGGCGAGGAGGTCGTCGACGTGCATGCCGGGATCGCCGACACGAGGACCGGACGCCCGTGGGACGCCGCCACCCGAGCGGTGCTCTTCTCTGCGACGAAGGGACTCGGTGCTGTCGCTGTCGCCCGGCTCGCCGACGAGCTGAAGCTGGACCTTGACGCCCCCGTCGCCTCCGTCTGGCCGGAATTCGCCGCCCACGGCAAGGAGCGCATCACCATCACCGACGTGCTCGCCCACCGCGCCGGCCTCGTCGCCCCCGACACCACGATGAGCCCGGACGACCTCGCCGACGTGCGCGGCTTCGCCGACCGCCTCGCGGCACAGCGGCCGATGTGGCCGGACGCCTGCTCGCACCTCTACCACGCACTCACCTGGGGACCGCTGGTCAGCGAGATCGTCCGCCGCGCGACGAGCCGGGAGGCACCGGACGTCTTCGCCCGGGAGATCGCCGCTCCCCTGGACGCCGCGGTCACCCTGCGGGCCGACGACCGCGACCTCCGGCACCTGGCGTACACGACCGCGGCACCGGAAACGGAACTTCTGACCTCACAGACCATCCCGCAGATGGGTGAACTGGCCCACCGAATGCTGACCGCCGGTGGCGCCCTGCCGCTCACCCTGGTCGGGGACGGCACCGGCCTGAACGACCCGCGCCTACTGAAAGCGGGCCTGCTCAGCGCCGCCGGAGTCGGCACGGCATCAGGCCTCGCGAGGATCTGGTCCGCCACGATCACGCCGACGCGCGGCGTGCGCATCCTGTCCGACGATGCCGTCCGGCGACTCGCCGTCCCGCGCAGCACGGGCCCCAATGCCACCGACACGGAGACCGACGGCCCGTTCCACCGCTGGGGCGCCGGCGTGCAGCTCTCGTCCGAGGCGCTGACCTGGTTGAGCCCCTCTTCCTTCGGGCACGACGGCGCCGGCGGCCAGGCGGGTTTCGCGGATCCCGACTACGGCATCGGGTTCGGCTACGTCACCAACCGGATGGCCGCCGCCCCTCTGATCGGACCGATCGTGAAAGCCCTCCGCTCGATCCTCGACCATGCCTCGTAAAGCACGCGATCGCGAACGCCGATGAAGTGTGGTTCGGTTCGTCGTACCCTCGTTTTCACCTCGCTGTATACTCAGTGGAATCGTATTTCATTGAGTGGAATCAGAGGACCATGAGCGACGGGGCGATCAACCGGACGTTGCGCGTGCTGGCCACGGTGTGCGAGGCGGGGCCGCAGACGCTCACGGTCCTGTCCGCAAAGACGGGGCTGACTCCGCCCACGCTCCTGCGCACGCTGCGGTTGATGCGCGACGAGGGCTACGTGACCCAGGACGAGGACCGCAAGTGGCGGGCCACGATGCAGATGTGGCGGCTCGGCTGCGCCGTTAAGGACTCGACCGGGCTCAACGAGCTGGCCGGGCGGACGCTCGGCGAGCTGGTCGCCGAGATTGAGGAGACCGTGGTCTTCGCCGCGTTCGAGAACGGCTGGCTGACCTACCTCGCGCAGGTGGAACCGGACAAGCCCGTCCGGGCGCACGTCCCGCTCGGCGGGCACTACGCCGCGCTCGACACCACGACCGGGCACGCCGTGATGGCGTGGCTGCCCAAGGCGGAGATCGACGCGATCGTGCGGACGCAGGCCAGGCCGGAGTTCGACGCGCGCGCCCGGCGGGAGCTGTACCGGGAGCTGGCCGAGGTCGCCCAGCGCGGCGTCGCCAGCGGGTCCGGCGACCGGTGGCCCGGGGTGTGGGGCGCAGCGTCGGCCGTGTTCGACCATCGCGGCGTGCCGATCGGCGCGGTCGGCGTCTCCATCCCGGGCCGGGGGGAGCCGGAGCGGGCGGGGGCCGTCTCGGCCTCGGTGCTGCAGGCCGCGCGCCGGTTCACCCAGCAGCTCGGCGGGACGGTCCCCGCGCCCGGGAAGCGGTGAGCGGCTACAGGCCCATCGACTTGGCGATGATCGACTTCATGACCTCGCTCGTCCCGCCGTAGATCCGGCTCACCCGCGCGTCGGCGTACAGTCGGCAGATGTCGAACTCGCGGGTGTAGCCGTAGCCGCCGTGCAGTTGGAGGCAGGCGTCGACGACCCGGCCCTGCAGCTCGGTGCAGAACAGCTTGGCCTTCGCGGCATCGGCGGCCGACAGCGCGTCCCGCTCGTGCTCGGCGATCGCGCGGTCCACGAAGACCTGGCCTGCGGAGATCTGCGTCTCCAGGTCGGCCAGCACGAACTTGGTGTTCTGGAACGACGACAGGCTCTTGCCGAACACCTCCCGCTCGCGGACGTACCGCGTCGTGACCTCGAGCGCGGCCACCGCCTGGGCCTGCGCGTTGACGGCGATCGACAGCCGTTCCTGCGCGAGGTTGCCCGCCAGGTACTCGAAGGCGCGCCCCTCCTCCCCCAGCAGGTTCGCGTCGGGCACGAAAACGTCGTCGAAGAACAGCTCGGACGTGTCCTGGGTGAGCAGTCCGAGCTTCTTCAGCATGCGCCCGCGGGTGAAGCCGGGCGCGCCGTCCTCGACGGCCAGCAGCGACAGCCCGCCGCGCCTGTTCTCCGGCCTGGAGGTGCGGGCGACGACGATGACCAGGTCGGCCTGGGCCCCGCCGGTGATGAAGGTCTTCGCGCCGTTCAGCAGCCAGCCGCCGTCCGTGCGGCGGGCCGCCGTCGCCATCCCGGCGAGATCGGAGCCGGTGCCCGGCTCGGTCATCGCGATCGCCGTCATGACGTCCGCGCTCGCCATGCCCGGCAGCCAGCGTCGGCGCTGCTCCTCCGTCGCGTACTTCATCACGTAAGGCATGACGACGTCGGTGTGCACGCGCAGCGAGCCGAGCGTCGCGCGGCTGTAGGCGATCTGCTCGGTCACCACGCAGTTGAACAGGAAGGAGGACTCCCCGGCGCCGCCGTACTCGGCGGGCACCTGGATGCCGAGGACGCCGAGGTCAGCGACCCGGCGGTACAGGTCCCTCGGGACGAGCCCGTCCTCCTCCCAGTCCTCCATGTTGGGCACGACGTTCTCGGCGAGGAATGCCCGCAGCGTGTCGGCGAGGTCGATGTGCTCGGGCGCGTAGATGCCGCGTTCCATTGCTCGGTCCTTTGTTCGTAGGTCGGTACGGCGGTGCCGGTCCCGCGTCAGGCGGTCAGGTCCCGGAGGCGCTCGACGGCGCGGACCGCGTCGCAGCCCGCGTTGACGTTGACCCGGAAGACGGTGACGCCCGCCTCGCGGTAGGCGGCCAGCCGGTCGCGGACGTAGGAGGGCGGTCCGCAGAGGGTGAGCGCCTCGACCAGTTCTTCGGAGAGCGCCGCCGCGGCCTCCGTTCGCCGGCCCGCGAGGTAGAGGCGCTGGACGAGGTCGGCGTCGGCGGCGAACCCGTAGCGGCGGACGAGGTCGTTGTAATAGTTCGCCGTCGACGCCCCCATGCCGCCGATGTAGTGCGCGAGGGCTGGACGGGCCTTGTCGCGCGCGGCGGTCGCCGCCGCCGCGCCGCCGCCGGTCACCTCGACGGCCGCGCCGGCGCAGATGCGCAGCGGCGGCAGCCCAGCGTCCCGGACGGCCCGGCCCTCGTCCAGGCAGGTGCCCCAGATCCGGGCCGCGCGTTCGGGGATGTACAGCGAGGGCAGCCAGCCGTGCGCGATCTCGGCGGCGAGGCGGACGTTGCGGGGCCCCATGCCAGCGAGCCAGACGGGGATGTCCGGCCGCGGCGGGCGGGTCATGAGCTTCAGTGCCTTGCCGAGCCCGGCACCGGTCGAGCCGTCGAGGGGTGCGCTGACGGTCTCCCCCGCGTAGCGGAGGTGCTCCCGGCGCCAGATCATCCGGCACATCTCCACCACCTCGCGCGTGCGGCGCAGCGGCCGGTCGAACGGTGTGCCGTGCCAGCCCTCGACCACCTGCGGGCCGGACGCGCCGAGCCCAAGCTCGAAGCGGCCGCCGGTCAGCTCGTCGAGCGCCGCGGCCGTCTGCGCCAGCAGCGCGGGTGACCGGCTGAAGACGTTCATCACCCCGCTGGCCAGGCGCATCCCGGTCAGGGCGGCGCAGTAGCCGAGCACGGTAGCCGCGTCCCTACCGTAGGCCTCGGGCACCCAGAGCATGTCCGCCCCGGCGGACTCGATGTCGCGCAGGTAGGTCCGGAGCTCGGCGCCGGGCGCGGTCAGCGGGACGTTGGCGGCGAGTTCCAGGCGTTCAGTGCTCACGGCCGGTCCCCGTCGCCGCCCGCAGGGAGGCGCGCAGCTCGCGGCGCAGCAGCTTGCCGACATCGGAGCGGGGCACCTCGGCCCGGAACTCGATGTCCTTCGGCACTTTGAACCCCGCGATCCGTTCCCGGGCGAAGTCCCGGATCGACGCGGCCAGGGCGTCCGACGGGGCCGTTCCGGCGGCAGGGACGACGACCGCGACGACCCGTTCCCCCCACCGGTCGTCCGGAACGCCCACCACGCCGGCGTCCCGGACGCCGGGGTGCTCCAGGAGGGCGCTCTCGATCTCGGCGGGGTAGATGTTGACGCCGCCGGAGATGATGAGGTCGGCGGCCCGGTCGCTGAGGTACAGGTAGCCGTCCTGGTCGAGGCGGCCGACGTCCCCCAGGGTCGTCATGCCGCCGACCCGGCTCGCCGCGGTCTTGGCGGGGTCGTTCCAGTACTCGAACGTCCCGGTGCCGGAGAAGTGGACGCGGCCGACCTCCCCGGGCCCGACTTCGCGGCCCGACTCGTCCAGTATCCGGATGCGGACCCCCGCCCGGGCGCGGCCGACGCTGCCGGGGTGCGCCAGCCACTGCGCGGAGTCGATGAAGGTGACGCCGCCCTCCGTGCCGCCGTAGATCTCGGCGAGGATCGGCCCCAGCCAGTCGATCACCGCCTTCTTCACGTGCACCGGGCACGGCGCGGCGGTGTGGACGACCGAGCGCAGCGAACCGGTCTCATGGCCCGCGCGGACCTCCGGAGGAAGGCCCAGCAGGTCCGCGAACATCATCGGCACCATGTAGGTCCAGGTGATGGTGTGCTCTTCGATCGCCCGCAGCGCCGCGACGGGCTCCCAGCGAGGCAGGATGACCACGGTGTGGCCCGCTTCGAGCGCTTGCACCGCGTAGGCGAGCGGCGCGGCGTGATACAGAGGCGCCACCGACAGGTAGCGCCCCTCCTCATGGTCGGCGCCGTAGAGCTCGGCCCGTTTCAGGACCGCTGCGGCCGCGCGCTCCGGCGACAGGCCGGTGAGTGGGCGCCGCACGCCCTTGGGACGTCCGGTGGTCCCGGACGTGTAGAGCATGCGCTGACCGGCCGCCCGTCCCTCGGGCGGGTCGGCGGGCTGATCGGCGATGAAGTCGGCCAGGGCGGTGCAGCCGTCCCGGCCGTCGCCGTCCATCACGATGACCCGCTCGCGCGGCATCCCGGCGCGGTCCGCCGCCTCCAGCGCCGTCCCGGCGAACTCAACCGCGGTCAGCAGGAGCCGCGCACCCGAGTCCGCGAGGATGTAGCCGGCCTCAGCCGCGGTGAGATGCCAGTTGATCGGGGTGAAGTAGAGCGGGAGTTGCGTGACCGCTCGCTCGGCCAGCAGCACCAGCCCGGAGTTGGGCAGCAGCGCCGCGACGGTCGCCCCTTCGCGGTCGACGGATGCGGCGACGGCGCGTGCCAGCCGGTTCGCCCGCTCCGACAGTTCGCCGTAGCCGATCCGCCGGCCGTCCCTGTCGACGACCGCGATCCGCGAGGGCGCGCTGCGCGCGTAGCCGGTGAAGCTTCTCATGTCGATCTCCCGTCCGGAGACAGCGCCTCAGAGGGCCAGGCGGCGTGCCAGCTGCGCGCGGTGGTGGGTGGAGTCGCCGAGCAGGTGGGCCGACGCCTTGGCCCGCTTGAAGTAGAGGTGGGCGTCGTGCTCCCAGGTGAAGCCGATGCCGCCGTGAACCTGGATGGTGTCGGACGCGCAGGCGAAGCAGGCCTGCGAGCAGTACGCCTTGGCCAGGTGCGCGGCCTCGGCTGCCTCGGGCGACCCGGTCTCCAGGGCGTCGAGGAGGTGGTGGACCGCCGACCGGGCGGACTGGACCCGGGTGTACATCTCGGCGCACTTGTGCTTGATGGCCTGGTACGCGCCGATCGGCCTGCCGAACTGCACCCGGGTCTTGGCGTACTCGACCGTCATCTCCAGGCAGCGTTCGGCGCCCCCGAGCTGGGCCGCCGTCACGCAGGCGAGCGCGGCCCGCACCGTTTCCGCCATGGCGTCCCGCGGGTCGCCGGCCGCGCGGATCTCCTTGCCGGGGGCGTCCCGCAGCCCGACGCGGGCGAGCGGCTGCGTCAGGTCCAGGTTGTCGAGCGGTTCGGTGTGCGCGTGCGCGCCGTCGACGGCGAAGACACCGAGCCCGTCAGCGGTCACCGCCGGGACGAGGAGGAGCGCCGCGGTGGCGTCGGTGACGAACGGGACCGTGCCGTCCAGCCGCCAGCCGTCACCGGTGCGTCGCGCCCGCACCGGCACGTGCGACGGGTCCCAGCGGCCGTGCTCGTCCAGGAACGCCACGGTGGCGACGGTGTCGCCCGAGGCGATGCCGGGCAGGTGCGCGGCGTTCGCCTCCTTGTCACCGAGCAGGACGAGCAGGCGCGCCGCGAGCACGGCGCTGGACAGGTAGGGCGAGGGCAGCAGGACGCGGCCCAGTTCCTCGCTCACGAAGGCGGCCTCGGTGATCCCGGCTCCCGCGCCGCCGAACTCGGCGGGGACGAGCAGGCCCGGCGCGCCGAGACGGGCGAGGCCGGCCCAGGCGTCCGGGTCGTGGTCCGGCGGCCCCTCCAGGCGCGCGCGGGTGCGCGACAGCGGGCAGGACCGTTCCAGATAGCGTCGCACCTCGGCCTTGTAGGCGAGCTGCTCGTCGGTGGGGTTCAGCATCATCGGGCGCCCGCCTCACTCCTCGCCCAGGGGCCCTGGGGTTCCAGTTCGTCCGTGCCGAAGAGGTCCGCGACCAGGCCGGCCTGGTGCAGGACGTCCTCGAAGAGGAGGGAGAGGAAGATCCCGTCCACCTCGCGATGCAGCTCGATGAGCCGTTCGCGACAGTGCGCCGGGGTGCCGACGACCGCGAACCGGTCGAGCAGGTAGTCCTCGATGTCGGGGCGGTCGGCGAACATCCCGGCCGTGGGCGTCGCGCCGGAACGCCCGTGCCAGGCGAAGTCGTAGGAGGCGAAGCGTTCGGTGAGCACGCCGTGGAAGGCGTCCGGGACGTTCTTGCCCGCGAGGCTGCGGCCGAAGTTGAACCGGGCGGCGCTGATCGCGCGCGGCAGCATCCGGCGCCGCAGCTCCGCCACTTGATCGGGCGTCTCAGCGACGGCGAGCCGCACCGATGCCCAGGCCGCGGGCCGGTGCCTCGCCTCCGCCGCGGCGGCGCCGGCCAGGGCGCGCAGCGTCAGCGGGTCGCGGCCGGCGCCGCAGATGACGCCGTCGGCGGCGCGTCCCGCGACCGCCGCGGCCTTCGGCCCTCCG
>NZ_WBMR01000068.1 GCF_008923365.1 Actinomadura montaniterrae
CTCCGCCGCACCCTGTGCGGCGGTCTCCGCGGCGCTCTCCGCCGGGCCCTCCGCCTGCCCCTCGGCGGGGACGCGGGCGTGGGCGCCGCGCGCGGCCCGGCCGGGACGGGACTTGCGGCGCCGGCCCGAGGCGTGCATCCAGCGCGGCAGGTGGCGGTCGAGGAACCCGAACGCGGTGTTGCGGTCGCGGAGGTGGACCAGCAGCAGCCCGCCCGGCTTGAGCGCCGCGACGAACCGGTCGAGGACCAGTTCGGCGTGCGGGACCCGCTCGACGAGGTAGGTGGCGTGGACGATGTCGTAGGCGCGCGGCGGCATCGGGACCGTGCGCAGGTCGCCGAGGTGCCACTGGTCGAGGTCGGGCCGCTCGCAGGCGTGCGCGCGCAGCTCCGGGGACTCCAGGTCGACCCCGGTCACCAGGCATTCGCGGTCGCCGAGGTCCAGCCCCGCGCCCCAGCCGCAGCCCGCCTCCAGGATGTGGATCCGCTGCAGGGGCTTCTCCAGTGCGTACTGCCTTGCGCGTTCTGAGAAGAGATCGCCGTCGTTGACCGGCGGCGTACGCAGATCGGTCACAGTCTCGCAGCGTAATCGCCCGACTGCGCTCTGTCCGCTATTTGCCCATTCTTGGTAACCGCCGTGTCGCCCTCCGCGATCATGGATGCCGGTCCTGCGGCCTGCGACGTCGCCAGCACGACGGCGTGCGCGGGCGCGTAGTCTGGTACGCGGTGCCGGGTCCGGTCACGGATTCCGGTTCTTCGGGCTGCCCTGCCCCTCGGGGTGAATGCGAACTTACGGGCGAAAATGACGCTTTCTGGACTTGTTGACCTTGCGTGCGCCGATGCCGAGCTGGAGCGCGCGCTGAAGCAGGCGCGCACCGACACCGAGGTCGTCGCCCCCGCCGCCACCTGGCCGATCCTCGCCGCGGCGCTGAGCCGCGCGGTCGCCGCGCGCTCCGCCGGCCCCGGCGGACGGCACGGCGCCGTGCTGGCGGTGACCGCGACCGGCCGCGAGGCCGAGGACCTCACCGCCGCGCTGACCAGCCTGATCGGCGCGGGCCGGGTGGCGCACTTCCCGGCCTGGGAGACGCTGCCGCACGAGAAGCTGTCGCCGCGCTCGGACACGGTCGGGCAGCGGCTCGCCGTGCTGCGCCGGCTCGTCCACCCCGACGCGGGCGACACGCCCACCGAGGAGGAGGCCGGCGCGCACCTGCCCGGCAAGGGCGGCGCGCTGGACGTCGTCGTCACGCCGGTCCGCGCCGTCCTGCAGCCGATCGTGTCGGGCCTCGCCGACCTGGAGCCGGTCCGGCTGGTGTCGGGCGAGGACGCCGACATGGACGACGCCGTCCGCCGCCTCGTCGACGCCGGGTACCACCGCGTCGACCTGGTCGAGAAGCGCGGCGAGATCGCGGTGCGCGGCGGCATCCTCGACGTGTTCCCGCCCACCGAGGAGCACCCGCTGCGGGTGGAGTTCTGGGGCGACACCGTCGAGGAGATCCGCTACTTCAAGGCGGCCGACCAGCGGTCCCTGGAGGTCGCGCAGGACGGGCTCTGGGCGCCGCCGTGCCGCGAGCTGCCGCTGACCGAGAAGGTCCGCGAGCGCGCGAAGCTGCTCGCCGAGGAGCACCCCGCGCTGGAGGAGATCCTCGGCCGGATCGCCGACGGCGACACCGTCGAGGGCATGGAGGCGTTCTCGCCTGTCCTCGCCGACAGCATGGAGCTGCTCACCGACCTGCTGCCCGAGGGGTCGGCGCTGCTGGTGTGCGAGCCGGAGCGGATCCGCACCCGCTCGGTCGAGCTCGTCCGCACCAGCCAGGAGTTCCTCGAGGCCAGCTGGGTGAACGCCGCCGCCGGCGGCGAGGCGCCCATCGACCTCGGCGCCGCCGCGTTCCGGTCGCTGGAGGAGGTCCGGCAGCACAGCACCGAGCTGGGCCTGCCGCGCTGGAGCGTCACCGCCCTGAACCCCGAGGGCGACGCGCTGAACCTCGGCGTCCATGCCGCCGAGGCGTACCGGGGCGACACCACCCGCGTCGTCGGCGACCTCAAGGGCTGGATCGACGCCGGCTGGCGCGTCGTCATGGTCACCGCCGGGCACGGGCCCGCCGAGCGCCTCGTCCAGCTCGTCGGCGAGGAGGGCATCGGCGCGCGGCTCGCCGACGTGGCCGCGCCGCCCGAGCCGTCCGTGGTCACCGTCACCACCGGGCTGCTGGAGAACGGCTTCGTCTGGGAGCCGGTGAAGCTCGCGGTGCTCACCGAGACGGACCTGTCCGGGCAGAAGTCGTCCACCAAGGACGTCCGGCGGATGCCGTCGCGGCGCCGCGGCGGCATCGACCCGCTGCAGCTCAAGCCCGGCGACTACGTCGTCCACGAGCAGCACGGCGTCGGCCGGTACGTGGAGATGGTCAGCCGGACGGTGCAGGGCGCCACCCGCGAGTACCTGATCCTGGAGTACGCCAAGAGCGACCGGCTGTTCGTCCCGACCGACCAGCTGGAGGAGCTGACCCGCTACGTCGGCGGGGAGGCGCCGAGCCTGCACCGGCTCGGCGGCGCCGACTGGCAGAAGGCCAAGTCCCGCGCCCGCAAGGCCGTCAAGCAGATCGCCGGGGAGCTGATCCGGCTGTACTCGGCGCGGATGGCGAGCCCCGGGCACGCGTTCGGCACCGACACCCCGTGGCAGCGCGAGCTGGAGGACGCCTTCCCCTACGTGGAGACGCCCGACCAGCTCGCCGCCATCGACGAGGTGAAGGGCGACATGGAGAAGCCCGTCCCGATGGACCGGCTGATCTGCGGCGACGTCGGCTACGGCAAGACCGAGATCGCGGTGCGCGCGGCGTTCAAGGCCGTCCAGGACGGCATGCAGGTCGCGGTGCTGGTGCCGACGACGCTGCTCGTCCAGCAGCACCTGTCCACGTTCGCCGAGCGGTTCGCGGCGTTCCCGGTCGTGGTGAAGCCGATCAGCCGGTTCCAGACCGACGGGGAGATCGAGGCGACCCTCGGCGGCCTCGCCGACGGCACCGTCGACGTGGTGGTCGGCACGCACCGCATCCTGTCGGCGCGGACGAAGTTCAAGAAGCTCGGCCTGGTGATCATCGACGAGGAGCAGCGGTTCGGCGTCGAGCACAAGGAGGAGCTGAAGCGGCTGCGCACCCAGGTCGACGTCCTCGCGATGTCGGCGACGCCGATCCCGCGGACGCTGGAGATGGGCCTCACCGGCATCCGGGAGATGTCCACGATCCTGACGCCGCCGGAGGAGCGGCACCCGGTGCTGACGTTCGTCGGCCCCTACGAGGAGAAGCAGATCGCCGCGGCGATCCGCCGCGAGCTGCTGCGCGAGGGCCAGGTGTTCTTCGTGCACAACCGGGTCCGGTCGATCAACAAGGTCGCGGCGAACATCGCGCGGCTCGTCCCGGAGGCGCGGGTCGCGATCGCGCACGGCCAGATGAACGAGCACGAGCTCGAGAAGGTCATGGTCGACTTCTGGGAGAAGAACTACGACGTGCTGGTCGCCACGACGATCGTGGAGTCGGGGCTGGACGTCCCGAACGCCAACACGCTGATCGTCGACCGCGCCGACATGTACGGGCTGTCGCAGCTGCACCAGCTGCGCGGACGCGTCGGGCGCGGCCGGGAGCGCGCGTACGCCTACTTCCTGTACCAGCCGGAGCAGCCGCTGACCGAGACCGCGCACGAGCGGCTCGCGACGCTGGCGCAGCACACCGAGGTCGGCGCCGGCATGTACGTCGCGATGAAGGACCTGGAGATCCGCGGCGCGGGCAACATCCTCGGCGCGGAGCAGTCCGGGCACGTCGCCGGCGTCGGGTTCGACCTGTACGTCCGGATGGTCGGGGAGGCCGTCCGGGACCTGAAGGAGGGCGGCGCCGAGCCCGAGGCCGTCGAGACCAAGGTCGAGCTGCCCGTCGACGCGCACCTGCCGCACGAGTACGTGCCGGGCGAGCGGCTCCGGCTGGACGCCTACCGGCGGATCGCGGCGATCACGTCCGAGGACGAGATCGGCGCCGTGCACGACGAGCTGAAGGACCGGTTCGGGCCGCTGCCCGTCCCGGTGCTGAACCTGCTGGAGGTCGCGCGGTTCCGCGCCAAGGCGCGCAAGGCCGGGCTCACCGACGTCACCGTCCAGGGCAACCACATCAAGTTCACGCCGGTGGACCTGCCCGACTCCAAGCAGGTCCGGCTGCAGCGGCTGTACCCGAAGAGCATCCTCAAGGCCGCCAGCGACACGCTGCTGGTGCCGGCGCCGAAGACGGCGCCGCTCGGCGGCCGGCCGCTGCGCGACCAGGAACTGCTGAAGTGGGCGACGGACCTGGTCGAGGCGCTGTTCCTGGAGGCCTCGCCCGCGTCCGCCGGGCGGGGATAGGCTGCACCGGATCGCCGGTGATCAGGGGCCAGGGCCGTCCCGACGCGCCGGGCGACGCACAGCGACGAACGACGAGACGAGGATTCCGTGCCCGGTAAGTCCGTGAAGGTCGTGGTGGCCGCCGTGGTGGCGGCCGGCGCGCTGGCCGGCTGCGGCGGCCAGACCCGCGTCGGCACCGCCGCCCTCGTCGGCGGCGACCGCATCACCGTCACCTCCCTCGACCAGACCGTCCGGGACTGGCGCGGCCAGTTCAAGGACGACCCGGTCGCCAACCAGATCCGGGCGAACTCCAGCGGGCTCGCGCCGGGGCTCGCCGACCAGGAGTCCGAGACGGACATGGAGGGCGCGCTGAGCCTGCTGGTGAACTTCCGCGTCGCCGACCGGGTCGCCCGCGACGCGGGCGTCTCCGTGCCGGACGGGCTGGCCGACCAGACCACGGCGCTCATGGACCAGCGGGGCGGCGCCGGCTCGATCACCCTGGCCAGCGGGCTGCCGCGGTCCCGGACTCGGGACCTGGCGCGCTTCATCGCCACGCAGACGGCCGTGATGCAGAAGTTCGGCGCCGACCTGGGCAACGCGCAGAGCCCGCTGACCGTGCAGGCGGCGCAGCAGTGGGGGCTGAAGTTCCAGAAGGCGGCGCGCGACATGCACATCAAGATCAACCCGCGGTTCGGCCGGTACGACGCGGCCAAGGTCGACATCGGGCCGGTCGTGTACGACCTGTCGTCGGCCGAAACGGGTACCGACGGAGCATGAGCGAAGCGAACCGGGGGGTGCGGGGGGTCGTCCCCCCGCAGGCGGCGCGCATGAGCGAAGCGAACCGGGGGGTGCGGGGGGTCGTCCCCCCGCAGGCGGCGCGCGCGCGAGTGGTCAGGGCGTCGCGGGGAGCGCGCGGATGGGCCTGACGCTGCTGGCGACGACGCACCGGGTCGCGCCCGGCCTGCTGACCTGGAAGGCGTGGGACGCGCTGCGGTCGGCGGGGCGGGTGCTCACGCGGCCCGGCCATCCGCTGCTGCCGTACCTGCGCGACGCGGGGGTGTCCGCCGAGGAGACCGCAGTCCCCGACCCGGCCGCGCTGGTCGCCGCCGCGCGGGAGGCGCAGGTCGTGTGGATCGCGGCGCCGGAGGGCGACGAGGACCTGATGCGCGCGGTCGGCGCCCTCGTCGTGACCGACCCGCTGGACGTCGAGGTGCTGCACGGCTCCTACGACCTGCCCGGCGCGCGGCTCCTCGACCTGGTCGCGGTGATGGAGCGGCTGCGGCGCAACTGCCCGTGGGACCGGGAGCAGACCCACGAGACGCTCGTCCCGTACCTGCTCGAAGAGTCCTACGAGGTGCTCGACACCATCGAGACCGGCGACTACGGCGCGCTGCGCGAGGAGCTCGGCGACGTGCTGATGCAGGTGGTGTTCCACTCGGAGGTGGCGTCCGAGCGCACCGACGACACCGCGTTCACCATCGACGACGTCGCCGCCGGGATCGTCGACAAGCTCGTCCGGCGGCACCCGCACGTGTTCGCGGACGTGGCGGTGTCCGGCGCCGACGAGGTCAACGCGAACTGGGAGCAGATCAAGGCGGCCGAGCGGGCGGCGAAGAGCGGCGCGGACGCGTCGGCGCTGGACGGCGTCCCGATGGGGCAGCCGGCGCTGACGCTCGCGGCGCAGCTGCAGCGCCGCGCGGGCCGCATGGACGCCCCGGACGAGCTCGTCCCGACCGCCGGGGACACCGGCGATGACCTGGGAATACGGTTGTTCGCCCTGGTTCGGGAGGCCGCTGATCGCGGACTCGACGCCGAAGCGGAGTTGCGGGCCGTTTCCCGGGTATTCCGCGATCGTGTCAGAGCGTGGGAACGGCGGCGGGCGCACGGCTGATCCGGTGGATCCCGGGCGGAAGATCCCCGATGGGGTGGTCCGCCGGAAGTCGCCCGTCTACAGTGAGCGCGTGCCGAACGGGGCCAGGGACGGCGGCGGGGACGGGAACCGGTCACCGGTGCGCCGTCGCCGCCGGGTGCTGACCGCCTCCACCACCCGTGCCCAGAAGTTCCGCGCGCTGCGCGGCCTCGGCGTCCTCGGCGGCGTCGCCGGGCTGCTCGTCGCGCTGCTGGTGCTGCCGACGGCCTGCACCGCCGGGGTCAACGCCCGCGACTCGGCGCGCTGGTTCGACAGCGTCCCCGCCGACCTCGACACCTCCGGCGTGCCGCAGCGGTCCCGGATCCTCGCCGCCGACGGCTCGACGCTCGCGACGTTCTTCTACCAGAACCGGGTGGACGTCCCGCTCGACGGGATCGCGCCGATCGCCCGCAAGGCGGTCGTGGCGATCGAGGACAGCCGCTTCTACGAGCACGGCGCGATCGACGCGCAGGGCACGCTGCGCGCGCTCGTCAGCGACCTCGGCAACGGCGAGGTCACCCAGGGCGGCTCCGGCATCACCCAGCAGTACGTGAAGAACCTGCTGCTCACCCAGGCCGACTCGACGGCCGAGCGCAACGCCGCCAAGGAGATCTCCGCGGCCCGGAAGATCCGCGAGCTGCGGTACGCGGTGGCGGTGGAGCAGCGGTACTCCAAGGACGAGATCCTGCGCCGCTACCTCAACATCGCCTACTACGGCGCGGGCGCCTACGGCATCGAGGCGGCGTCCCGGCGGTACTTCTCCAAGCACGCGTCGCAGCTGAACCTCGCGGAGGCGGCGCTGCTCGCCGGGGTCGTCCGGTACCCGTTCGCCTACGATCCGACCCGGCATCCGGAGGCGGCCCGCAAGCGCCGCGACACGGTCCTGCAGCGGATGGCCGACCTCGGGTACATCACCCAGGACACCGCCGCGGCGGCGGAGCGGCAGCCGGTCCGGCTGAAGGTCCAGGACGTCAAGAGCGGCTGCGTGACCAGCACGGCCCCGTTCTTCTGCGACTACGTCCAGCGGGAGATCCTCGCGAACCCGGTGTTCGGCGCGACGTCCGGGGACCGGGAGAAGCTGCTGAAGCGCGGCGGCCTCACCATCCGCACCACCCTGGACCGGCGGGCGCAGAAGGCCGCGCAGCGCGCCGTCGACGACGCCGTCCCGGCGAGGAACTCGGCGCACAAGGCGGCGGCCGAGGCGATGGTGGAGCCGGGCAGCGGCCGGATCAAGGCGATGGTCGTCGACCGGAGGCTCGGCTCGGACAAGGTGCGCGGCAAGACCTGGATCAACTTCGCCGCGGACGCCGACCACGGCTCCAGCATCGGGATGCAGGCCGGGTCGACGTTCAAGGCGTTCACGCTGGCCGCGGCCCTCGACCAGGGCCTGCCGTTCGGTACCCGGCTGATGGCGCCGAAGGAGTTCACGCCGGTCGGCTACCGCGACTGCAAGGGCCGCCGCGTCGGCGACGCGAGCGCCTCGCTGCACAACGCGGGCGACGGCGAGGGCGGCAAGCCGTTCAGCATCGTCACCGGCACCCAGCACTCGGTGAACACCTTCTTCCTCGCGCTGGAGAAGAAGGTCGGGCTCTGCCCGACGGTCAAGATGGCCGAGAAGCTCGGCATGCGGCAGGCCACCGGCGCGCCGCTGCAGCAGTACCCGTCGTTCACGCTCGGCATCAACCAGGTCTCGCCGGTCCGGCTCGCCGCCGCCTACGCGGCGTTCGGGGCGCGCGGCCGGTACTGCTCGCCGATCGCGATCACGCAGATCACCAACGCGGCCGGGCACCGCCTCAAGGTGCCGAGCGCGCACTGCGAGCAGGCCCTCGACAGGGAGACCGCCGACGCCGTCAACTACGTGCTGCGCGGTGTGCTCACCAAGGGCACCGCCGCCGGTCAGGGCATCGGGCGTCCCGCCGCCGGCAAGACCGGCACCGTCGACAACTTCTCCGCCGCCTGGTTCGCCGGGTACACCCCGGACCTGGCGTCCGCGGTGTGGGTCGGCGACCCGCGCGGCGGCTACAAGCACCCCATGTCGGACCTGTGCATGGACGGCCGCTGCTACGGCCCCGTCTACGGCGCGACGATCCCGGCGCCGATCTGGCACCAGAGCATGGTCGGCGCGCTGGCCGGGACGCCCGCGTCGTCGTTCGTCCGGCCGCCGTCGCGCTTCTTCAGCAAGGGGTCGGGCGAGGAGACCGCCAAGCCGCCCGACGTGCGCGGGATGAAGGTCGCGGACGCCGCCGCGAAGCTGCGCGGCGCCGGGTTCAAGGTGCGGGTCGGCGCCCCGGTGAAGTCCGACTACCCGAAGGGGACGGTCGCGGAGGTCTCCCCGTCGTCGGCGCAGCCCGGCGGGACGGTCACGCTGCGCCCGAGCAAGGGCCCGGGCAAGGGCGCGGGCGGTCCGAAGCGCCGCGACGAGGCCGGCGGTCCGCGCCACGGAATCCCGGGCTGACCTGCGCACCTGTGTGATCGTCCGGTACCGGGGTAGATCATCGGACGGGGGATCCCAGTCCGCAGTCCATCGGGGGGACGATCGTCATGCGAGCCATCGCCGTGTCCGAGTACGGCGCCACGCCGGCGCCCACGCACCTGCCGCGGCCGGAGCCCGGCCCCGGCGAGATCCTCGTCAAGATGATCGCCGCGGGCCTCAACCCGGTCGACTGGAAGATCGCCGACGGGATGCTGAAGGACTCGGTGGAGGCGCGCTTCCCGCTGATCCTCGGCCAGGACGGCGCCGGGGTCGTCGAGGCCGTCGGCGCGGGCGTCACGCGGCTGCGGCACGGCGAGCAGGTGTACGGGATGTTCCGCGACGTGGAGCGCGGCATCGGCAGCTACGCCGAGTACGCGCTGGCCGCCGAGGACGGCCCGGTCGCCCGGATGCCCGCCGGGATGATCTACACGCAGGCCGCCGCGGTGCCGACGGCCTGCGGCACCGCCATGGCCATGGTGGACGAGGCGGAGCTCGACACGGGGCAGACCGTCCTGATCGTCGGCGCGACCGGCGGGGTCGGCCAGGCCCTGGTGCAGCTCGCCGCGCTCACCGGCGCCAAGGTGATCGCCACGGCCCGCGACGACATGGCCGGCACGATCCGCCGGCTCGGCGCGGACGAGACCGTCGACCACTCCGGGGGCGACCTGAACGACCAGGTGCTCCGCGTCCACGGCGACGGGATCGACGCGATCCTCGACGTGGTCAGCGACGCGCAGGGCACCGAGCGGCTCGCGCAGCTGCTGCGGCCGGGCGGCACCTACGTCAGCACCACCTGGTCGGTGAACCCCGACGTCATGGAGGCGCAGGGGCACCGCGGCGTCAACCACATCGGCGCGCCGTCCGCGGAGATGCTGGACCGGCTGTCCGACCTCATCGACGCGGGCGAGCTGCGGGTGATGGTCGAGCGCGAGGTGCCGCTCGAGGCGGCGGGCGACGCGCTCGCCGACAACCGCGCCGGCGGGGCGCGCGGCAAGACGGTGATCCGGATCTGAGGTGATCGCGGCCCCCATGCGGGCATGCAGTCCCGAACAGACCCCCGTTAGGAGGCCCACATGAGCACCGAGGACGAGAAGCGCGCCCGGATCCGCGACCTCGACGCGAACATCTCCCGGCTGCGCGCCGAGCTGCCCGCGCCGTCGGCGGACGCGACCGACTTCGTCGACGCCGGCCAGAACCTCGCCGCCCGCGAGGAGCTCGCCGGGCAGATCGAGGCGCTGGAGAACGAGCGCCACCGCCTCCGCGAGGAGCTGGGCATGGCGTAGCCGCCGACGGGGGCGGGCCGGATAGCGGAGCAGGGAACAAACGAACCGGGGCTCAGGTTCATGGTTGCGTCAAGCAACCCGTGAGAGGGGGCCACGTGATCACCTACGAGGACTTCGAGCGCGCGACCCTGTTCTTCGACGCGAAGGACTACGCCGGCGCGGCCCGGCTGCTGGCCCCCATCGCCGCCGAGGAGCCCGGCAACCGCGCCGCCGTCGAGCTGCTGGCCCGCGCCTACTTCCACAGCGCCCAGCTCGGCCGCGCCGAGGAGACGTTCCGGCGCCTCGTCGACCTGGACCCGTGCAACGGCTGGGCGCACGAGGCGCTGGCCCGCACGCTGGAGCGCCGCAACCGCCCCGCCGAGGCCCGCACGTACCGGAACCTGGCCCGGGCCATGGGCGTGGGCCCGGCCGAGAAGGTCGACGTCTCCCTGACCGCGGCCGACCTCGCCTGACCCCGCCCATCCCGCCTGATCGCGCCCATCCCGCCTGATCGAGCCCATCCCGCCTGATCCGCGCCTACCGTCCGAGGCTGGGAGTGCCGGCGGAGGCGCCCTTCCTGGGCAGGCGCAGGACGAAGCGGGCGCCCTCGTCGTCGCTGCGGCGGTCGGCGAGGATCAGCGAACCGCCGTGCGCGGCGGCGATGTCGCGGGAGATCGCGAGGCCGAGGCCGGTGCCGCCGGCGTCGCGGTGCCGGCCCTCGTTGAGCCGGGTGAAGCGCTCGAAGACCCGCTCGCGGTCCTCGGGCAGGATGCCGGGGCCGTCGTCGATCACCTCGACGACGGCCGTCGACGGCTCCTCGGTGCCGACGATCACGGTGACCGCGGACCGGGCGTGCCGGTCGGCGTTGTCGATCAGGTTGGTGAGCAGCCGGGCCAGCTCGGAGCGCCCGGCGGTCACCGTCACCGGGCCCTCCGACAGGACGGTGACCCGGGCGCGCCGGGGACGGCGCAGCACCTCCTGGTCGGCCAGCTCCGTCAGGTCCACGGTCTCGCGCGGGAAGTTGCGGTCGGCCTCCAGCCGGGCCAGCGCGAGCAGGTCGTCGACGACGGCCCCCACCCGGTCGGTGTTGTTGAGCAGGGCGCGCAGCGTGTCGGGCAGGTCGGTGGCGTCGGGGTCGGCGAGCGCCAGCTCCAGCTCCATCCGGAGCCCGGCGAGGGGGCTGCGCAGCTCGTGCGAGACGTCGACGACGAACGCGCGCTGCCGCGCCACCGCCTCCTCCAGCCGGTCCAGGGTGGCGTTGATGCTGTCGGCGAGCACCGCGATCTCGTCGCGCCGCTCCGGGACGGGGACGCGGCGCTGGATGTCGGTGGCGGTGATCTCGTCCAGCTCCCGGCGGATCGCCTCGACCGAGCGCAGCGCCTGGCTCGCCGACAGCCACGTCCCGTACCCGGCGAGCGCGGTGACGATCGGGATGCCGAGCGCCATCAGCGCCGCGAGCAGGGGCCGCGGGAACAGGCCCGGCTCGGGCGCGAGCGTGTAGACGTACTCCGCGCCGGGGCCGGGCATCCCCACCCGGTACTCGACGATCTGGAAGCACGGCCCGCCGGGCGCGTCGACGGCGCAGCTGCGGCCGATGCGGCGGTCGTTGCCGGGCGGGGGGCGCGGGAACGCCAGCGGGGGCCGGCCCTGCATCCCGCTGCTCGCCGCGATGACGCGGTGCCGGCCGTCGACGACCTGCGCGAGCGTGTCGCCGACCGTGTAGACGTGCGGGACCGGCAGGACGCCGGCGTGGATCACCGTGGCGATGCGCCGGCCCTCCCGCGCCAGGTCGTCGTTGAGGTCGCCCTTCACGTCCTGCCTGATCAGCACCACGAAGACCACGTACAGGACGGTGGTCAGCAGGAACGCCGCGAGCGCCGCCGTCACCGTCACCCGGAACCGGACCCGCGAGCCGTGCAGCGCGACCCGCCACACACAGCGGGTCAGGCCCGCTGCGGCACGGCGGAGCCGGACACCGATGGCGACCTCCCGGGTATGTTGCCGATACCCGGTGTTTCTTGCCTGAGCAGGGCAAACGCGACCGTGGGCGGCGGGTAAAAGATCGGTCGGCCCCGGGAGGCGCCCCGGCGGTCAGTCCTCCAGACCCCAGCGGCCGCGGACGGCCCGGTCCAGCACCCCGAACAGCTGGTCGATCACGATCCCGATCACCAGGATGACGATCATGTAGGAGATCATGTCGGCGGTGTTGTTCAGCTCGCGGGCCTGCGACAGCAGCACGCCCAGCGAGGTGGTGCTGCCGATGATCACCAGCAGCTCGCCGGCCATCAGGCTGCGCCAGGCGAACGCCCAGCCCTGCTTGAGCCCCGCGATGAACGACGGCAGCGACGCGGGCAGCACCAGGTGCCGGTACAGGTTGAACCCGCGCAGCCCCATCACCTTCCCGGCGCGCAGCAGGATCGGCGGGGTGTAGTCGACGCCGGCGATCAGCCCGTTGGCGATGGACGGCGCCGCGCCGAGCACCACCACGAACAGGATCGCGCTCTCGCTCAGCTTGAACAGCAGGATGGCGAGCGGGAACCAGGCGATCGACGGCATCGTCTGCAGCCCGGTGATCAGCGAGCCGAACGCGCGGCGCAGCACCCGGAACTGCGACACCAGCGCGCCGACCACGACGCCGACCGCGATCGACAGCGCGAACCCGATGATCGCGCGCTGCATCGTCAGCGCCACGGCCTTCCAGAACCGCGACGAGGTGACCTGGTCCCACAGCACCGGGAAGGTGTCGCGGGGGCCGGGCAGCACCCACGGGTCCTTCCAGCCGCTCCAGACGACCGCCTGCCAGGCCAGCAGCGCGATCACGACGGCGGCGGCCATCGGCCAGAGGGCGGACCAGGTCCGCTGCAGCAGCCGCCGGCCGGTGCCGCCGCCGAGCTCCAGCGCGTCGAGGCCCGCGAGCTCGCGGTTCAGCCGGTCGGCCGTGCTCGCCGCCGGGGCGTCGCCGGTCGCGGCGACCTCGGGCGGCGCGTCGTTCCTGCTGGTCGTGTCATGCGCCATGGCGTCCGACCTCCTCGCGCAGCCGGTCGGTGATGGTCGCGGCGAGCGAGGCGACCTCGGGGGAGTCGATGCGGCGCGGCCGGTCCATCGGGACGGGGAACTCCTCGACGACCCGGCCCGGGCGGCTGCTGAGCAGCACCACCCGGTCGCCGAGCCGCACGGCCTCGCGGACGTTGTGCGTGACGAACAGCACCGACAGGGCGCGCTGCCGCCAGATCCGCTCGATCTCGTCGTGCAGCAGGTCGCGGGTCATCGCGTCGAGGGCGCCGAACGGCTCGTCCATCAGCAGGACGGTGCCCCGGCCGTCGCCGTCGCCGTCGTCCTCGGTCAGGGCGAGGGCGCGGGCGAGCGCGACGCGCTGCCGCATGCCGCCGGACAGCTGGTGCGGGCGCTTCCTCGCGAACCCGCCGAGGTGCACCGAGTCGAGCAGCTCGGCGGCGCGGGGCCGCCGGTCCGGGCGGGGGACGCCGCGCATCTTCAGCGCCAGCTCGATGTTCGCGGTGACGGTCAGCCACGGGAACAGCGCGGGCTCCTGGAACATCAGCGCGACGCGCGCGTCCTCGGTGTCGATCGTCCCGGCGCTGACCCTGTCGAGCCCGGCGACGAGGTTCAGCAGCGTGCTCTTGCCGCATCCGGACGCGCCGAGCAGGCAGACGAACTCGCCGGGCGCGACGTCCAGCGACACCTGGTCGAGCGCGAGCAGCCGGGTCTTCGCGGAACCGAACGCCTTGGAGACGCCACGAAGCCGGACCGCGGCGGCGGTCCGGCTCGGGGCGGCCGTGACGGCCTCTGTCATTTGTCGCTGACCTGTGCCTTCCCGCTCGCCTTGAGCACGTCGTTGAGGGGACCGAGGCTGTAGATCCCGTTCAGGTCGGTCTTCTGCAGCAGCCCGATCTGCTCGGCGTGCTGCGCGCCCGCGGTCAGCGAGGACGCGACCGGGTCGACGGTGAAGGTGATCGACTTGAACGCGGAGTCCAGGACGGCCGGCTTGAGCGGCTTGCCGCTCAGCTTGGTGAGGGCCTCGTTGGTGACCTTCTCGGCGTCGGCCTTGTTCTGGTTGATGTAGTCGGTGGCCTCGACGACGCCCTGCAGGAGCTTCTTCACCTCGTCCGGGTGCTTCTTCTCGAACTCCTGGCTGACGAGCAGGTTGGTGATGACGAACTTGCCGCCGGGCCACAGCGACGCCTCGTCCAGCAGCTTGACGCCCTTGTCCTCGAGGACCAGGCGGGAGGCGTAGGGCTCGGGGACCCAGGCGCCGTCGATGGTGCCCTGCTGGAAGGTCTGCAGGGTCTGCGCGTTCTCCTGCGGGACGATCTTGACGTCGCCGCTGCCGTCCTTGTTCGCGGTGAGGCCCTGCTGCTTGAGCCAGTAGCGGACGGCGACGTCCTGGGTGTTGCCGAGCTGCGGGGTGGCGATCTTCTTGCCCTTGAGGTCCTGGGCGCTCTTGATCCCCGGCTTGACGATCAGCGCGACGCCGCCGGACGCCGCGCCGGAGATGATGTGCACCGCCTTGCCGTGGGACTGCGCCCAGGCGTTGATGGACGGGTTCGGGCCGACGAAGGTCGCGTCGATCGCGCCGGAGAACAGCGCCTCGACGGCGGCGGGCCCGGCGTTGAAGGTGGCGGTCTTCGGCGCCTTGCCGAGGTGCTTGGCGAAGATGCCCTTCTCGACGCCGACGAGCGCGGTGGCGTGCGTGATGTTCGGGAAGTACCCGAGCCTGAGCTGGGTGTCCGCACCGGACTTCCCATCGCCGCCGTCGTCGCCACAGGCGCTGAGCGTCCCCGCGCCGGCCAGGACGATCAGTGCCGCGGCGGCCGCGCGCCATCGGAGTCTGCGATGCATTGTCAGTAATCCCTACTTACCAAGTGTGTTTGACGTGCTTAGTAGATAAGGTGGGCAATGATTTCGTCAAGTCGCTTGCGCGGCACGGTCGTGTAACGGCCGCGGCCGCCGAACGGCGAGCCAGTTGGGCGGTGGAGGGGGCGCGCGGGATAGGCTCGGTGACCGCACCGATCTGTCCCGTACCACCAGGGGGTTGCCCGTGTCGTCCATCGAGGCCGTACTCGCCCGGGAGATCCTTGACTCCCGCGGCAATCCGACCGTCGAGGTCGAGGTACTGCTCGCCGACGGGACCGAGGCCCGCGCCGCCGTCCCGAGCGGCGCCTCCACCGGGCAGTTCGAGGCCGTCGAGCTGCGCGACAAGGACGAGCGGTACGGCGGCAAGGGCGTCCGCAAGGCCGTCAAGGCCGTCAACGAGACCATCGACGAGAAGCTCGTCGGCTACCCCGCCTCCGACCAGCGGCTGATCGACCAGCTGCTGATCGACCTGGACGGCACGCCGGCCAAGTCCGAGCTCGGCGCCAACGCGATCCTCGGCGTCAGCCTCGCCGTCGCCAAGGCCGCCGCCGACTCCGCCGGGCTGCCGCTGTTCCGCTACGTCGGCGGGCCGAACGCGCACCTGCTGCCCGTCCCGATGATGAACATCCTGAACGGCGGCGCGCACGCCGACAGCAACGTCGACGTCCAGGAGTTCATGATCGCGCCGATCGGCGCGGCGACCTTCGCCGAGGCGCTGCGCTGGGGCGCCGAGACCTACCACGCGCTGAAGTCGGTGCTGAAGTCGCGCGGCCTGAACACCGGGCTCGGCGACGAGGGCGGGTTCGCGCCCGACCTGCCGAGCAACCGCGACGCGCTCGACCTGATCGTCGAGGCGATCGGCAAGGCCGGCTTCACCCCCGGCCGCGACATCGCGCTCGCCCTCGACGTCGCCGCCAGCGAGTTCCACGCCGACGGCCAGTACGCCTTCGAGGGCACCAAGCGCTCGTCCGACGACATGGCCGCCTACTACGGCGAGCTGCTCGGCAACTACCCGCTCGTCTCCATCGAGGACCCCCTCGACGAGGAGGACTGGACGGGCTGGGAGGGCCTCACCGCCGCCGTCGGCGACCGCGTCCAGATCGTCGGCGACGACCTGTTCGTCACCAACCCCGAGCGGCTCGGCCGCGGCATCAAGGCCGGCGCCGCGAACGCGCTGCTGGTCAAGGTCAACCAGATCGGCACGCTCAGCGAGACCCTCGACGCGGTGTCGCTCGCGCAGACCAGCGGCTACCGCTGCATGATGAGCCACCGGTCCGGCGAGACCGAGGACACCACGATCGCCGACCTCGCCGTCGCGACCAACTGCGGCCAGATCAAGACCGGCGCCCCGGCGCGCAGCGACCGCGTCGCCAAGTACAACCAGCTGCTGCGCATCGAGGAGCTGCTGGACGACGCGGCCCGCTACGCCGGCGCCGCCGCGTTCCCGCGCTTCGACGCGCAGGGCGCCTGACACGCCGATGTCCCGGGACGAGCGGGACGACCCCCGGGGGGACGGCTCCCCGGGGGCCGGCGCGCGCCGCACCAGCCCGGCGCTGACCAGCCGGGCCGCGATCCTCGCGGTGGTGATGTGCGCGATCGCGCTGAGCCTCGCCTACCCTGTGCGCGAGTACATCGCGCAGCGTAAGGAGATCTCCGATCTCCAGCGCAAGCAGGCCGCCTCCCGCAAAAAGGTCGACGAACTCGCCCAACGCAAGCGGCAGCTGGGCGACAAGTCGTACATTGAGCGTGAGGCGACGCGAAGGCTCCACTACTGCCGTCCGGACGTGACGTGCTACATCGTGCTGGACGGCGGCGGGGACGACGGGCGCAAGGCCCGCAGCGACGGCCCGGCGAGCCGGCCGCCGTGGTATGAGACGTTGTGGCGGTCCGTGGAGACCGCCGACAGGCCGCGCTGATCCCGCTCCGCGGCGGGGCGGGACGGGCGGCCGCGACCGGCGGGTGGGGCCGGGCGCGGGCGGGCCGGAGGCGCGGCAGGCCGACACGGATCGCGGGATCCGCGGGTGGGGACGGATGATCGACGAACGTTGCACAGGGGCATCCGGGGGAGCGCTCTCAGGCGCCGGGACCGGGACGGCCGCGACGGCCCGGACGGCGGGGGCGGCGGCCCCGGCGCGCGAGCCGCGGTCCGAACCGGCGTCCGAGCGGGACGTCGCGGCGGTGGCGGCGCAGCTCGGCCGGGAGCCGCGCGGCATCCGCGGGGTCGCCTACCGCTGCCCGTGCGGGCTGCCGGCGGTGCTGGAGACGGCGCCGCGGCTGCCCGACGGCACGCCGTTCCCGACGCTGTTCTACCTGACCTGCCCGAAGGCGGCGTCGGCGATCGGCACGCTGGAGGGGAGCGGCGCCATGCGGGAGATGCAGGCGCGGCTCGCCGACGACCCGGCGCTGAAGGCCGCGTACGCCGCCGCCCACGAGGACTACCTGCGGCGCCGTGACGCGGCGGCCCGCGAGGACGGCATCGAGCCGCTGCCGGAGGGCATGCAGAGCGCGGGCGGGATGCCCGAGCGGGTGAAGTGCCTGCACGCCCTCGTCGCGCACGAGCTGGCGGTGCCGGGCGGCAACCCGTTCGGCCGCGAGGCGCTGGCGGCGCTGCCCGAGTGGTGGCGCTCCGGCCCGTGCGTCTGCGCCGCCCCCGGCAAGGACGCCGCCCCGCAGAACGACCCTGCCGACCACGACGACCCTGCCGACCAGCACGACCCCGCAGCCCAGAAGGACACCGACGCCGAGGAGGCCAAGTGACGCGCGTCGCCGCCATCGACTGCGGGACCAACTCGGTCCGCCTGCTGATCGCCGACATCGCCGCCGGCCCGGACGGCGGCACGCTCACCGACGTCGAGCGCCGGATGGAGATCGTCCGGCTCGGCGAGGGCGTCGACGAGACCGGCCGGCTGTCGCCCGCCGCGCTGGAGCGGACGTTCACCGCGATGCGCGGGTACGCCGAGCTGATCGAGCGGCACGGGTCCGAGACCGGCGAGGGCCCGATCAAGACCCGGGTCGTCGCGACGAGCGCCACCCGCGACGCCGAGAACCGGGCCGACTTCGTCAGCGGCGTCGTCGACATCTTCGGCGTCGTCCCCGAGGTGATCAGCGGGGACGAGGAGGCGGAGCTGTCGTTCACCGGCGCCACCCGGGAGCTGGCGGCGCTGCGTCCGGCCCGCCCCTACCTGGTCGTCGACATCGGCGGCGGCTCCACCGAGTTCGTGCTGGGCAGCTCGTCGGTGACGGCGGCCCGGTCGGTCGACATCGGCTGCGTCCGGATGACCGAGCGGCACCTGCGCGACGGCGACCCGCCGTCCCCGGAGCAGATCTCCAACACGGTCGCCGACATCGACGCCGCGCTCGCCGAGGTGCGCCGCACGGTCCCGGTCGACGAGGCGCGCACGCTGGTCGGGCTCGCCGGGTCCGTCACGACGGTCTCCGGCATCGCGATGGACCTGCCGGAGTACGACTCGACCCGGATCCACCTGTCCCGGGTGACCGCCGCGCAGGTGCACGAGGTGACGCGGCGGCTGCTGCACGCGACGCGGGCCGAGCGCGCGGAGATCGGCGTCATGCACCCGGGCCGGGTGGACGTGATCGGCGCGGGCGCGCTGATCCTGGACCGGATCATGCGCGAGTACGGGTTCGGCGCGGTCGTGGTCAGCGAGCGCGACATCCTCGACGGGATCGCCTGGTCGCTGGTCTGACCCCGGGCCGTGCGCCCGGGCCGTGCGCCCGGGCCGTGCGCCCGGGTCAGCCCTTGAGGGCCGACAGCAGCGCGGGGATCAGCACCGCGTTCGGGTTCTGCTGCGGGACGTACAGGACCGGCGACGGGCTGCTGGCCTGCCGGATCCAGACCCGGCCGCCGTCGACGACGGCACCGGAGATCGACGTCCAGCTCAGCGACACCCGGTTGCCGCGCACGCCGCCCGGGTGGACGGTGAGGCCCTGCGCGACGTCCACCGACTCGCCGGCGCGGACGCGTCCGGCCAGCTCGGCGACCAGCCGCGGTTCCGCGCACGCCTGGCACAGCTGGATCAGCCGCCCCCAGACCGTCTCCGGCTCGACGGTCCCGCCCGCCTCGATGACGACCTCGACGCGCGGGCCGCCGTGGAACGGGTAGCGGCCGGCCTGGAAGATCCACCGGGTGCCGGGGGCCTGGCCGGATCCGGCCGGGATCTGCGCGGCCCAGTAGGCGACCCATTCGACGTGCGGCCACGCCAGCGCCGCCTGCCCGTACGCGACGCCCTGCTCGTCGGCGTGCAGGCGCAGCCCGTGCACGGTGGCGGCGACGCCCTGGACGGCGGCCGGCCCGCCCCACGAGGGCTGCCCGCCGTACCCGGCGTACTGCTCGGGCTGCTGCCGGTACCCCTGCTCTGACGTGCGGGGACGCGGCGGGCGGTCGGGTTCGGGGTTGAGGCGGTCGGTCCAGGTCCGGCCGTCCCACCAGCGCAGGCTGCCGGTTCCGTAGGGGTCGGGATACCAGCCCGGTTGCGACAAGGCATGCCTCCGCTCGGCAATGGCGCACGCCGGACGCCCCGCGTCCCCGACCGGCGGAACCGCATCGTACCGAGGGCCGTCGCCGGGGCGTGCGAGGATCGAGGGCATGACCGATGCCCGCGCGCCCTATGTGCCACCTGGGACGGGATGGCCTGACGACCCCGCCGCCCCGGACACGCCCGTCGCGCACGGCGCCGGCGAGGTGATCGAGCTCGCCGCCGGGGCGCCGGACCTCGCGGAGCTGTGCGCGCGGCAGTCGGTGTGCCGGGCCTGCGACCGGCTGGTGGAGTGGCGGGAGAAGGTCGCGGTGGAGCGGCGCCGCGCGTTCGCGAACGAGGAGTACTGGGGGCGGCCGATCCCCGGCTGGGGCGACCCGGAGCCGCGCATCCTGATCGTCGGGCTGGCGCCGGCGGCGCACGGCGGCAACCGCACCGGCC
Organism: Actinomadura montaniterrae; assembly: GCF_008923365.1. Classification (GTDB taxonomy): domain Bacteria; phylum Actinomycetota; class Actinomycetes; order Streptosporangiales; family Streptosporangiaceae; genus Spirillospora; species Spirillospora montaniterrae. The sequence continues at coordinate 19,798 of NZ_WBMR01000068.1, forward strand.
GGATCTTCACCGGCGACCGGTCGGGCGACTGGCTGTTCGCGTCGCTGCACCGGGTGGGGCTCGCGTCGCAGGCCACGAGCGTGCACGCGGCCGACGGGCAGCGGCTGATCGGCGCGCGGATGGCCGCGACCGTGCGGTGCGCCCCGCCCGACAACAAGCCGACGCCGCTGGAGCGCACGACGTGCCTGCCGTGGCTGGCGCGCGAGGTCGAGGACGTCGCCGGGAGCGTCCGCTGCATCGTGTGCCTCGGCGGGTTCGCGTGGCAGGGCGTGTGGCCGGCGCTGAAGCAGGCCGGATACGAGGTGCCGCGGCCGCGCCCGAAGTTCGGGCACGCCGCGGAGGTCGAGCTGGCGCCGCCGCCCTCGGCGGCCCGCCGGGATCCGGTGCTGCTGCTGGGGTGCTACCACCCGAGCCAGCAGAACACCTTCACCGGACGGGTCACCGAGGACATGCTCGACGCCGTCTTCGCCCGCGCCCGCGACTACGCCTAGCGCGCCGCGTCCGCGCGGTGGCGGGTCGCGTCCGCGCGGTGGCGGGTCGCGTCCCGCCTCACATCTTGCCGAGCTTGATCGGCGTGAGCCGGATCTGGCCCTGCTGGCAGACCGGGCCGCCGATCCAGCCGACGCTGAGGTACGTCGTCTGGTTGGGCGGGATGACGTGCAGCGCCCTGGCGGTGGGCTGGCACTGGGCGCCCTGGTCGTCGCCGTCGCCCGGGACGACGCCCCAGTGCAGCTGCTCGTAGGCGGACGCGCCGGCCGGGATCGTGATCGTGCGGGCGGTGCCCTCGCGGACGACCTTCGTCGGGAGCGCGCCGTTGGCGTTGGCGAGGCCGAGCCCGGACCAGCCGCCGGTCGTGCAGGCCGTCCCGGAGTTGTTCGTCAGCTGGAGCGTTCCGTACCGCTGCCCGGCGCCCGCGTCCCCGTTGGAGTACGCGGACGCGTGCAGGTCGGAGGTGGTGCAGTGGCGCGTCCCGGAGGCCCCGTTCGGCCGCTTCCCGGTGCCGGTTCCGGTGCCGGTCCCGGACGTGGTGGAGGTACCGCTTCCCCCGTGGGGTGCGCTAGTCTGTGACGATCCGCCGTCCTGGGTGGAGGAGCTGGGGCTGGCGCTGAAACTGGCGTCGCATCCGGTGAGGGCTGCGGCCAGTGCGGCGGCGGCCAGAGTTCCCCAGATGATTCGTTGCATGCTCGCGCATCCCCTTCGTGGTGGGAGTCGTCGACGGTGGGGCAGGGCCTTGGCCAAGCGGGCCCTGATGGGCGATGGCCGGCCCCTGTTCCCGGTCATCGCGCGAGGCCGCTTGGCGCCCCCGTCCGGCCCTGTCCCGGTCCGTCCTCTCTCTGGTGGGTACGTACGGTGAGATGCCGGGCCGTCCGGGGAAGTTCGCGCCTTCTGGCGATCTTTCCGGTGTGATGCGCTTGGCGTGATCCGCTGGCGTATGCGGGTATCGGTCCCGTTATGCCTTCCGAGCGCAAGCACATCGTGATCGTCGGCGGCGGCTACGTCGGCATGTACACGGCCCTGCGGCTGCAGAAGCGGCTGCGCGGCGAGCTGCGGCGCGGCGAGATCGCCGTCACCGTCATCGACCCCCAGTCCTACATGACCTACCAGCCGTTCCTGCCGGAGGCGGCGGCCGGGAACCTGGAACCGCGGCACGTCGTCGCGCCGCTGCGCCGCGTCCTGCCGCGCTGCCGGATCGTCAACGGCTACGTCACGAAGATCGATCACGCCTCGCGCAGCCTCACGGTCCGCCCCGCCGGCGCGCGGACCGCCGGGGTGCCGGAGCGGACGATCGGCTACGACCGGCTCGTGGTGGCGCTCGGCTCGATCTCCCGCACGCTGCCCATCCCGGGCCTCGCCGAGTGCGGGATCGGCTTCAAGACCGTCGAGGAGGCCATCTTCCTGCGCAACCACGTGCTGCACCAGCTCGACATCGCCGCCTCCAACCCCGACGACGAGGAGGTCCGCCGGCGGGCCCTGACGTTCGTGTTCGTCGGCGCCGGGTTCGCGGGCATCGAGGCGCTCGCCGAGCTGGAGGACCTGGCGCGCGACGCGTGCAGGTTCTATCCGGACCTCGACCCGTCCGACATGCGCTGGATGATGGTCGAGGCGACCGACCGGATCCTGCCGGAGGTCGGTCCCGAGATGGGGACGTGGACGACCGAGGCGCTGCGCCGCCGCGGCATCGAGGTGAAGCTGAAGACGCTGCTGAAGTCCGCGGAGAAGCGGCACATCGTGCTGAGCGACGGCGAGGAGTTCGACGCCGGCACCCTCGTCTGGACGGCCGGCGTGAAACCGCACCCCGTCGTCAAGGCCAGCGACCTGCCGCTGGACGACAAGAGCCGGATCAGGACGACCGACGAGCTGACCGTCGAGGGCCTCGACGGCGTCTACGCGGCCGGGGACAACGCGGCCGTCCCGGACCGGTCCGGCTTCGCCGAGTTCACCGCGCCGAACGCGCAGCACGCGGTGCGGCAGGCCAAGCGGCTCGGCGACAACATCGTGGCGGACCTGCGCGGCAAGCCCCGCAAGCCCTACCAGCACAAGTACGTCGGGTCCGTCGCGAGCCTCGGCCTGCACAAGGGCGTCGCGAACGTCTACGGGGTCAAGCTGCGCGGGCTGCCCGCGTGGGTCATGCACCGCACGTACCACCTGTCGCGGATGCCGACCGTCAACCGGAAGTTCCGCATCACCGCGGACTGGACGCTCGCGCTGTTCTTCCGGCGCGAGATCGTCTCGCTCGGCGAGCTGGAGTGGCCCCGGCAGGAGTTCGAGCTCGCGGCGGGCCGCACCACCGAGGACGCCTGAGGGCCGCGGCGGGACGTTCCCGGAGGCCGCGGCGCGCCCGGGGAGGCCGGGGCCGGCGGGGCCGGCGGGGCTCCGGCCCAGGTCGCGCCGCACGGCGGCACGCGCCCGGGTGCGTTCTCCTCGCCGTGTCGGGGGTCACCGTCCCGGTATGATGACGCCGCCCCTGTAGCCCAATGGCAGAGGCGGGCTCCCTAAAAGAGCCATTGTGTCGGTTCGAGTCCGACCAGGGGCACCCGTGCGCATCGATCAGCCCCTCGCCGCGGCCGGCGAGGGGCTGATCGCGCGTGGGATCTCTGCGCCAGTGTCGTGGCGGCTGCTCGGGCGCAGCGGCACGACGGCGGGGGCATCCGTTGGCGGGATCCCACCAGGTCCGTATGAAGTTCGACCGTATGCGGTTGTCCGGGCGGCTCGCGCGGCGCCGTCAGTAGTGGCGCTCGCGGCGCGCCCGCTCGTGCTCGCGGACGAGAGCGGCGGCGTAGCCGTGCGAGAGGTTGTGCTCGTCGGCCAGCCAGCTGCTCCGTTCCTCGCAGCGGGTGAACGAGGGACCGTTCTCGATCGTGGAGAACCACTCGGGGAGGTCACGTCCTGTGACCAACGGGATGCGGGCGATCAGCTTGCTGTGCGTCTCCGGCGAGTGGTTCAGTGACAATTGGCACCTCCAGGTCGCGGGGCTCTTCCTGGCACTCTGCAACACCGGCCCGTATGTGACAACCCCCTAACGGGGACCTATCTATTACGTTACGTAGATCATTCGTAACGGGGATGTCCTCCGGAAAAAAACGCAGGTGGCCCGCACCGGCGCCGGAGCGCTCGGTACGGGCCACCGAAGGGTGCTCGTCAGGAGAGCCGCTCCAGGACCATCGCCATGCCCTGGCCGCCGCCCACGCACATGGTCTCCAGCCCGAACTGCTTGTCGTGGAACTTCAGGCCGTTCACCAGCGTGGAGGTGATCCGGGCGCCGGTCATGCCGAACGGGTGGCCGACCGCGATCGCGCCGCCGTTGACGTTCAGCTTGTCGAGGTCGATGCCGAGGTCCTCGGCGGACGGCAGCACCTGCGCGGCGAACGCCTCGTTGATCTCCACGAGGTCGATGTCGCCGATGGTCATGCCGGCCTTGGCGAGGGCCTTGCGGGACGCCTCCACCGGGCCGAGGCCCATGATCTCGGGGGACAGGCCGGTGACGCCGGTCGACACGATCCGGGCCAGCGGCGTGAGGCCGAGCTCGGCGGCCTTGGTGTCGCTCATGATGACGACCGCGGCGGCGCCGTCGTTCAGCGGGCAGCAGTTGCCCGCGGTGACCGTCCCGTCCGGGCGGAACACCGGCTGCAGCTGCGACACCTTCTCGTAGGTGGTGCCGGGGCGGGGGCCGTCGTCCTTGGACACCACGGTGCCGTCGGGCAGGGTGACCGGGGTGATGTCCTTCTCCCAGAACCCGTTGGCGAGGGCCTTCTCCGCCAGGTTCTGCGAGCGGACGCCGAACTCGTCCTGCGCCTGCCGGCTGACGCCGCGCATCCCCGCGACGTTCTCGGCGGTCTGCCCCATCGCGATGTAGATGTCGGGGACCTGGTCGTCCTGGCGCGGGTCGTGCCACACGCCGGCGCCGCCCTCGGCGGTCTTGGCGGTGCGGGCCTGCGCGTCGGCGAACACCGGGTTCTGGGTGTCGGGCAGCCCGTCGCTGCTGCCCTTGGCGAACCGGCTGACGGTCTCCACGCCGGCCGAGATGATCACGTCCGCCTCGCCGGCCTTGATCGCGTGCAGCGCCATCCGGGTCGTCTGCAGCGAGGACGAGCAGTACCGGGTGATGGTCGCGCCGGGCACGTTGTCCCAGCCGAGCAGGACCGACACGACGCGGGCCATGTTGTAGCCCTGCTCGCCGCCGGGCAGCCCGCAGCCGAGCAGCAGGTCGTCGATCTGCGCGGGGTCCAGCTGGGGGACCTTCGCCATCGCGGCGGTGATCATCTGGGCGGTGAGGTCGTCGGGCCGGATGTCCTTCAGCGACCCCTTGAAGGCGCGTCCGATGGGCGAGCGCGCGGTGGCGACGATGACTGCCTCGGGCATGTGCGGGTCTCCTGTCTCAGCGGCCGTCTCCGGACCCCGGCGCGACCGTCGCGTGCGGACGGTGTTACTCGCCGGTCACGAGCAATCTAGCTCCCGCGCCGCACCCGCGCGCAACCCGGCCCCTCCGGCTGTGTTGACGGTGAGTCCAATAAGTATCCGCTTACTCACCTGGGCGAAGAGTCCCGGCCGCCCGGCCGCGTCAGGCGATGTCCGGAGCGACCGCCGGGGACGGCGGCGTGGGGTCGGCGGACGGCGCGGAACGGCGGCGCAGCAGCCGCGCCCACCGCCCCCGGGGACCCCGGTCGCGGCCCGCGACGGACGCCCCCGACACCTCCGTGCCGGACACCTCCGCGGCCTCCGCCGCCGCCAGGTACACCGGCAGCACGCCCTCGCCGAGCCGCGGATCGGGCAGCGCGTCCAGATCCGGCTCCAGGCCGAGCGCGTGCGCCATCGACGGCAGCACCGCCGCCGCGGCGGCGGCGTACCCCCGCGCGGACGGGTGGTACCGGTCCTCGCTGAACATCGAGATCGGGTCCGCGGCGAACTCGTGCCCCAGCAGGTCGCCCAGCGACACCGACCGCGCGCCGTGCTCCACCACCGCGATCGTCTGCGCCGCGGCCAGCTGCCGGCTCGCCCGCCGCGCGATCCACTTCAGCGGCTGCATCAGCGGCTTGATCGTGCCGAGGTCCGGGCACGTCCCGACGACCACCTGGCAGCCCGCGGCGCGCAGCCGCACCACCGCGTCCGATAAATACCGCACGGACGTGCCGGGCGGCACCCGGCCCGTCACGTCGTTCGAGCCGATCATGATGACGGCGAGGTCCGGGCTGACCTCCAGCGCCCGGTCCGTCTGGCCCGCCAGCTCGGCCGACCGCGCGCCCGAGCGCGCCACGTTCGTCATCCGGACGGGCCGCCCCGCGATCGCCGCAAGCCCCGAGGCCAGCATCGCCCCCGGCGTCTCCTCCGCGGTGTGCACGCCGAGCCCCGCCCCGGTCGAGTCGCCCAGCATCACCAGGGACAGCGGCGGGCCGGCGAACGCCCCGCCGTAGAGGCCGTCCGCCACCGGCGGATCCCCGTTCGGCGTCGCCTGGATGATCTTGCGGGCGAGCTTGGCCTCCGCCACCAGCAGCCCGAACGTGATGCCGCCGAGGGCCGTGATGCCCCCGCCTCCGTAGGCCGCGGCCGCCGCGATCCGGCGCGCCGTGAACGCTCTCAGCATGTTCCGTTGACCCTCCGTGATTGAGTTGTACCCCCGCGGGGGCCGTTCGATGCCCGCGGCCGCCGATCTCGGCTACCGTCGGTGCTGGGGCATCCCCCGACGCCGCGCCGGTTACCCTGCGTCACACGCTGCTGGAACGGGCGCGCGACCCGTTGAATTCCGACTCACTGAACGACAAGGACGTCGCGGTGCACGTACACGACTCGCTCGTCGAGCTGATGGGCAACACCCCTCTCGTTCGGCTGCGCAAGGTGACCGGCGGCCCGTCGAAGGACGGCGGCCCGCAGGTGCTGGCCAAGGTGGAGTACTTCAACCCCGGCGGCTCGGTGAAGGACCGCATCGCGGTCCGGATGATCGACGCCGCGGAGGAGTCCGGCGCGCTGAAGCCGGGCGGGACGATCGTCGAGCCGACGTCCGGCAACACCGGCGTCGGGCTGGCGATCGTCGCGCAGGAGCGCGGCTACAAGTGCGTCTTCGTCTGCCCTGACAAGGTCGCCAAGGACAAGGTGGACGTGCTGCGCGCGTACGGCGCGGAGGTCGTCGTCTGCCCGACGGCCGTCTCGCCGGAGCACCCCGACTCCTACTACTCGGTCTCCGACCGGCTCGCCGCCGAGATCCCCGGCGCGTGGAAGCCGAACCAGTACACCAACCCGCAGAACCCGGTGTCGCACTACGAGACGACCGGCCCGGAGCTGTGGGAGCAGACCGAGGGCCGCATCACCCACTTCGTCGCGGGCATCGGCACCGGCGGCACCATCAGCGGCACCGGCAAGTACCTCAAGGAGGTGTCCGGCGGCCGCGTGAAGATCATCGGCGCCGACCCGGAGGGCTCGGTGTACTCGGGCGGCTCGGGCCGCCCCTACCTGACCGAGGGCGTCGGCGAGGACATCTGGCCGGAGACCTACGACCGCGACATCTGCGACGACGTCATCGCCGTCTCCGACAAGGACTCCTTCCTGATGACCCGCCGCCTCGCCCGCGAGGAGGCCCTGCTCGTCGGCGGCTCCTGCGGGATGGCGGTCGTCGCCGCCCTCCGCGTCGCCGCCACGGCCGGCCCGGACGCGGTCATCGTCGTCCTGCTGCCCGACGGCGGCCGCGGCTACCTCAGCAAGATCTTCAACGACAGCTGGATGGAGGACTACGGCTTCCTGCCGTCCTCCACCGAAGAGGCCCGCGTGGACGAGGTGCTGACCCGCAAGGGCGGGGCGCTGCCGGAGTTCGTGCACGTCCACCCGCACGAGAGCGTGCAGACCGCCATCTCGATCATGCGCGAGTACGAGGTGTCGCAACTGCCGGTGATGAAGGAGGAGCCGCCGGTGATGGCGGCCGAGGTGATCGGCTCGGTCGTGGAGAGCGAGCTGCTGGACGTCCTCGTGAAGGAGCGCTCCGGCCTGCTGGACGCGGTCGAGGCGCACATGTCCCCGCCGCTGCCGACGATCGGCTCCGGCGAGCCGGTGAGCAAGGCCGTCGGCGTCCTGGAGAAGTCGGGCGCGGCCGTCGTCCTCGTGGACGGCAAGCCGAAGGGCCTCATCACCCGCCAGGACCTCCTCGCCTACCTGGCCGACGCCGGCAACTGACCCACGCCCGCGCCACCGCAGCCCGGGAACGGCCGAACCACCGGCCTCCTGGCCACGCGGGCTTCCCCGCCCTGGACGCGGCGAAGCGCCGGGGACCGTTTGGTCCTCGGCGCTTCGCCTTGGAAGGAACCGGATTGCGGGGCCGCGGCCCGTGGGCGGCATTTCTGACCGGGGCTCCGCAATCCGGCGTCTGCGGGGGCCTCCGTCCTAGGACGGGCGGCCCGTGCCGACGTACTGGTCCTGCATAGGGTCGGGGCGTCCGAGCTTCTTCTTCGGCTCGTCGCCGTGGCCCGGCCACCAGGCCCGGTGGCCCAGCATCGCGGTGATGCCCGGCACCAGGAACGTCGACATCACGAAGGCCGACAGCGCGATGCCCATCGCGACGGAGAAGCCCATCTGCTTGAGCATGGACACCGGCGCCAGCAGCATCACCGAGAAGGTGCCGGCCAGGATGAGGCCCGCCGCGGCGACCGTCGGGCCGCCGTGCCGGACGGCGCGGGACGCCGCCTCCCGGGGGGAGTACCCCTCCTTGGCCTCCTCGCGCAGCCGCGCGGTCATCAGGATGTTGTAGTCGGTCCCGATGGCCAGCACGAACAGGTAGAGGATGATCGGCAGCTGGAAGATCACGCCCTCCTTGCCCTGCGCGTACTGGAAGACGTACACCGCGGAGCCGAGCGTGGAGGCGAAGCCGAGCAGCACCGCCACGACCAGGTAGAGCGGCGCGACCACCGACCGCAGCAGCAGCGCCAGGATCAGCGCGATCAGCACCGCCGCCACCGGCAGGATCACCGACAGGTCGCGGTTGTTGACGGCGTTGATGTCGGCGTAGGTCGCCGTCGGGCCGCCGACGTAGGCGCGCGTCCCGGGCGGTGCGATCTTGTGCACGGCCGGCGCCAGGTCGTTCTTGACCAGGCTGATCGCGTCGTTGGAGGCCGGGTTCTTCTTCAGCACCAGGTCGACCCGGGCGACGCCGTTCTTGCCGGGCTCGGCCGGGTTGACGCGCCCGACGCCGGGCGCGGTCTCGGCCTTCTTCGAGAACTCGGCGAGCTGCTGCTTGCCGACCGGCTGCCCGTTCGCGCTCTTGATGAACACCTGGACGGGCTGGGTGAGGCCGGGCGGGAAGCCCCGCTCCATGTCCTTGGTGGCTTGCGCGGACTCGGTGTCCTGCGGGAACCCGGCGGCGAAGTCGTAGTCGGACTTGAAGCCGAGCGCGCCGATGGCGAGCACGACCATGACGCCGCCCGCGGCCAGCGCGGCGACCGCCGGGTGGCGGCCGACGCCGCGGCCGATCGCGCCGGAGACCCGCTCCTTGGGCTGCTTCTTCCAGGCCTTGGACGGCCAGAACACCGCGGTGCCGAGCAGCGACACGATCGCAGGGAACAGGGTCAGCGAGGTGATGCCCATGGTGACGACGGAGATCGCGAGGGCCGGGCCCCAGGCGCTGAACACGCCGAACGTCGCGAGCAGCAGGACCAGGAAGGTGACGGCGATGGCGGCGGCGGCCGAGGAGATGACCTCGCCGACCCGCTCCACCGCGTGGATCATCGCGGTCTTCTTGTCCTCGCCGGCCCGCAGCCGCTCGCGGAACCGGAACATCACGAACAGGTAGTAGTCGGCGCCGATGCCGAACAGCACGATGAGGATGATGGTGCTGAGACTGTCGTCGCCGGAGAAGCCGAACAGCTTCGAGGCGGTGCCGATGAGGCCCATCGCGACCTGCATCGTCAGCATGATCACGACGATCGGCAGCACCGCGGCGATCGGCGCCCGGAAGATCACCAGGATCAGCCCGATGATCAGTACGAAGGTGGCGATGCCGACGATCTCGAAGGACTTGTTGAACGAGTCCTCGTTGTCGACGAAGCCGGCGACGTCACCGCCGACCTTGGCCTCCAGGCCGCTGCCCTTCAGCAGCGTCGGCAGCTGCTTGCGTATCTCCTTGACCGCGTCGCCCTGCTTCTCGCTGGCCGCCTGGTCGGTGCCCTTCATCGGGACGGAGATGACCTGGACGGCCTTGTTGGGCGCCACCAGCTGCTGGCCGGTGAGGAAGTTGAGCACGGTGGCCGGCTTGTGCGCGTTCATGGACGCGGCGGCCTTGTCGATCACCCGGGTGTCCGCCGGGGTGATCTTCCCTCCGTCCGAGCGCTTGACGACGACGATGGAGGAGGTGTCCTCCTGCTGCGGGAACGCCTTTTGGGCGATCTTGGCCGCCTGCACCGACTCGTACTTGGAGGGCAGGAAGTCGCCCTGGTCGGACTCGGTGGACAGCTTGGGGGACAGCGTGATGATGAGACCGGCGGCCACCAACCAGGCCACGATGGTCCACCATGGGTGTCTCACGACGAAGCGCGCGAGCCGAGCGAACATGCGTCTTCCTTAAATAAAGGGTCAACTCGGGATACTCGTTAAACGGTAGGGAACGCTCGCGCTCCTGCCGTCAACCCGCGTGCTGAAATGGGGGCTGATACCTCCGGGGGAGCTCCTCCTCCCAGAGGAGGGGCGGAGGGTGGATAGCCTCGTACCCATGGACAACGAGGTTCACCGGGGGTTCGAGACCCTGGCCATCCACGCGGGACAGGAGCCCGACCCCGCCACGGGGGCGGTCGTCCCGCCGATCTACCAGGTCTCCACGTACAAGCAGGACGGGATCGGGGGGCTGCGCGGCGGCTACGAGTACTCCCGATCGGCCAATCCGACGCGTACCGCGCTGGAGGTATGCCTCGCCGAGATCGAGGCGGGGGCGCGCGGGCTGGCGTTCGCGTCGGGGCTCGCCGCCGAGGACGCGCTCATCCGCACCGTCTGCAAACCCGGCGACCATGTGATCATCCCGAACGACGCCTACGGCGGCACCTACCGCCTCTTCGCGAAGGTCGCCGAGCCGTGGGGCGTCTCGTTCGACCCGGTGCCGCTCGGGGACGCGGCGGCCGTGCGCGCGGCGATCCGTCCCGAGACGAAGCTGATCTGGGTGGAGACGCCGACGAACCCGCTGCTCGGCATCGCCGACATCGCCATGCTCGCGGGCATCGCGCACGACGCGGGCGCGCTGCTCGCGGTCGACAACACCTTCGCCTCGCCCTACCTGCAGCGGCCCCTGGAGCTCGGTGCGGACGTCGTGGTGCATTCCACCACCAAGTACATGGGCGGGCACTCCGACGTCGTCGGCGGGGCGCTGATCGTCGCGGACGGCGGGCTCGGCGAGCGCCTGGCGTTCCACCAGAACGCGATGGGCGCCGTCGCGGGCCCGTTCGACGCCTGGCTGACGCTGCGCGGGATCAAGACGCTCGGCGTCCGGATGGACCGGCACTGCGCCAACGCCGAGAAGGTCGTGGAGCTGCTCACCCGGCACCCGGCCGTCCGGGAGGTGCTCTACCCGGGGCTGCCCGACCACCCCGGCCACGAGGTCGCCGCCAAGCAGATGCGGGCGTTCGGCGGCATGGTCTCGTTCCGGATGGACTCGGAGGACGCCGCCGTCCGGGTGTGCGAGCGGACGAAGCTGTTCACGCTCGGCGAGTCGCTCGGCGGCGTCGAGTCCCTGATCGAGCACCCCGGCCGGATGACCCACGCGTCGGCCGCCGGGTCGCCGCTGGAGGTCCCGGGCGACCTGGTCCGGCTGTCGGTCGGCATCGAGGACGCCGACGACCTCCTCCGCGATCTGGAGCTCGCCCTGGGGTAACGTTCCGACCTGCGAAGACGCCCCCGTCCGCGCGGACGGGGGCGTCGCCGTGCCGGAGGGCGAAAACCCCGAACGCCCCATGCTTCCCGCAAGGCACGTGATCAAACATCTATACTCAGCCCGCCAGGTTCGTTCACGAAGGGGCCCGGGGTGCGCAAAGTACTGGTCAGTGGGGCGGCGTTCGCCGCGACGTGTGTCTCCGCCGTAGCCGTGCCGATGGCCGCCCAGGCCACCACTCCCGGCCCGAGCCCCACGCCGTCGGTGTCGGCCCCGTCGGACGTCCCCACGGACGCCCCCGGATCCGACGCCCCCACCGGTCCCTCCGGCAGCGGCGCGCCCGGCACCGGGTCGCCGTCCGGCACGCCGTCGTCGCAGGCCCCCGACGGGGAGCCGCAGGGCACCGCCGGCGGCACCGACGGCGTCGTCCGCGCCAAGGCCGTCATGGTGACGCCCAAGCTCCCCCGGTTCGCGACGTACAGCTACGGGCCGTCCGCGAGCCAGCGCGTCGACGCCTACTGGCAGCCGACGCCCGCCCAGCGGGCCAAGGCCCGCGGCGCCAAGCGCGCCCCCGCCGGCGCCGCAGGCGCGCAGACCGCGGCCCGGCCCGGCGTGCTGATCATCCACGGCGGGTACTGGCTGGGCGGCAGCAAGGACAGCTGGAAGTACTTCGCGCGGAGGCTGAGCGACGCCGGCTACGTCGTCCTGTCGGCGAACTACCGGCTCGCGCCGAAGGCGCAGTGGCCGGCGCAGCGCGACGACGCCCTCGGCGCCCTCCGGTTCATGAAGAAGCACGCCCGCACGTGGAACCTCGACCCCGACCGCATCGTCGTGCTCGGCTCGTCGTCCGGCGGGCAGCTCGCGACGCAGATCGGCACCCACGGGACCGGCACCGATCTCGTCCGCGGCGTCGTGGCCCTGTCGCCGCCGAACAACCCGTTCCTCGCCTACAAGGACGGCGCGCTGCTCGACGCCTCGTCCCGGCAGCGCAAGCTGCGCCAGGCCGTCGTCGACCTCGTCCACTGCGTGCCCGGCTCGGCGGAGGAGACCGCCGAGGCCGCCGACTGCTGGAAGCGCGTCGAGGACGCCGACACCACCACCCACGCGTCCGCCGGCGACGCGCCGATGCTGCTGCTGCACGCCACCGGCGACTTCGTGCCGGTGACGCAGAGCCAGGGCCTCGCGAGCGCGCTGCGCGCCGCGGGCGTCCAGGTCAAGGTGCAGACGGTCGACGGTGTCATGCACGCCTCGGACATGCTGAACGTCCCCGGCGTCACGCCCGAGATCATGCAGTGGATCAAGGCGCACACGAAGGCGCGCCCCTGACCCCGGCGGGACGCGCCCCGCGCGACGTCAGGCGTTCCAGACCATCAGGACGAGGATCACCAGCCAGATCAGCGCGATGACGCCGGAGATGGCGGCGATGCGTCCGCGCTCCACCTGGGCGACCTCGCCGGCCGCGGGCCTCGCCGCCACCGGCGTCTCCCCGGTGGTCTTCGCGGCGCCCGACTCGCCGCCGTCCTCGGCCTCGGCGGCCGCCTCGGCCTCCGCCTGGGGCGCGGCCGCCGCGACCGCCGCCGGCGCGGGGCCCGCCTCGTCCAGCAGCTTCGCGGCCTTCCGCTGGTCCCGCTCGACGATCAGCAGCAGCACCAGCGCCACGATGAACAGCGTCATCGACGCCGACAGCCACACGTGCGCGAGCTCGCCCTTCGCCAGCCACAGCCCGAACAGGAAGATCAGCAGCGTGCCCGCGCCGTAGATCTGCGTCGTGCGGTTGAGGTACCGCACCACCGTGGCGTTGCGGTGGCGGATGTAGCGCGGCGTGGACATCGTCGCGGCGGTCAGCGGGCCCAGCGTGAAGATCGCGAACCCGATGTGCAGGATGAGCAGGATGCGGTCGGAGGTCGACATGTGCCGACCCTAGCCCCCGGCGTGCCGGGGCGCCGCGCCACCGGCGGCCCTGGCCCGGCGGCCCTGTGGCCTACCGGCGGCCCCGGCGGACCCTCAGGTAGTCGCTGACGACGTACTCGCCGAGCCGGTCGGCGTCCGGCGCGAACACCCGGCCGCCGTTGCGGCGCGCGACCTCCTCCACGAACGACACCAGCCGCCGGTCGTCGGCCAGCATGAAGAAGTTCATCGTGGCGCCGCGCCGGGTCATCTTGTCGACCTCGGCGAGCGTCAGCACCAGCGTGTCGGTGGACGGCGGGTAGTCGAACAGCGAGCGGCCGTCCGGGCGCAGGTGCGCGGTCGGCTCCCCGTCGGTGACGACCAGGACGATCGGCTCGAAGTCGGGGTGCCGGTCCAGATGCCGGCCCGCGATCATCAGCGCGTGGTGCAGGTTCGTGCCCTGCACCATGTCCCAGTCGAGCCCGGCCATCTCCTCGGGGTGCAGCGTCCGCGCGTAGTTGGAGAACCCGATGATCTGGATCGCGTCCTGCGGGAACTTGCTGGTCACGAGGGTGTGCAGGGCCAGCGTGGTCTGCTTGGCCGCCGCCCACGTCCCGCGCAGCACCATCGAGTACGACAGGTCCACCAGCAGGCAGACGGCCGCGCCGGTGCGCCGCTCGGTCTCGTGCACCTCGAAGTCGTCGACGCCGAGCCGCACCCGCGCCGGACGCGCCGGACCGCGCGGGTCCACCGCGTCGGCGCCCACCGGCTCCAGCACCTCGGCCGCGGCGAGCGACTCCACGGACGCCGCCGGGACCGCGACGAGCCCCGCCGCCGCGCCGGGCGGAGGGCCCTCCATCGCGCTGCGCCGGATCGCGTTGCTGACCGTCCGGACGACGTCGAGGGGCTGCTCGTCGCCGAACCGCCACTCCCGGCTCGCCCCGGTCAGCTCGCCCGCCTGGCCGGCGTCGCGCTGGTCGTGGTCGCCCTGCCGGCCGGACGTCAGCTGCGAGAACACCCGGCGCAGCGCCGTCTCGCCGAGCCGCCGCACCGCCTTCGGCGTCAGCTCCAGCTTCCCGCGGTTGCGCCGCAGGTAGCCCTGCTTCTCCAGCTCCTTCTCCAGGCGGCGCAGCGCGTCGAGGTCGTCGACGGCCTGCCGGCCGAGCGCCCGCCGGACGGCGTCCTCGTCGATGTCGTCGAGCCGCGCCCCCGGGTAGTCCTGCCCGAGCGCCGCCTCCAGCTCCGACAGGTCGGCGAGTTCCGCCAGCGCGGTCGTCGCGTCGCCCATCCCGAGCGGGTTCTCGCCGTCCATCTGCTCCGGCTGGCCCCAGCCGAGGTCCGGACGGCGCGCGCGCAGCGCGTCACCGAGCCGCGTCATCTCCATGGCCAGGCCCGCGTCCTGCATGGCCTGCTCCATCAGCCCCGCCAGCTCGGCCCGCTGCTCGGGGCTGAGCGACGCGAGCAGCCGGTCCATCGCGGCGGCGCGGCGGGCGAGCTGGTCGACCAGCTCCTCCAGGTTCTCCGGACGGTCGGGGAACATGTCCCCGTACTCGTCCATGAACCGGTCGAAGTCGGCCTGGGTGTGCTCGCCCCGCGCGTCCTTCTCCAGCATCTCGTTCAGCGACGCCATCATGTCCTTGACGCGCTGCATCGCCGCCGGATCCTGGTTCTGCAGGGCCTGCTTCATGCCCTGGAACTGCGAGTCCAGCACCTCCCGCCGCAGCAGGTCCTTCAGCTGCTCGAACGTCTGCCGCGCCGCGTCGGACCGCCACTGGTAGTCCGACAGCCGGCGGATCGCCTGCGCGGTGTCGGACGGCAGCGCGTCCAGCTCCGCCTCCCGCAGCCGCGCGTCGTCGGACGGGTCCGGGAACAGCTCGGCCCGCTCCTGCCCGATCGCCGTGTCGAGCAGCGCCCGCGCCTCCTCCAGCGTGCCGTCGAGACGGCCCCGCTCGCGCAGCGCGCGCCGCCGCTCCCGCACCTCCCGCAGCAGGTCGTCGAGGCCGCGGCGGCCCTGCGCGTTCGGCAGCCCGCGGCGCAGCAGCTCCCGCAGCGCGTCGTCGGGACGGGTGCCGTCCAGCACCGAGTCGCCCATCGCGTCCAGCGCGTCGCGGACGTCGTAGGGCGGTGCGAGCGGGTCGGGCCCGTCCTCGTACGCGCCGTACCTGTACCGGCTCATCGAACCTCCTCGGACATGGCGCCTCCAGGACCCGCGCTCAGGTCCGGTACGTCGCCGTCCCGTCGGCCCGGCCGCCCTGCACGTCCTTGGACAGCCGCCGGGTCAGGAACAGCCCCTCCAGGGCGAACTCCAGCGCGGCCGCGGCCTGCTCGGGGGACTCCCCGGACATGCCGAGCCGCTCCATGATCTTGGCGAGGCCGGGCACCTGCCCGATCCGCCGCAGCAGCTCGGTGGAGGGCACCAGCTCGCCCGACTCGACGGTGTCGCCGGAGTCGAACTTGTCCAGCAGCCCGGACAGGTCGGCGGGGCCGAGCGTGCGCCGGTAGGTCTCGGCGACCGCGCGGCGCAGCAGGTGCTCCAGCACCTC
The DNA here is from genome assembly GCF_008923365.1 of Actinomadura montaniterrae. Taxonomy (GTDB): domain Bacteria; phylum Actinomycetota; class Actinomycetes; order Streptosporangiales; family Streptosporangiaceae; genus Spirillospora; species Spirillospora montaniterrae. The sequence goes on from NZ_WBMR01000068.1 coordinate 35,554, forward strand.
CTGCTCGCGGCCCTCCTCGCTGACCTCGAACTCCACCTTGCCCATCAGCGACGGCACCACCGCCGGCAGGTCGCAGACCCGCGCGACGGCGCGCTCCTCGCCGGCCAGCGCCGCGCGCCGCACCGCGCCCGCCGCGACCGTCTCGGCGCCCGCCAGCGCGAACCGCGCCGACACGCCCGACCGCGCGTCCACCGCCGTCGACTCCCGGACGAGCCGGGTGAAGCGGGCGATGACCTCGATCAGGTGGTCGGGCACCTCGGCGGGCAGGCCCGCCAGGTCCGCGAAGTCGGACTCCTGCCGGATCAGCGCCAGCTCGGCGTCCAGCTCCAGGGGGTAGTGGGTGCGGATCTCCGCGCCGAAGCGGTCCTTCAGCGGGGTGATGATCCGGCCCCGGTTGGTGTAGTCCTCCGGGTTGGCGGACGCGACGAGCAGCACGTCCAGCGGCAGCCGCAGCGCGTAGCCGCGGATCTGCACGTCCCGCTCCTCCAGCACGTTCAGCAGCGCCACCTGGATCCGCTCGGCCAGGTCGGGCAGCTCGTTGATGGAGAAGATCCCGCGGTTGGTGCGCGGGACGAGGCCGAAGTGCACGGTCTCCGGGTCGCCGAGGGTGCGGCCCTCGGCCACCTTGATGGGGTCGACGTCGCCGATGAGGTCGCCGACGCTCGTGTCGGGCGTCGCGAGCTTCTCGCCGTAGCGGTCGTCGCGGTGCCGCCACTCGACCGGCAGCTCGTCGCCGAGCTCGGCGGCGAGCCGGCGGCAGCGCACGCACACCGGGTCGTAGGGATGGTCGTTGATCTCGCAGCCGGCCACCACCGGGGTCCACTCGTCCAGCAGCCCGACCAGGGTGCGGATCAGCCGCGTCTTGCCCTGCCCGCGCTCGCCGAGCAGCACGAGGTCGTGGCCGGCGAGCAGGGCGCGCTCGAGATGGGGGAGCACGGTGTCGTCGAAGCCGAGGATGCCGGGGAAGCGCGGCTCGCCGGATCTCAGCCGGGCGAGCAGGTTGCGGCGGATCTCGGCCTTCACCGATCGCTGGACGTGGCCGCTGGTGCGCAGCTCGCCCAGTGTGGTCTCGCGTGGTGTGGATGAACGCACGCGATCGACACTACGTCGCCGAAGCGCGCGATCGCACCCGTCCGCCGCGGATTCCTCGGCCCCCGCGCCCGGGCGCGCCGAGACCCGAGCGAGACCTCGATGTTGGGTCAGATGCGTCCGGCGGGGGAGACTGGGAGGTGTGATGCGACCCGGTGAACGGAGAGAGGGAGGCGGCGCCGATGGCGCGATTCGGTGACGGCCTGGCCCTCGGCCCCGATCTGTCCAGTGCCGCCGTGTCCGCGGTCGAGCAGGCGCTCGCGCCGCTGTCCGCGGCGCCCGACCTGGTCTGCGTCTTCATCTCCGGGGACGACCCGGAGGAGATCGCGGCCGCGGCGCGGCGCGCGGCGCTGGCCGCGGCGCCCGCGCTGGTGATCGGCTGCAGCGCGTCCGGGGTGATCGGCGGGGGCCGGGGCGTGGAGGACGCGGGCGCGGTCAGCGCGTGGGCGGCGGTGCTGCCCGGCGCGCGGCTGGAGGCGTTCCGGCTGGAGACGCTGAAGGCCGAGGACAAGCTGATCGTGGTCGGCATGCCGGAAGGGCAGGACGACGACGTGGTCGGGCTGCTGCTGGCCGACCCCTACAGCTTCCCGGTGGACGCGTTCGTCGAGCGCTCCGACGACGCGCTGCCCGGCCTCGCGCTCGTCGGCGGCCTCGCCGAGGCGGGCGAGCACGGCGAGGCGCGGCTGTTCGTGGACGGCGACGTGTACGAGGACGGCGCGGTCGGCGTGGTCATCGGCGGCGCCGTCAGCGCCGCGACCGTCGTCAGCCAGGGCGCCCGCCCGATCGGGCCCGACATGGTGGTGACGAAGGCCGACGAGAACGTGCTGTACGAGCTGGCGGGCGTGCCCGCGCTGGAGAAGCTGGAGCAGATCGTCCTGGAGCTGCCCGAGGACGAGCAGGAGCTGGCCGGCCGCGGCCTGCTGATCGGCGTCGCGATGGACGAGTACGCCGACGAGCACGAGCGCGGCGACTTCCTCGTCCGCGGGGTGGTCGGCGCCGACACCGACAGCGGCGCGATCGCGATCGGCGACGTGGTGGACGTGGGGCGGACCGTCCGGTTCCAGGTCCGCGACGCGGGCGCCGCGGAGGAGGAGCTGACCGCGCTGCTGGAGCGGTTCGACCTCGCGCCCGTCGAGGGGGCGCTGCTGATCTCCTGCAACGGGCGGGGGCAGGCGATGTTCCCCGACTCCGACCACGACGCCAAGGTGCTGGACCGGGCGTTCGGGCCGGCCGGGGTCGGCGGGTTCTTCGCCGCGGGCGAGATCGGCCCGGTCGCCGGGCGCAACCACGTGCACGGGTTCACCGCGTCCATCCTGGCGTTCGGCCGGGCGGGGGACCGGTGATGGCGGCTGCGGATCCGGCCGAGGCCGCGGCGGCGGGCGGCGGCAGGGCCGCGCCCGTCCTCGCGGTGGACATCGGCGGGACGAAGCTGGCCGCGGCGGTCGTCGAGCCCGGCGGGCGCGTCGTCGCCTACGACCGCGTCGCCACCCCGAGCGGGGAGGGGCTGGACGCCGAGGGCCTGTGGCGGACGCTCCAGGGCCTGCTCGACAAGGTGCACGCCGACGCGGGCTCGCCGGCGCTCGCGGGCGTCGGCTGCGGCTGCGGCGGCCCGATGACCTGGCCCGCCGCCGAGGTGTCGCCGCTCAACATCCCGGCCTGGCGCGGGTTCCCGCTGCGCGAGCGGCTCCGCGACCGGTACCCGGGGCTGCCCGTCCGCGTCCACAACGACGCCGTCTGCGTCGCGATCGGCGAGCACTGGCGCGGCGCCGGGCGCGGGCGCAGCAACCTGCTCGGCATGGTGGTGTCCACCGGCGTCGGCGGCGGCCTGATCCTCGGCGGGCGGCTCGTGGACGGCGCGAGCGGCAACGCGGGGCACATCGGCCACGTGGTCGTCGAGCCGTCCGGGCCGCCGTGCGAGTGCGGCGGGCACGGCTGCCTGGAGGCGATCGCCCGCGGCCCCGGGCTGGTCGCCTGGGCGCGCGGGGAGGGCTGGCGGCCCGGCGGGCAGGACGTCACGGGCGTCGAGCTGGCGTCCGACGCGCGCCGCGGCCACCCGGTCGCGGTCGCCGCGATGCGCCGCGCGGGGCACGCCATCGGCGTCGCGATCGCGTCCGCGACCCACCTGTGCGACCTGGACGTCGTCGCGATCGGCGGCGGCGTGTCGCAGGCGGGCGCGCTGCTGTTCGACCCGGTGGAGGAGGCGTTCCGGGCGCACGCGTGGATGGCCTTCGCGCGCAAGACGCAGATCGTCCCGGCGGCGCTCGGGCAGACCGCCGGGCTGATCGGCGCCGCCGCGCTGGTCTTCGCCGCGGACCGCTACTGGAACGTGCGGGACTGAACCGGGCGGGACCGAACCGGGCGGGGCCGAACCGTGCGGGCCGGGGCCCGGTGCCGCCCGTGGGAAGATCGTGGCATGAGTGCCGTCTTCATCGACGAAGTACGCGCCGCACGGGACCTCCTGCGCGACGTGGCGGTGCCCACCCCGCTGATCTCCTCCCGGGTGCTGTCGGAGCTCATCGGCGGGCCGGTGCTGCTGAAGTGCGAGAACCTGCAGCGCACCGGCTCCTTCAAGATCCGCGGCGCGTACGTGCGGATCGCCCGGCTGAGCGCGGACGAGCGGGCCCGCGGGGTCGTCGCCGCCAGCGCCGGGAACCACGCGCAGGGCGTCGCGCTCGCCGCGTCCATGCTGGGCTGCGCGTCGACGGTGTTCATGCCGGTCGGCGCGCCGCTGCCGAAGATCGCCGCGACCAAGGGGTACGGCGCGCAGGTGCGGTTCCCCGGCCCGACCGTCGACGACTGCCTCGTCGCCGCGCAGAAGCACGCCGAGGAGACCGGCGCGGTCTTCATCCACCCGTTCGACCACCTCGACGTCGTCGCCGGGCAGGCGACGATCGGGCTGGAGATCCTCGAGCAGTGCCCGGACGTCGCGACCGTCGTCGGCGCGGTCGGCGGCGGCGGGCTGATGTCGGGCGTCGCGGCGGCGGTGAAGGGCGCCGCGAAGGAGCTCGGCCGCGACTCCGGCGTCAAGGTCATCGGCGCGCAGGCCAAGCGCGCCGCCGCGTTCCCGCCGTCGCTCGCGGCCGGGCAGCCCGTCCGCGTCGAGCTGCAGCCCACCATGGCGGACGGCATCGCCGTCGGCCGTCCAGGCGACATCACCTACGGGCTGGTCAGCGAGCTGGTCGACGCCGTCGTCACGGTGACCGAGGAGTCGATCTCGCAGGCGCTGCTGCTGTGCCTGGAGCGCGCGAAGCAGGTCGTCGAGCCCGCGGGCGCGGCCGGGGTCGCGGCGCTGCTGGAGCACTCGTACGCGGTGAAGCCGCCGGTCGTCGTGCTGCTGTCGGGCGGCAACATCGACCCGCTGCTGCTGTCGAAGGTGCTGCGGCACGGCCTGGCGGGCGCGGGCCGGTACCTGGTCGTCCGCTGCCGCCTGAAGGACCGTCCGGGCGCGCTCGTCACGCTGCTGAGCGAGCTGGCCGAGCTGGGCGTCAACGTGCTGGACGTGATGCACGAGCGGGTCGCCGCGCGGCTGCACGTCGAGGAGGCGGAGGTGCTCATGCACCTGGAGACCCGCGGCGCCGACCACTCCGAGGACGTCATCGGCCGCCTCCGCGCCAAGGGCTACACCCTGACGCTGAGTTGAATTGCAGCGCCCTTGGCGGTCGGGCCCTGGGGGCCCTCCCTTCAACGGGCACTGCGTGCGATCGCTGCATCGCTCCGGCTCGCCCAGGGGCTCGCTGCGCGATCGGATTCTCGCTTCGCTCGAATCCGGCTTCGCTCGCGATCGCGACGCTCGGGGTCGTTAACGGCTGAGGAGACCGCTGCGGAGGGAGCGGGCGGGCCGCGCCCTCCGCAGCGTCGGTCAGAGGGCCGGCTTGCCCTCGGAGTAGAGCCACTTGGCGGCCCAGTCGCTCACGTCCTTGTGCCCGATCTGCTGGGCGAACGCGACGAAGTCCTTCGTCGAGGCGTTGCCGTAGCGGTAGCGGGCGGGCCACGCCTTCAGCAGCTTGAAGAACGCCTTGTCGCCGATGGTCTGGCGCAGCACGTGGATCGCCATCGCGCCGCGGTCGTACACCAGGCCGTCGAAGATGTGGTCGCGGCCCGGGTCGGCGACCTTGCCCTTCCACAGGTCGTCGCTCGCCGGGGTCGCGTAGTCGTCGTCGAAGGCCTGCTGGACGGTCTTGCCTCCGTGCGCGGCGCCGTACAGCCACTCCGAGTACGTCGCGAAGCCCTCGTTCAGCCAGATGTCCGCCCACCGCTCCGGCGACACCGAGTCACCGAACCACTGGTGGCCGAGCTCGTGCGCGAGGAGGTCCCCGGACGGGATCGCGCCGGGGTGGCGGCCCAGGTCGTACACCGGGCGGCCCTGCGTCTCCAGCGCGTAGCCGACGCCCGCCTTCACCGTGACGCCGCCGGTGGAGGAGTACGGCCAGCGGCCGTACAGCCCGGACTCGAAGTCCACGACCTCGGCCGTCTGCTGGTTGAACTTCTTGGCGTCCGCCGCGGAGATCGCCATCGCGCGGTCCGTCGCGGTGAGGTTCGGGACGCCGCCCTTCGTGCGCCCGGTGACCACGTCGTACCTGCCGAACGCGACCATGGCCAGCTCGCTGGCCATGGGGCTGCGCATCTCCCAGCGGGTGGTGGTCAGCCCGGCCTTGGTGCGCTTGTCCGTCAGGTCGCCGTTGGCGAGCGTGGTGAGGTCCTGCGGCGCGGTGAGCGTGAACGAGTACGTCGCCTTGTCGGTCGGGTGGTCGTTCACCGGGTAGACGGTGGCGGCGCCGATCGGCTGGTTCAGCATGATCCCGCCGTCGGCCGTCGGGATCCACCCGGAGACGCCCAGCGCCGGGTCGTTGATGGTCTGCGGGACGCCGGAGTAGACGGCGCGGACCTGGAACCGGCGGTGCTCGCGCAGCCCCTTCCGCGGCGTGATCACCAGTTCCTGCGCGCCGGAGCGCGTGTAGGCGGCCTTGTGGCCGTCCACGGTCAGCGAGGAGATCTTCAGCGGGCCCTGGAAGTCCAGGTCGAACCGCGACAGGTCCTGCGTGGCGCGCGCGGTGACGGTGGTGACGGCCTGGATCGCCTTCGTCTTCGGGTCGTAGCGGAGCGCGATGTCGTAGTGGGAGACGTCGAATCCGCCGTTGCCCATGTCCGGGAAGTAGGGGTCGCCGGCACCGGGCGCGCCCGGGGTGAACCGCACGGCGTCGGCGCCGGCGGGGGCCGCCGCCGACACCATGAGGCCCGCCGCGGCGCCGAGCACCACGGCGGCAAGAGCTCTGGGGGTTCTGCTCATCGATCTCGTCCTCGGGTGAGACGACACAAGTGGATCAAGAATTTCCGCTGCCGGGGCGGTGTTCAAGCGCGTTTCCATCTCGAATTCGTTGGTCCGGGACGGATTTCGCGGCGGAACCGGAACGGGGGCCGGCGGTACGGGCTGTGGACAAGGCGCCGCCGCCCGCCGCTCCGGCGAGCCGACCAGGGGGCCGCCCGCCGCGGACGGCGGACGGTCCGGAAGGTCCGTTCACTGCTGGATGGTGCCGTACGCGCGGCCCGCGGGTGCGGGAACCGGGCCGCATTTTCCGAGACCGTTGCCGTCCCTAGGTCACTTCGCGGGGCGGCCCTTGCGGTACAGCCAGGCGTCGAAGAACGCGTCGAGCTTCTTGCCGGACACCTCGTTCGCCAGCGCGATGAACTCCTTCGTCGTGCCGGTCGAGTACTTGTGCTGCTTCGTCCACGTCTGCAGGAGCTTGTAGAACGTCGGCTCGCCGATCCGGCTCCGCAGCGCGACCAGCGTCATGCCGCCCCGGTCGTACACCGAGCGGCCGAACATCTGGCGGCGGCCCGGGTTGCCCGGCGGCACGTCCCACAGCTCGCCCGCCGACCCCTCCCGGTACCGCTCGTCGAACTGCTGCTGGACGCTCGGCCCGCCGGACTTCTCGCCCCACAGCCACTCGGCGTACGTCGCGAAGCCCTCGTTCAGCCAGATGTCCTGCCAGCGGCCGACGCTCACGCTGTCGCCGAACCACTGGTGCGACAGCTCGTGCGCGACGACCGTCGGCTGCAGCCCGAACGCCCCGTACACCGGGCGGGTCTGGGTCTCCAGCGCGAAGTCGACCTGCGCGTTGTCGATCAGCCCGCCGGCGGAGTCGAACGGGTACGGGCCGAACAGCTTCGACCACTGGTCGATGACGTCGGCGTTCAGCTTGGCGAACGCGTCCACGTTCACGCCCGGGACGCTCGGGTCCACCGCGGTGATCACCGGCTTGCCGTCGGCGGTCTTGCCGGTGCGGACCGCGAACCGGCCGACGTCCACGGTCGCCAGGTACGTCGCCATCGGCTCCTTGACGTGCCAGGTCGTGGTGGTCGTGGCGCGGCGGTCGGCGGCCGGCACGACCGACGGGCCGCCGTTCGGGGACCCGCCGCCGGGCGACTCCCCGCCGCCCGGACCGCCGCCCGAGCCGCCGCCGGGCGCGCCGGGGAGGCCGGGCGTGCCGCCTCCGTCCGAGCCGGTCACCGGCGTCGTGGGCTCGCCGTTGGCGATCGCCGTCAGCCCCTGCGGCACCGTGACCTCGAAGTCGAACGTGGCCTTGTCGCTCGGATGGTCGTTGGCGGGGAACCAGGTGTGCGCGCCGCTCGGCTCGCAGGCGATGAACACCCCGTCGGACGTGCGGACCCACCCGTAGGTGCCGAGGATCGGGTCGGAGATGGTGCGCGGCGTCCCCGAGTACTTCACCACGGTGGTGAACTTCGCGCCCTTCGCCAGCTCCTTGGCCGGGGTGACCTCCAGCTCGCTGCCCGCCCGCTGCTGCCGCGCCGGCTTGCCGTCGACGGTGATGGACGAGATCGTCAGGCCGGTCAGGTCCAGGTTGAAGCGGCCGAGCCGCTCCTTGGCCGTCGCCGTGATCGTCGCCGTCGCGGTCAGCTCGGTGGACGCGTCCGGCGTGATGTTCAGCTTCAGGTTGTAGTTCTGGACGTCGTAGCCGCCGTTCCCGTCGCCGGGGACGTACGGGTCGCCGGCGGTGGTCGGCCCGGCGGGGCCCGCGGCGGCGGCCGAGGACGGCCCGGACCCCGACTTCCCGTGCCCGATGGAGACCTCGCAGGCGGCGGTCAGCGAGCCCGCGACGGCGAGCGCGGCCAGCCCGGCGGTGCCGCGCAGCGCGCCGCCGCCGCGGAGCGCGAGGCC